>JACPDT010000257.1 GCA_016183865.1 Armatimonadota bacterium | reverse complement strand
TGCAAAGCCTTCTTTCCCTTGTCGCATCATAGTAATTTGGCAGTCCCCTATGTCGTCCGAAGATGTATTCGGCAGGCGCATCACAAAGAGCGCAAACGGCGATATCAAGAAATTCGCCTACGATGGAGAAGACATCCTATTCGAAACCGACGGCGCCGGATCAATCGCCCAGACCTATGCCCACGGCCCTGGGATCGACGAGCCCCTGGCTCAACTCGGAACCCGAACCATCCAAGACCCCTGGGGACGCAACTGGAACTACGACAACACCTTCCTCGTGCCGGACGGCTTAGGCACCATCAATCAGAGCTATCGCTGGTGGGGAGATGCTCAACAAACTGTGTCCGAAGACAGTTTCGGCAATCGCCTGAGCGTTACGGGGAGCGTCAATCACAGCTTTGGGTTTACGTCCAGGGAATGGGATCAAGAAACAGGCCTCTATTTTTACAGGGCGAGATATTATGACCCGCAGGTGGGGAGGTTTATTGGGGAGGACCCGGTATGGGACGACCCCAATTTGTATGCCTATGTCGAAGACAATCCCGTAAACTGGGTGGATCCCTGGGGCTTGATGCTTTTGCCTAGCGACCCGACCGGCCTGCCACCCGAGTGGACTCCAGACCCGTCCCACAAGGATCCGACCGGTCAAAGATTTAGGGATCCGAGTGGTAGACCTTTAGATTGGCACCCAGGCCAACCAGGAAAACCCGGCTGGGGAGGAAAACCGCATTGGCACGATCCCAATAACTTTGGGAAGAAACATCTACCACCCGGAACAGAAATACCTAATCCTGCCCCTCTCCCGGGAGGAAAAAAAGCGCTGCCGTGGTGGAGCAGAATACCTTGGTGGGCACGGGGGCCATTTCCCATCATTCTTGATCCTTGCAAAGTATATCCGATGCTACCGGGGTGAAAATGCCAACTGCCGCCCACCTAGGATAGGGGGGCTCACTGTGACAGCAGACGTGGGCTGGTGACGTCAGAAGACATCTTACCGAACCATTTGTGCGGATACTACGACGTTGAGTTGCGTTGCGCCCGGGATTGGAGCTGAGATGCGTCAACCAGATTTGATCAAAGTGGAAAGGGCGAACAAATGGGAAGACATTAGTCGCTATCAAGTTTTCGGGTTGAACATATTTGTCGCCAACACCCGCGTACTTTCTCCGCTGAAAGAAATGCAGTCTCTTCCTTTCTTGAAATTCATTAGCTCGCTATCGAGTGTGTACGAGACTATTTGTTTGCTTGGGTCTCCAGCGTTGGGCAACTGGATCAACGAGATGCGGTGGCGGGGGCGTGAGGTCACCATTGTAGATCTGCTAGGCGAAGAAACTTCATATTCCGAAGTGCAGATTGGTTATTACGCGGGAGGTTTCTTGCAAGCTCAGAAAAACGGCCCTAGTGTTATTTTTCGGTTAACAAGCCAAACCCTGCTATCGAAATTAATAGAAGACTTTATGTGCTGGGACGCTGTTGCCTTCCTTTTGTATGAAAACCCTGAAAACGCTCTAAAGAATGCTCACGAAGCACTGTCTGAATCCACGCTGGGTGACGAAGCTATTAGGGCTATTCTGCGAAAAGCAAAGTACTATTTGCAGTCTCAGTCTGACTGCCAATACCTTGAAATTCATACCTCTGCCAGCGACGCTTGCGATGACTTGAACAGAGCTGCCCTCGAAGCCACAGCGATTGTTACTGGCACTACTTGGTACCGCCAAAACAAGAATCATCTTTCTTGGGATGATTTGGAATTGTGTTATGTGACTAATGTTGCGAGTATGTAAGAGTGCCTCCATCGGCCTCATGTACGGGACCTCCCGATACTTCCCACACAAAACCATCCCTTTTTGATATAAGTGATTGGAAAGTATCGGTAACATCCGATAGTTCCCACACAGGCCCTTCGATCTCCTGCCCGCAGCCCTTCGCCTCCTCAGACGCCCCAGAATCCCCCAGAGTCGCCTTTTTACCCCCAGGAAGAGGATGCCCTTCCCCGCCTCTCAAAACCCTCCCAGAGGAGCGCACAGCGCCCAATCCTGGAAACCATGACAGACCCCATTTTCCTGTCATACAGGTGTACGACAGCCCTGTCTTTTTTTGCCGTCATACACTCCCCACCCAGCGATCCACTTCTTTTCGAAGCTTCCCCCGATCCGCCAGATCAACATGGATCCCATACCTCTCCCCGCCGATGCCTCCCGTCTTCGCAAACCACTCATCCACCTGGCTCTTTTTGTACTTGCTGTACTTCGTCAGATCCCGCTTCCCATGCTCGATCTCCTGGGGCGTGAAGAACTTCTTAAGATCGCTTTCCACTCCATTTAGGACCGAAAGCTTCACCTTTCCAGGCCCGAAGAAAACCGAATGCCCAAACTTTTCCGCAACGTTCGCCGCGATCGCCGAACCCCATGGATCATAATCCGTGACCGCCCCGATGACCACTTTGCCCACCCCAGCGCGTCTCAGCGCATCATAAATATACTCCATCGCCAGAAGCCCCGACTCCCCCTGAGACGCAACCGCCGTAACCCCATGCTTTCCCGCCGCGTACTCACAGAGCCACCACAGCCCCTCCTTCTCCGTAAAGAACAAAAGCCGCGGCCTCCGCTTCCCGATGATCCGAAACCCCTCTCTCGGGTCCCTGAATCGAAACTCTCCCTGAAACCGCAAGATCCCCTCAAGCACAAACTCATCAAAACAGATCGAGATCAGATCCTGCAAATAGTTCTCCCTTGCAGTGCGCGAAAGCCGCACAAGAAGCCCAGGAGCGCCCCTCTCCAAAAGCCCCACGAGATCAGAGCGCGCCAAATCGTCTCCTATCGGCAAATACCGGACAAGATCCCGAAGCGGAGGCCCCACATCCGATTCCAGAAGATTCTTGTCCATGTAAAAAGGCTCAAGATTCCTGTACCAGAAAGACCGAATATTCCCATCCACCGGCAGAAGCTCCGAAACCTTGATCCGAAGCCAACACTGCCATATAAACGTCTTAAGACACTTCACATCATTGAGCGCCAGGCGCTTTTTCTTCCCAGGCTCCGAAACAACAACCGGGAACATCCGAATCAACTCATCTCTCGATTTCAGCAAAAGATCATTATCCTTGTCCAGATTGATGTTCTCTCCGGTCCAGATTTTTTGCCAATCCTTGAAGCCCTCAATGACCTCCTGCTCAATGTCTTTCCAGCCCATCGCGCCCCTCCTTGTCTCCCGTAGGATTCCCCCCAACCCATTTCGAATTGCTCCTCATGGGCAGGACACAGCAATACCTCGCCGACACCGTATCAAAAGAGCTTGATCTACCCCTTCGGATCGGACGCCGCTTCCTCAAGCGAATCATGGACCTCGTTTCGGACGGCATCGTCTACACCGGCAGGATGGAAATCCGAGGCCTCGGCACCTTCGCTGTAACCACTCGCCCCGCCCATACCATCACCCATCCCGCCACTGGCCAGCCCATCCCCCTCCCGGAAAAAAAGACCGTCCATTACCGAACCTCCCGGTCCCTTCGCCGCCGCCTGAATCCTCCAAGACCCGTCCGCAAAGCCAAACCCAAAGGCAAAAGAAAACCTCGCAAATCCTGACCCCTCTATTCCTCCCCCTTTTTCTTGCACTCCAGCTTCACCCCAAACGCTTGAGAAGCAGCAATCGCAAACCACTTCCCATCCGGAAGCTCGTAGCACACCACCTGCGGATCAGGCCCCTCCTCCCGAAGAGCAGGCTCCCCGCACCCATTCGTACAGACAGCCCCCTTCTGAAGAAGCGGGATCAACGGCCTCGCCCCCTCCATAATCTCTTTCGCATCATCTAAAACCTGCCGCAGAGCCCCCTCCTTCGCCTGTATCCGACTCCCCGCATGATTCGTCCTCTCAATCGGTCCCAGCCTGATGATCCATTCACTCCCCGGACAACTGATTACCATGTGTTATCCTCCATTTTTGCGTTGCTGTTTTTTAAGCTGTGGAAAACTCAAAACAACAACATGTTGTTGTTCTAGTTTATTCTTAGTTGTTCTAGTTTAATAAAGATATATATCTTAGTGAACCACGATTTCACGCCATTTGTGAAAACGTCTGTGGTGCGGGCCAACACTGGCAAGGTGCACGCCGACACTTTTTTGGTGCACGCCGACACCGAACCAGTGTTGGCCCGCACTTTTCAGGGGAGTTATCCACAGGGAGCTACGAGAAAAATTTGAGATCCATCCAGTCCTCAAAAAACTGAAAAGTCTCTCTCCCATCCTCGTCTCTTGCGAAGAATCCCTGGTCGTTGCTCGCTGAGATTTCGCGCTTTGCGCCATTGTCTGGGCGGAAATGCCGGAACTTGCTCTTTTCGAAGGCTCGAAGAAAGCGTTCAAACTTCGCTTTCTCTTCCTCCTTATTCCTGACTTCCTGTGGGCTTTGAAATCCCTGGGGGGTCTTTGGTCCCCTTCGGATCATTTCCAGCACATAGGCAGCTTCGTTTCGGATACGGCTTCTTTTCTCCAGGGACATTTCATAAAGGAGCTTAAGAGCCGCCTCCGCGTCTCCCCTTCGGGTCAGACAAAAAGGGATCTCTTTTTCATCCATGGGAGGGGACAGCTCTCGCAAAGCCGTTTTCAGGATTTCCTTGCTATCTCCATTTGCCGGCGGCCCCGGCGCCAGACCGCCATCCCATGGAACCACTTTCCCCTTTTCGATTCGCAGATGATGAAACGGAGTCGGACGCAAGACAAAGGACCCGTCAGCCGGCGCGTTTCTCAACCCGTCTTCCTTAAAAGGGATTCCATAGGCCCGTTTTCGATAGACACCAAAAAGCGCATCCCAGTTGAGCTTAAAGAGAATCTGTCCCTTATCCGTCCAGTAGTCCAGGAATCCCAAGTTTTTCAAGGCAGGGAGCGCTCTTTTCTGAAGGTGTTCCCTCTCCACCCCCCCTTGCTCCGCAATCAGAGAGAAGGGATCTCCATAGGCGCCTTCACTGAAATAAAAGGGCTCATCCCGATTGGCCTGGTACCAGAGGTCGTACTCCACAATTTTTTTAAGGATCATATAAAGAGTCTGGCCCAGCTCTTTGACAAGTCCGGAGAGTTTCAGCCATCGAACGCAGCGATCGAAGTTCATGCCCCGAGAATTTTTTTCCGGGCTTCGGTGGACCAGATCCGGAGGCAGCTCTGGAATCGGCGCCGCAGGCGGCGCTGCTTCCGGCGCGGCAGATTCTTCGTCCTCGATCTCCGCAAAAGAGGTCCTGACCTCGTACCGTTCTTCTTCCGGTTCGTCTTTATCCATCATAAAAAGCTCTCCCTGAACAGGGAGAGGCATTTTCTCGCGCTTGAGGATCTTGCCCTCTTGCTCCAATTTCAGGAGCTCCTGGACCCTTTGCTTGATTTCCGATTGCTTCATGGGGTGGATCAGGTGGCCCAACCGATCCTTGGCGCCCTGCTCCGCCAGGGCCCCTCGCTCGGCAATTTCCTCACAAATGGTGGTAATATGCGGATTGCTGAGTTTGCAGATTTCTCGGAAATACTTCTCAAAAAAAGTGTCTCCCCGGGGAGACAGTCGGATGATCTTTTTTGTCTCCTCCGGGATTTCCGCGAGCTTTAATTTCCGGAAAACCCCGTTTCTGTCAATCCCAGAATGTTTCGCGATCTTCCGGACCGACCACCCCTTTTTTTCCTGAAGGAACCTCAGATGTTCTGCCTCTTCCAGAAAGTGGACCGGCTTATGGCTCTCATCCAGCTCATTGTCCAGCCGGTCCAGTTCGCACTCTCATTCAGGTTCCAGGTTGTAGAAAAGTTGGCAGGGGATTTTTTCCATCCCCGTTCGCCTGGCAGCTTCATGCCGGTGTCTCCCTGCTACGAGGCGATACTGGAGGACCTTCCCCTCATGGGTTCCATCTTCCGTGACGGCGTTTACCCAAACAGCGCATCTCGGAATGAAACCATTTTCCTCCATGGAGGCCATGAGCCTCAGGACCTGACCCTCATCAGCGAAACGGCAGCGGGTGTTGAATTCGCTGATACTGAGCCGCTCGGTTTCCACCTCCGCCACCGGGCCCATTTTGTCCCGAACCCTTCGGAACCCAACCATTCCTTCTTGTTTTTCCTCTGCGATCGGCATGACGTTCCTCCCGCTTTGCAAATTAAAAAGGAGCCTTTTTCCTTTCGCTTTTGGCCCCCCTTGCAGGATCGTAGCGTTTATGCTAGAATATACGAGCATAAACCTTGTGAGGGGCCTTTCGAAACACTTCCCGGTGATAGCGAAAGGCTTCTCTTCTTTTTCACCTTATTCCTCATGCCTGTTTTTGGCTCCTGCCCCGTATACCGTAAAAACTCTATTTGTGGTTTCTACTATTGCCGATACCATTGAAGAGGGGCTTCAAATTTCTCCACACCTTGAGCCTACCACTATAAAGGTTCTGACACTGAACTTAAGTGAAGATCTGCAGAGGGATTCAACAGAAGGAACCGATTCGATCGGAGAACTCAAGACTAATTTTCTCTGAATTTCTTTGCAAGAGTTCAAAGCGATTCTGATGAAATACTGCAGAAGAGTCCAAAGGAGGTTTAGATGACTTCAAACAACGGGAAGCTAATAACCGTAGAAGAAGCCGCAAATCGGTTGAACGTGTCTGTGAGAACTACATGGAAGTATGTGAAGGCCAATGCCTTACGAACTACAAGGGAGTTCAGCGAAAAAAAACGGCGTCGCGTAATGGTTTTCGAGGATAGTTTGTCTGAGTTTCTTTGCAAAATTTCAAAGGAGTCTCCAGGGGCGTTGCAAAGCACTTCAGAAAACCTTCAAGGGTATGCACAGGCAGGTTCAGGCATATATTCAAAAGACGAGGCCCTCATCCAGGCGACATATCGGATCGGCTGGCTTGAATCTCAACTGGAAACGACCAAAAAAATGCTTACCGAGGGAGAAGCGCACAGGCAGCAAAGGGAGGAAGCTCTTCGCGCCAAATCCGAGGAAGTCGCCCGTCTGGCTACTGAGAAAACCCTCATGGAGGCGGAGCTTGCCAGAACTCGGGATGAGGCGGAGGGCATTCGCCGAGAAAAAGAAATTCTCGCCGCCCAAGTCGAGGAATTGCGCCTTCCCTGGTGGAAGCGTTGGTTCAAGGTCAAGCGATTCGGCTTACTCCAAAAATCCCAAGACGTCCGGCGCCGCTAACTCCGCAAGGTCTGCTGCAAATTTTGTGCCAAGCGATTGTTTTACGTAGCTCTTCTGTTTACGGGTCAAGCCCTCAAGAGTTTCCTTGATCTTTTGCTGCTCCCCGATTTTGTAAACCATACCCAAGACTTCAACAGCTTGCCTTATATCTCTTTCTGCTTTTTGATTTAAGCCCCGCCTTCTCTTAGATATAATCAACTTATGAATAGCGAACCGAACAGGATGAGGAATATGGACATTCAGCCCCCTGTACGGAACCGTGATCACCTCATCCTCCAGAAGGGAGAGAAATCGCAAAGGTTGCGCAACCACGCCGAACCCAGGGATTTTGTACGGGCCTTCGGCGCTTCTGCCTTCCTCCGGGATCAAAAATTCTATAGCAAGCTCTGGTCGAATAAACTCCATGGAACCGTCGCTATGGAACGCAGGATGAAAGCCCAATTCCTCCAAAAGCTTGGGAATATTTACGACGACAGGAGCGCGATTCAGAAAATTCACGTCAATATCCATATCCAAGGTCCTCAGGGGAGGCAATGCCTCAGCCTCCTTATAACGATGCCGGTAAAAATAGATGCACCAACTCCCCACGATTACCAGATGCTCCAGAATCCCTGCCTTGTGCAAGGCGTCAAGAACGCGGTTCACCAATTCATGCTGATTTGACATTGAGCACCTTTTTCAAATACCTGATGGTCCGTTTCGTTTCTTTCAGCATCCTCTGGTATCTTTTTCTCTTTGCAATGTTTGCCTGATACGCCTGAACTTCCTCAGCATCGGCTTTTCCCACATAAACCGTCTTGATCGTGGGTCCTTCCCGATGAGCCAAATAGAAATAATCCCTGCCGCCAATTCGCTTTTTTGAAAGACTCCCTTTAGGCAAAGCGAGAAGAGCCTCCTCATATCGCTCCCGCACCTTCAGCTCATACTCCAATTCCTCCTGCAAAACGCCTTTCACGGCATCCATGCGCCTTTCCCCCATAACCAACATTATATAGTAGTAGTATATCATGTTGGTTAAGTTGCGTCAATAGACACCCACAGGAAGATGGGAACTCCATGTCGCCTTTGGACTCAGAATGCGACTATTTTGAACCATCCCAATAGGAAAAAACCACACTTTCCCGAACACAGAACCAACCCATTTCAGAAATGCGACATTTCAAAAAAAGTGTCTCCCCGGGGAGACAGTCGAATTACCTTTTTTGTCTCCTCTTGAACATGAAAAAAATCAGGAAACGCCAGCGAACCGCCAGAGGACCCCTGCCGCAGGACCGAATCCGCTACCTTTCCAGGGAAACCTGGGATCGGTTCCGTTCTGCCGTAGACCGCTACCGCGACCAGGTCATGATGGATCTTCTCTATTCCACCGGCATGCGGGTCGGAGAGCTGGTCCGCTCCCGAATCGAAGACCTGGATCTTTCCGGAGGGTTTTTAAGAATCCCCTCCGCCCATACCAAGACCCGAAAGCCCAGAACGGCGGTTTTACCCCCTGCCATCCGGGTCCAGCTCAAAGCATATCTGAAACAAGAAAAGCGTAGAAGCGGTCCGATTTTCCGCTCCCAGAAAGGCGGATCTTTGACCGTCCGCCAGGTCCAGCGCCTGGTCCGACAGTATGCAGGAAACGCAAGCGAGCTGCCAGTGGACCCACCCCCCAGGATCGAATCCGCTACCTCTCCCGGGAAACCTGGGAGAAGTTCCGTTCTGCTGTAGACCGCTACCGCGACCAAGTCATAATGGATCTTCTCTATTCCACCGGCATGCGTGTCGGAGAACTGGTTTTTTCCCGAATCGAAGACCTGGATCTTTCCGGAGGGTTTTTAAGAATCCCCTCAACCCATACCAAAACCCGAAAGCCCAGAACCGCGGTTTTGCCCCCTGCCATCCGGGCCCAGCTCAAAGCATATCTGAAACAAGAAAGGCGGCGAAGTGGTCCGATCTTCCGCTCACAAAAGGGCGGATCTTTGACCGTCCGCCAGGTCCAGCGCCTGGTCCGACAGTATGCCGGAAAAGCAGGGATCCCCTTCGTCACTCCCCACACCCTTCGCCATACCCATATCGTCCATGCCCTGATGAGGAAAGTCCCGCTTAACGCCGTGCAAAAACAGGTAGGCCACAAGCGCCTGGCTACCACCCAGATCTATGCCGACCTAGCCCCAGAACAAGTCAAAGAAGCGTATGAGCAAAATTTCTGGCCATAGGGTTGACATCTGTTGTATTGTTTGTTACAATTTAAGTGTAACAGATCATACAACAGGGGTAGTTTATGAATATCGAGCGGCATCTGGAGATCCTCGAAGAATGCTTTTCCGGCTTGCAAACCTGCGTGGACGGCGGCATTGAAAAAAATCAACGCATCATCGGCTTCCTGACCTCTTTGGGCGCGGCAGAAATGCTGGAGCTTTATCTTCACAAAAAGAACCTCTTTTCATTGAGCTTCCGCATCAACCATGCCTGGCTGAAATCCCAGAAGAAGCTCAAAGAAAAGATCCCTTGGGACTTCCCTCAAAAAGACAAAATCATCCAGCTTGCCTATTACATTGAAAAAGGCAGGGATGAACTCTGTTACGGAAAGAGACTGGAGCGCGAAAGAATCAAAGAACAAATCGAGCACTTTTACAAGTTAAGAGACGCGCTCAAGGAGGTTGGACTCGATGAAATCCCATAACATCGTGGCCTATGCCATGGATTTTTCCTCTTTCCTGGTGCAGCGCCTCTCCAGCAAGAGCCTATCTTCCGTGAAATCCATTATCTTATTCGGTTCCGGCGCCAGGGGTGAAGCCCAAAAAAAGAGCGACATCGATATTTTCATCGAAGCGGAAAATAATCCTGAAGAACTGGAACAGGAAGTAGAGCGCCATTCCGAGCGTTTCTATGATTCTATAAAATATAAAGAATATTGGAAACTCCTGGGTCTGCGACATATTTTTAGCTGCAAAATAGGAAATCCCAATACTTGGAAGAGCCTTTATCCCGCATTCGTAACCGATGGCATCGTTCTTTATGGAAAGTACTTCTCGACCAATGCTCAGGGGCAAGGCCGGACCCTGTTTTTTTGGGAGAATCTCCCATCCGGCAATGTGCGCGTCAATCTTTATCGCGCCCTTTCCGGGTATAAAGCCAGGGGGAAGAAGTACCCCGGCATGCTCACGGAGTACCAGGGGCAGCGCATCGGCAAGGGAGGCATCCTTGTGCCCTTGGAGCATAGGCAGGTCTTTCAGTCGCTTTTCCAGTCGTTGCGGGTTCCCGCCAGAGAGATCCCGATGATTGCGTTATAGAGCGATAGGATTTTGCCCCGACCGCTTCGGGCTTCGCCCTCGCGCTGATCCGGGTGCTGTGCGACCGCTCGGGCGCTGTGCCGGACAAGCCGCTTCGCGGCCGCCCGGCACAACTGCCCTCGCTGGCTTGCTGCCTGAACCAGGGTCAAGCCACAACCGACCGTTGCGCCCCCGCGCTTGCGGCGGGGATCCAACTGCTCCCTTCCCTTGCGGCCGGTCAAGCGTTTGGGACAGGCAGTAGCCAGACCCAACCGCCTGCCCTGAGTGAGTGCCGACACCCCCTCGCCGGCGGCAACCGTCTCGTCGGGCAGCGGATCGGGCGGCAGCGGCAGCGGCTCTGGG
>JACPDT010000038.1 GCA_016183865.1 Armatimonadota bacterium | reverse complement strand
CAGCGCCATTTTGCGGCTTCAGGGTCCTGCCACCGGCGGCAGCCCACAGTGCTCGCAAACTCCCATCCCCCGCCGCGTCACCCCTCTTCTTACATTTGGCGTTGTAGGATTAAACAGTCGCGTTCAACTCTATGATCGGCAAGAGAACCGAAATCACCACAAAAGCCACGATGACCCCCATGGCGAAGATAATGGCAGGCTCGAAAAGAGACACAGCCCTCTTTATTCCCACTTCGATTTCCCGGTCATAAACATTGGCCAGACGGAGAAACATGGTCTCAAGCTCACCCGTCTCTTCTCCGATGGCGGCGATGTTCACAAGGGCGGGAGGGAAAAAGTCAAAGGCGGAGAGAGTCTCCGCAACGGGCCGACCTTCCTTAATATCCCTGTGCGCCTTCTCCAGAATCAAGGAAAGCTGCGGGCTCCCTGCCGTTTCCTTCACTTCATCCATGGCGGAAAGTATGGGAACACCACCTTTCATCAGTGTGGCCAGCGTGCGCAAGAAGCGAGTCAATACGATTTTCTTGACAAGCTCCCCGATCAGGGGCAGGCGATATTTGAGCTTATCGAGCCAGAGCCCCACCTTGGGGATCTGCACAACCCGGTACCCAATCGTGGCTTTGACAACGAATGCCACGAGCACAATCCATCCCTCACGGACCACGGTCCCGCTCAGAAAGAGCATGATCTGCGTGGGCAATGGGAGCGACCTTCCCGCCTCAAGGAACATGTCCGCAAGTTTTGGAATCAAGTACCCGAAAAGAAATGTCACCGCCCCCGCAGCCACACACAGGAGGAGAATCGGGTATGCCATCGCGGTCTTCACCTGCTGGCGCAGATTGTCCTCCCTTTCCAGGTGATCCGCAAGGCGGTTCAGGACCTCCTCAAGCTGGCCGCTCGTCTCACCCGCCTTGACCATCATACAATGAAAGCGTGTGAAAAGAGGCGCCACGGTCAGCATCGCATCCGAAAGGGTTCTCCCTTCCCGCACCTGCTCGGAGATCTCCCGAAGGCCGGCTTGGAGAAGAGGATTCTCCGTCTGGCGATAGAGGATGTTCAGGGCCCGGTCAAGAGGCACGCCTGCGCCCAGAAGATCCGCCATCTGTCGGGTGAATTCCGCGCGATCTCTTGTCGAAAGCCCTCGTGGAATGATTCCAAGGATTTTGGGGACCCCGAGGCTCTTCCTTTCAGCCGGCTCGACTCGGAGGGGGAAAAGCTGATGAAAACGGTGCACTAGTCCACCTCCAGGGATGGCGGCGCCGAATCTTCCGTCTTGGCCACCCGGAGGACTTCCTCAAGAGTGGTACGTCCTGCCGCAGCCTTTTCCAATCCATCCTCCCATAGAGTCCGAAAACCCTTGAGGATCGCCCTTTGCCTGATGGCGATGGCCGATTCCCTTTCATTGACGGCTTCCTTAATGGAATCATCCATCAGGAGGAATTCATAGATTCCCTGTCTCCCCAGATAGCCGGAGTTTTTGCAGTGCTGACATCCCCTTCCACGGGAGCAACGGCTCGAAGCCAGGTCCGGCCTCAACAGGGACAGGGAACGACCGGCCTGAGGGTCTTCTTCTCTGCAATGGGGACAGACCAGGCGCACCAGTCTTTGAGCCAGCACCCCGATCAGGGAAGATGCGATCAAGTAAGGCTCCACCCCCATGTCCCGAAGGCGGGCGATGGCGCCTGCCGCATCATTCGTGTGGAGGGTGGAAAAGACCAGATGCCCTGTCAGAGAAGCCTGAACGGCGATCTCGGCCGTTTCCCGATCCCGGATCTCGCCCACAAGAATGATGTCAGGATCCTGGCGCAAGATGGAGCGGAGCCCATTGGCAAAAGTCAACTGGATTTTCGGCCTTACAGCGATCTGGCTGATTCCGTCCAACTGGTATTCCACGGGATCTTCGATCGTGATGATGTTTTTTTCAGGGCTGTACACCTTCTGGAGAGTGGCGTAAAGGGTGGTGGTTTTTCCGCTGCCGGTAGGCCCTGTAACCAGAATGATTCCATTGGGTCGGAGAATCAGGCTTTCAAAATCCCGAAGTATCAAGGATGAAAGGCCCAGGTCATCCAATTGGAGGAGCATATGGGTCTTGTCCAGAATGCGGAGAGCGGCGGTTTCCCCGAAATAGGTGGGAACAATGGAGACGCGGATGTCGTACTCCCTGCCCGAAAGCTTCAACCGTATTCTCCCATCCTGCGGAAGGCGGCGCTCGGCGATGTTCAGCTCTGCCAGGATCTTGATTCTGGATATGACTGCGGCCTGGAGCCTTTTCGGAAGGGATTGGGCTTCGTTCAGGATGCCGTCCACCCGATAGCGGACCTTCACTTCCCGCTCGAAGGGTTCGATGTGGATGTCGCTGGCCCGATCCTGAATGGCCTGGCGGAAGATCATGTTCACCAGCTTGATCACAAGGGCTTCTTTGGCCATTTTCTGGAGATCCCCGATCTCCTGATCCTCTTCGCTGAGAACCTCCACATCTTCCTGATGGATGTCATCCAGGAGAAGACCCATATACAGGTCCTCAACAGCCTTCTCGATCTCATGGGAATGGGCCCGGCGCAGGGCGATCTCACAGTCGCTCAGAATCCGGAGCTCATCCAAAGTCTCTTGAGAGATGGGGGCAGAGCTTGCCACCTGAAGAACGCCGTCCTCCCGGGCAACAGGGATCAACTTGTTTCTGGAGGCAAATTCCGCGGGCAGGATCTTCGCAAGAGCCGGGTCCAGTTGGACCTCGGACAATTGAACCAGTTGAACCTCTTGCCACCCATCAAGAGGGCTCCTCAAAGGTGAAGATGGGACCATAACTTTCTCCCCACAGGATCGGGAAACCCGGGCTTCTACCATGAAAGAATACCAGATCCAGGGGATGTTGTCAATTCGCAAAAGGCAGATTATCCAGGGAGGAACTCCCAATTTCTCCCAGGAAATGCAAGCAAAAGCAAAACGGAGGAATCAGTCTTACTATCTGTTAAAGACATCTGAAATTCTCTCGCAGCAAGTTGGAACTGACAAAGCCCGAATCGCTCGTGTGTTTCCTCCAGTTTGGTGTCTCTTATCCTTTCTAAATGAAGGGAGGAGGAAGTGGATACAGGAACAGGAGAAAAGCGTAACTGTGAAGACTTCAACGTAGAGCAATTTTCCAAATTGATTGGTGAGCTATTTGCGAAAAGAAAAATACAATTACTTTCTGCGGTCTTCCACGTAAGCGACTTCCACAACTGGGCCAGACAGATTGTGGCAAACTTTGGAGGAAATCAAGGCACGGTCAGGAGCTCTTGCAGCGAGCTTTACTGGTCTGTCTGTGATGCTCAGCTTGCGCTGGGGCACTGTTTGTGGGTGGCAGAGCAAGGGCAGTTGACATCTCAAAGAAAAATTCGAAAATATGGCGCGTCTACCCGCTTAACCTTACAGGATTTCTATTTTTCATACCATGTCAGTTGCGCCAGCTACGATTTCATTGACGAATGCATCAGAGCCGGAAAGCGGAAGGTTGTGATGCCCTCAAAATGAGAAAGGACCAATTACACATATACGCCTTACGAGCTATCCAGGCACTCTTGCCCGCCGAAGCTGGATGCAAAATCATATCTGGACATCAGGATGCTTCGACGGGTTCGAAAAGCGGGTGCTTACATACTTTGTTGCACTCTCTGGACTCAATTTCACGCTTCCAGGACCGCTCCGGACGTAGAAGTCCCCTTCGGAGTTGGCCTCCATCCCTTTCCATTTGAGGAACACCGGCTCAGGACTGCGCTGACAGCTCACAAGGCAAACGGTTTTTCCTTGTGCGATCTGGGTTTTGGGATCAATGCAGGTGCCGGCCCGGTCTCCCAGGGCGTTGCGAACAACTTGCGCCAGGTGACGCATGAACTTGTCATCACTTTCGAGCTGGTCGTGCTCGATGCCGACAACAGACCCATCATCCGCGACGCCGATCAAGAGGTCTCCGCCTTCAGTGTTGAGAAATGCGGCGATTGTCTTGAGCACGGCACGAGTGATGGCCTTGTCGTCCTGACGATTCTCTTTGAGGCTCCATCGCAAGCTGGCTTTGAACTCAAGGGTCTTGGATTCTCCTTGCTTGATCAGCTCATCGGCTTGCCGGTGCTGCTTCATGTACTGGTCAAATAAAAAATTCTTGATTGCTTCGCCGAAAGCCCGATCATCCGTGATCCGCTTGTAAAGATCGAAATTCGAGTCTACGATCTCCTGGATCACATTCTCCACTCTCTGATCGAAAGCCAGGCGCACGTTCTCTCTTGTGTTGGCCCTGGCGCTTGCGTCCAGGGCGGCATCGTCACCGAGCTTGTCCATCATCTGATTGAGCGTCACCCGGTGCTCCGGGCCGAGACTGAGTCCGAAACGTTCGTTCAATTCTGCGATAATCAGAGAAAGAGGCTCGATCATGTCCGGCGCCGTGGCGTAGTGTTCTTTGCAATGTGAAAAGGAGTCCTCGATTTTCGGCAAGAATTCAAAGACAAGAAAATCAATTCTAATATCCTTGAATGTCACGGAAGGCTTGGGAATAAGGCAGAGCGAGGGAAGACATATGGAGCGGATTTCTGTAAAGCAAGAGGTGTGCCACGGTAAGCCCTGCGTTCAGGGCACTCGGATTATGGTGGAACAGGTTTTGGATCTCCTGGAAGCAGGGAAATCGTTTCAGGAGATAATTGGAGAGTACTTTCCAGATCTGACAAAGGAAGACATCAAGGCTTGTGTCCGGTTTGCCAAGGAGCTTGTCCAGAATGAAGAAATCCATGTAGTAGAAGAAAGATTGGCTGGATGATCCTAGCCGATCATTGCGTCTATCACGCTACAGTTCAAATGTTACAGCAGTCAGGGTATTCTGTAACGTGCTTGAAAGAGATTGCAAGATCTGATTTGCCTGATCAGGAAGTTCTGCAACTGGCAATTCAGCGCGATCAGGTTCTTCTTACAGTGGACAAAGGTTTCAGCAATATTTTGCGTTATCTGCCAGTCGATCATTCTGGAATTATTGTGCTTAAAATTGCTGCCGGCACAGAAGAGAAAGTGCATAAGGTATTGCTCCGTTTATTCAAAGATCATGACAGGGAGTCGCTACGCCATCGCTTGGCCATTGTAGATGCTCACAAGTATCGGTTGAGGAGTTAATAGGCCCCCAGGAAGATCCCCGTTCAGGAAAGCTGGGGCCGCATCGCTACAATGAAAGACGCGCTACCCTTTTGACCCTTCCCACACGCAAGTGCCCACAAGCAACCTGGGAACACCCTTAACTCCGGCTAGTCACTGAGTGCGGAAGCTGGGCTAGCTTTCTACCGAATACTTGCGGATTTTTTAGCTCAACGAGTAATTGACCTTCCTTGGATACTCGTATTGCTTCGCTAGAAAATTCTGCCTTGGCACGAAGCCAAGTCTCAGCTTCTGTTCGTGATGGCGACATGGTGCGTTCGCTCCAGGTCTCCCGTTCTTTGATAAGTATTCCATGCGTAACGTTTCAAGAGCGAATCGAAGTTCTCTCCACCTTCGCGCGACCTCGTCAACAGACGATCCCGTACCGATGCCGCAACGTTTCTTGTATGGCGCTTCATATTGAGAGGGCCTCCAGATAAGGCTGGATAACGGTACGCGCACGGCAGACATCTGCCGCACGGACGATCTCGTCAACGGTTGCTGTCCTGGATCTGATAGAATCGTGAAGGGCTTCCATTGCGACATCGAGGCCGATCTTGTTCCGGTATCGAAAGCAGTCTACAACTGTGCGCGCCGGGGATGTAATGCGCACAGGAACTCCCTGAAGCTCTCGTGTTGTGATTCCGTATCGAAGCATGGGACCGGAGAAGCGCACAATCCGGACAGGAAGCCCGTGTGCTTTCGGAATACGGGACTTTCGGTCCAATGCAATCCAGATGTTGCGGGGGATCTGAGTTCCGATCTCGTAGAAGCTGAGAGCAGAAAGAAGACAGACAATAGCGTTCGGGATCGCAGAACAGACCATTGCGACGGTTTCGTGCTCAGTCGGTTCAACCTCCGCACGTCTGTAAAGCCCGGGCGCGATCTTTTCAACCTCACCTGCAGAAACCAGTTGCTGGAGTGTCCGAAATGAAATACTCAGTCTTCTCAACTCCCGCGGTTTGAAGAAGGCTCCGAGCTCCTTTGTCTTCGATTTTGCAGCGATCAGTGGACTTGTTCTCATATTTTGTATTGTATCAAATGTCGGCACATAAAGTCAAGTGCCGACATTTTGCTATAATTGTGTCAGCCCTCGACTCCCAGTGACCTCAGAGAGCATCTGCACGATGTCTTGCTCGATTGCGCGAATATCCGCTTCGATCTCCTCCAAGGAGCGCGGTGGTTTGTACTTGTAAAAGTAACGATTGAAGTTGATCTCATAACCTATGACGCCGACCTGGTGGTCTTTTTCATCGCGCTTCGATGTGTCAATCCAGGCATTGGGGACGTGGGGCTTCACTTCACGCTGGAAGAAGGTCTCAATGCTTTCGGAAAGGGGTACGCTTTCCGTGTCGCGCAGTTCCGTATCAGGCTCAGGGTTTCCGTCCTTGTCACGGCAAATGGCAGCGGTCTCATCACGTTCGGAGAGGGCTGAGAGAATCACTTTCACGAGGGGTGGAGAGAGCTTTACCCATGCTTTTTCGGCTCTTGCCTTGAGCGTCTCCTGGAATGTTTCTCTGTCCTTGAAAAGCGTATCAGGGAGATCATGAAGCAATTTTCGGATCCCCTCCTGCAGAGCCTGACCAGCGGCCTCTTCTGCAGCTCCGGCGTCGCCTTTTCTTTTGGATTGGGCCAGAGCCTGGAAGACTCTTTGCTCTTCGAGAAGAGCGATGCGCTCGGCTCTTGCCTGGAAGTTGAGCCTCAGGGGACACTCAACCGTGATCTTGCGAAAACCGAAATGTGTTGTCGGGGAGATCTTGACATACTCGCCTTCTTCGAAATCTCGCAGAAGTTTCACGATTTCGTCGGCCTTTTCACGAGGGATCTCGCGGCGCTTGTCTCCGAGGCTTTTTCGCATGGGCGCCCAGAAAGATGTGGCATCCACCATCTGGACTTTGCCTTTGCGCTCTAAGGGTTTGCGGTTGGTTAGAACCCAGACATAAGTGGCGATACCGGTATTGTAGAAAAGCTGCTCTGGAAGTGCAACCAATGCTTCGAGTTGATCGTTCTCAAGGATCCAGCGGCGGATCTAGCTCTCACCGCTTCCTGCGTCGCCGGTGAAGAGGGGCGAACCGTTCATGATGATCGCCACCCGGGAGCCGCCGTCCTTCGGTTCCTTCATATGAGACAACATGTGCAGCAGGAAAAGAAGCTGCCCATCGCTGATGCGGGGGAGTCCAGGCGCGAACCTTCCTGCAGGGCCGCGCTCGTGCTCGGCCCTGACTGCTTCCTCATCTCGTTTCCAGTCCTTGCCGTAGGGCGGATTTGTGATCAAATAGTTGAAGGGCTCACAGATAAGATCACCGTTTCTCCGGACACCGACAGCAATATGTTCTTTGGCAATAGTCAGCATGCCGCCCGAGCCGCAGCATGGATCATAAACCGTAAGCACTGCGCCTTTTTTTCCTATGCGCGCCTCGTCTCCGGCGAGAAGCATGTCCACCATCAGATGGATCACATCGCGGGGCGTGAAGTGCTCACCCGGGTTCTCGTTCAGTGCTTCGTTGAACTTCCGGATCAGCTCCTCGAAAATCGTCCCCATGGTGGGGTTGTCTATCTTGTCAGGGTGGAGATCAACATTCTTGAAGCGTTCCAGCACTCGGAAAAGCAGCCCTGCCTCATCCAGTTTGCTGATAGTGTTGTCGAAATCGAACTTATCGAGGACCTCGCGCATGTTCTGGCTGAAGCCGGCGATGTAATTGCGTAGATTCGAAACAAGGCGAGGCGCGTCAGCCAGGAGTCTTTCGAAATCGTATCTGGAAGTATTGTAAAATGCAAAACCTGAAGCTTTGCGGAGTTGCGGTTCCAGGTTGTCGAGTCTGTCTTTGAGCCTGGCCTGAGTTTCGAGCACTGACTTTTTTGTCGGGGCCAGAACGCAGTCGAGGCGCCGCAGTACCGTTAGGGGTAAAATTACGTCCTGATACTTGCCCCGCTTGAAAGTGTCGCGGATGAGGTCAGCGATACTCCAGAGAAAGCTGACAATCTCGCTATGGTTCAAGGGTTTTGTTCTCCTTGTACGCGGGGGTCACAGAGTGGGTGGTCACCCCCACCTTGCCTCCCCCTCGAGGGGGGGAAATCTGAACCGGTTGGCGTCCGATCAAGGAGACATTTCTCCATTGTTATTGACCCTCCCTACTTCTTGAGTCACAATGCTTTGACAGTTACGATCGAGAGAATCCCCTGAGATGAGTTAAGCACCATGTTGCTCTTAGAGAAAGTGAGTCTTTGAGGAGAGAAGTCAAGTAATATCGTAACTACTCAGGTAGTCAGGAGTCAGAATGCAGGAGTCAGAATGCAGGAGTCAGAATGCAGGAGTCAGAATGAGGAAGGGTTCAAAAGACGCGGAAAAGCAGATAAACTTCGCTTTTACAACATCGCACAAGGTTCCATCGAAGAATCTCGGTACTGTTTGATTCTCGCCAAGGACCTCGAGTACGGCGATGTTTCCGAGTTAAGCCAGTTGCTTGAAGAGGTCAGCAAGCTGCTGGAGGCCTATTCGCAGGCTATTCTGAATTCTGACTCCTGCATCCTGTCTACCTGAGTAGTTGCTCGTATTCAGGGAATTCCCCGTATTGTTTCAGTGGGATCAAGCCATTACAGTGAGGCAGGTGGTGGATCGTGGCCTTTGTGGTCGCATTTCTTCTGGGGATCGCGCTTCTTATTTCACCGGGGTCGGCCCTGGCGGGACCCGACTCGCCCGGACCCGGCAAAAACCTTCCCATCAGACTCAGTGAGCCTGTCACCTATACCATCTTCTGGAACGCCGTCAAGGAGCCCCCAGGGGGAGTGACCGTGACTCTGAAAGAACCGGTTGGATGGGAGAAGGAAGTGGATGCCATGGGCTGCCCGTCGTACAAGCCGCCAAAAGGCGGATTCCTGGATGGACTTTCCGTGGTTCTAAATGCCTGCCCGCCGGAGAGCCGGACTTCCGAGGCGTGCCTGGCATACTGGGAGAAACAAGAGGTCAGTGGAGATAAGGTGATTTCAAGGACACCCCTTGAGGGAGGAGGAGTCAAGATCGTGCTTAAGCACCGGATGGCCGGCGGCCAAAACACGCTTTCTGTTTCGTGGCTCCGCCCAATGTCGCAGGTCCGGGGTGTTCTGAAGACAACGATCCGCTTGACGGAAGGCGTCAATAATGGTTTCCTCGCGGGTCTCACACAGATCGCGGAGGGGATGACCGTGAAAAAATGAAGGAGGTTTCATTCTCTTATCCATTACATTTTCAGCCCATCTACCCTGTACATCTCCAGTTTCCCTTTGCCTTTGACGTCCACCAGGCCCCGCGACTCGCCGTGGCAGTGGTCTGCGATGTGGTTCCAGGCTTCTTTGCTCACATTGACGGCGCTGTTGACGCCGTTGCTTTCCACCCGGGCCGCGGTGTTGACCGTGTCGCCCCATATATCGAAGAGATATTTCTTGTGACCCACAACCCCTGCGATTACCGGGCCTGTGTGAATGCCGACCCGAACCTGCCAGGCGGAGGAAAGGCGTTGGACTCCGGAAACCATCGCAAGACCGCATTTTACGCAATTCAGGACAGGATTCCTCACGGGTTTCAGAAGCCCGGCCGTTGCCATGAAGGCATCGCCGATGGTCTTCATTTTCTCCAGATCATGGCGAACGGCAAGCTCTTCGAAGAGCTCGGTCAGCTCCTGTAGGAGAGAGAGCACCTCCTCCGGCCTGCGATCTTCACAGTAGGAAGTGAATCCCACCACATCGCTGAAGAGCACGGCTACATTCTCATATCTTCTTGGCTTTACCTCCTGCGTGGTCTTCAGCTCCTCCACGATCACACTCGGAAAAATAACGTGGAGAAGCTCGTCAGAGCGCTTCTTCTCGGCCTCAATCTGCCTGAGATGCGTAACTTCTCTGTCCCTAAGCTGCATCTTCTCCAGGCAGGCTTCGATCCTGGCCTTCAACAAGACGGGATTGAAGGGTTTGGGCAGATAATCCTCAGCGCCCATCTCAATGCATTTCGCTACCTCATCTATCTCGTCAAGAGCGGAAATCATGATCACAGGAACGTGGCGCAGGGCTGCATCGGCTTTCAGACGCCGGAGCACCTCATCTCCCGTCATTTCGGGCATCATCATATCGAGGAGCACCAGATCGAATTTCTCGTGAGCCATCAACTCCAAAGCTTTGCGGCCATTTTCGGCAACGGCCACGGCATGGCCCAGTCTCTCCAGTCGGCGGGACAGCACATCGCGGTTCATCTCATTGTCGTCTACGACGAGCAGGGTGCCGCATCTTGGTTTCGAGAGAGGCTGCTCCTCCGTTTCCGAAAAGAAGGAAGAAACGATCTTTCTGAGCTGTTCGTGGGCACCGCGAGTTTTGGATCTAGCTCCACCGGCGCCGTGCCTCGTCAGATTGCGAATATCTTCCACAAACGTCAGCAGGCGCTGGCCTGCATCGTGGATCTTTCGGAGATCGGGAACAAGGGATGCCTGCCCCAGTTCCCGTGCTTCTTCCGCCAGGATCTCGGAATAGCCGATTATGGAATGAAGGGGAGTCCGCAATGCATAGCGCACCTGCGTCCCGATGGCTTCAAGACTCCCGGGCGATTCGCTGTTCTCAGTTTGGAGAGATTGGAGGATGTCGTTGACAACTACGAGCAATTGCTTGCTGGATGTGTGGATTTTCCGGAGGTCGGAGACAAAATCATCAGGGCATCGGTCCTCCGCATCTTCCAGGAGAATTTCACTGTAGCCGGTGATTGCATTCAGGGGAGTGCGCAATTCATGTCCCACTTGGGACAGGAAAGCATCACTCACGGTGAGACCCTCTTCTCCAGCAGTGATTCGATTTTGGCGAGAAGTCGCGCGAACTCGATGGGCTTTGTCTCATAGTCATCACAGCCCGCCTCCATGGCCTTCTGATGGTCCCCCGCCATGCAGAAAGCGGTCAGGGCGATCACAGGGATGGAGGCCGTCTCCCTTGTCGCCTTGAGTTGCTTTGTCGCTTCCCATCCATCCAGAACGGGAAGGCTCATGTCCATAAGGATCAGATCAGGCGTTTCCGAACCCGCCAGGGCCACACCCTGTTCGCCGTCAACGGCAAGGACCACATCATAGCCCTTCCGTTGCAAACGCCGGGACAACATGTCGCTGTTCATCTCATTGTCCTCGACCAGGAGTAACTTGGCCATCTCTATTTCCCTCCTGCGAATTGGGACTCTTCCAGTGCGGCTTCCTTCCCGCGAAAATGCACGGCTGCTCGTTCCTTTACTTCCCCCAGCAGATCCTCGAGGGAATAAGTCCCCTTTTGAAGGATCGTCTGGACCTGACCGCTGAGCTTTCGGCGATCATCCGAAGAAAGCTCCTTTGCCGTGATTATGAGCACCGGTATGGACTGCCAGGCTTCGTTTTTTCTCAGTTTTTCCACAAACTGGAACCCGTCCATCTCGGGCATCATCAAATCGAGGAGAATCAAGTCCGGCGCCCGCCGACCTATTTGCTCCAAAGCCATGCTTCCATTTTCAGCTTCCGTGACCCCATATCCCTCTTTTTCCAGAAACCTGCGTATCATGGTGCGCACATCCGCTGCATCATCCACGACCAGCACGAGCCCTCCTTCCCTTCCGGAAAGGTGCTTTTTGAGCACAAAGCCCAGATGCTCCCGATCAATGGGTTTCGCCACATAATCGGAAGCCCCCAGGGAATAGCCCAGATTCTTTTCATCCACAATTGTCAGAAGAATCACCGGTATTCTCGACAGCTCCGGATCGGCCTTCAAGGCGCTCAGAACCATCCACCCGTCCATCCCGGGCATCAGCACATCGAGTGTGATCAGATCAGGGTGCTCCTGTCCGGCCAGGGCGATGCCCTCCTGACCGCCGGTGGCTACGATCATTCGATAACCCTCTTTTGCGAGGAAGGCTTTCATCAAATCCCTTGTTATCGGGTCATCGTCAATCACAAGAACAGTTCCTTTGCCTTCTGTTTCCGGACCCTGAGCTGAAGAATCGCCACCCGGCACCCTGGCAGGGGGAGCTTCCTTTCCCTGATCCGCGGCGAGAGCGGGAAGACTCACCGTAAATTGTGTCCCCTTGCCGGGCTCGCTGGCCACGGTAACTTCTCCGCCCATCATGCGGCAGAAATGGCGGGTGATGGTGAGACCCAGTCCCGTGCCGCCGTATTTTCTCGTTGTGGAGGCATCGGCCTGGGTGAATGCTTGAAACAGCTTTTCCAGTTGTTCCGGCGTCATTCCGATGCCTGTGTCGGAAACGGTGAAAGTGATCCGATCCACCCCCAGGTCGAGGCTCCGGGAAGCGGCGAGTGTGAGCTTGCCGTTTGAGGTGAATTTGCAGGCATTGCTGAGAAGGTTTAAGAGAATCTGACGAACCTTCGTGACATCGGATCTCATGGCGCCGATGTCATCCGAGAGCCGGAGATCCAATTTGTTGGAGTTCTTCTCCACAAGAGGAGTGATTGTGGATACGACGTCCCTGATCATGGTCGCAAGATCGAAGGTCTCCAGATACAATTCCATCTTGCCTGCCTCGATCTTGGAAAGATCCAGGATGTCGTTGATCAGTGAGAGCAGGTGCTTGCCTGCTGCGTGAATTTTCTTCTGATCGGAGATGAGATCCGGTTGTCCCAATTCCTCCATCTCTTCAATGAGCATTTCACTGTAGCCGATAATAGCATTCAGAGGGGTTCTGAGCTCATGACTCATCCGGGTGAGGAAGTCGCTCTTGGCTCGATTTGCACGCTCCGCGGCATCGCGGGCTGCTCGAAGCTCCTGTTCGGAGTGCTCCAGCTTTGTCAGAGCGTGTTCGAGCTTTCGGGCTTGCTCCAGGGACACCTGCTCATGCAGTTGAAGCAGCTCTTCCAGTGCCGCTATTTGTGACCTCAAGGCCTCCATCTGCAGGCCGACTGCTTCATCCGTCACGATAACCCTCTCCTGGAGATGGGGGCTCTCATTTTACGAATACTGTTCCGGCAACAAAAGGCAGAAGCGCCATCTTCACGCTCAATGCAAAGGTCTTGAAAAGATCCGTGGCCTCTCTGGGAATATGCACCTTGGTGAACATGATGATCGCAAAAAGATCGCCTGAAGGGAGGAGCCCGCCGAATCCCAGCACG
Source organism: Armatimonadota bacterium (assembly GCA_016183865.1). Classification (GTDB taxonomy): domain Bacteria; phylum Vulcanimicrobiota; class JACPDT01; order JACPDT01; family JACPDT01; genus JACPDT01. The sequence goes on along the minus strand of JACPDT010000038.1, from coordinate 6,083 downwards.
GAGCGGATGCCGAAGGGGATCACGAACTGCTCCTGGGCAGGGACAAAGGGGCTTCCGAGAGCTTCTTCCACGTGGAAAACGTTGTATGTCTTCTGCTCCAGCTCCACAACCAGAGTCGGGTCGGGCTTCACGATTTGTCCCACCTCCAACCCGAATTGCTTGATGAGTTGCGCAATCATGGGGATCTGCTTGACCGCTTCCACGCTTGGAAGGGGGATGGCCTTGTGTCCGGTGGAGTCCTTTCTGGAGTTCCACTCAGGCTTCTCTCCATACGTTGCAAGCATTGTCAGGCATTTCAAGCTCGGTTCAGCGGAATGGTCTCCCAGGAGAGACCCCGCAAATCCCCGCAGATCCTCGTCAAGCTCCCCGTATGGGTGGGTCTTGTAAAAGCGCACGAGAGCGCACGTCCTCTGTTGGGATTGGGGATCCAGAAAATTGTCATAGAGATAGCCCGCAACCCGGTTGGCCACCTCCTCCATGTTTTGAGCACCCGAGCTCAATTGACGCAAAGCAGCACTGCACTCGATCATGTGGCTCATTTTGAAATTTGCCAGGTCGAACAAAGAAACCCCTCCTCGCTGGAACTACCTGGTAGATTCTACAACAGGGCGGCTGACTCCCCTTGTGGGTGAGAGAACTCCCCATGAAAAAGTCATGCGGAGTCGCGCCGGAAGCGGGCAGCCGGAGGGCTAATGATGGGCTTGCGTGCCGCCGCTCTGCGGTTGATTATATGTGTACAGATGCTCCAGGTCCTTCTGTACAAGCTGCTGCTTGCATTTCAGAATCTTTTCCATGCAAGTCTGCTGGTGTCTCAACTGAGATTGGTACATTTGTGCCCTCATCTGCATGATCTGCTGTTCGATCTGCTGACGGACCATCATCTCCTGATAAGCAGCCATCATATCCGCGGGGTTTTGAGGAGGGGTTGACGGCTTTGGCCCTTGCTCTTCGGCAGGAGGCTTTGGCGCCTGCTGCCCAGCCGAAGGCTTCTCTGGGACGGGCTGCGGTGAAGCTTCATTTCGAAACAGCGGCCGTCCGTCCGGTCCGTATAGGATCAATTTTCTGTCCTGATTCAGGTAGCCGGTGTTTTGCGTGATGCCCATTGTGGTCTGTCTCCTTGCGACGTTCAATTGCTGACTGCATTATATCACAAAGGCTTCGCCATTTCATCCCTTTTCCGGAATGTTTACAATCCGGAAAAATCCGGACGGACGGGTAGGGGCGAATGATCATTCGCCCCTACGGCGCCGTGTACGTGCTTCCCTCCAAAAGAGTGACAGGCCCTTTCGACCCTTTCACTCTGAACTGTATGGGGAAAGACTGTCGCTCTTTGCCGTCTATGGCTTTGTATACGACAAAATGGAGATGGGGCCCTGTGGTAAATCCCGTGTTGCCTGACATGCCGATTAGATCGCCGGTCTTAATTCTTTGACCAACCTGTACCTTCACACCACGGAGCTGAAAATGATTGTATTCCCCCACAGTTCCATCCGAATGTTTGATCATGACGTAGTTGTTGCAGTTCTGAAGCTCTCTTGAAGGTCCACCTGCCGTGTAGCCGTCTTCGATGCCGACCACTACGCCCCCCCGTGCGGCATGAACAGGTGTTCCAACAGGCATTTCCCAATCTATGGCATACTGAAAATCTCCGGAATGGCTGAAAGAGCCATTAAAACCCTGAAGGACCGGGTGGGCTCTGCCTGACTCATAAGGAAGGGAATAGATGCAAGAATCATCGTGCTTTGCGTGAATCGCGCCCCAGGTCCAGTCGTAATAGTAGCGGTATCTCCATGCCTGTCCCTGATCTCTGATGCTGAAGGAAATCACCTTTTTCCGCTGGTTTCCCTCAATGGTCTCCGTGTGGGGCAAGGGAAGGCTGGAATCCATGTTCTCAAGGTCGGCCCTCACCGTAATGGTTGTTTCCGCGGATTGAAGGTTTTTTACGAAGAGGTCAACCGTGTCTCCAGAGCGGTTTGTGGAGACGGTGACAACCTCCCTGGCACACGAGGATTCCGAGGCTTGGAGAGGCGCCCGGTGGAGGCCGGCAGCCAGGAGGAGAAAAAGAGACATCCCAAGAAATACAGCCCTCGCCCTTGTGCTCATATCCACTCTCCTTAAATTGACATTATTCACAAAAATGTGCTATACTGGTTTCCGCATGGGGCCGAGGTGGCTCAGTGGTAGAGCAGCTCACTCGTAATGAGCAGGTCGTCGGTTCAAATCCGACCCTCGGCTCCAGGGTGGCTCAAGAAGCGGCTTTGATCAATTCCCACGATTCCTGAATAATTTTCACAACATCATCAGGATTGTCAGTGATGTGGAGAAGCCTCAGGTCGTTCGGATGGATGACGCCTTCCTTTTGCTGGGTATTTTGAATCCAGTCCACCAGGCCGCTCCGGTATTCCTTGCCCATCAAAATAACGGGAAAATCCGAAATCTTGTCCGTCTGCATCAGCGTGAGCGCTTCGAACATTTCATCAAGTGTGCCGAAACCGCCGGGCAGAATCACGAAAGCTGTGGCGTACTTCACAAACATGACCTTCCGGCAAAAGAGGCGCCCCGGTTGGCAGCTTCCATGAGCCCTCCCCCGCCCCCTGTGATAACCGTGAATCCGGCCTCGGCAAGTTTGCGCCCCACATCCACGCCCAGCTTATAAAAGCGGTGACCTTCTCCAAGGCGTGCCGAGCCGAACACGGAAACGGCGGGAGTGATGTGCTGGAGTCTCTCAAAGGATTCCACGAACTCCGCCATAATCCGAAAGATCCTCCAGGTTTCCTTTGAAAATTCCAGCTCCCCTCTCAGAAATTCCCGTTCTGCCTGATTGCGCTTCGCCACACGAGGTGCCCCTTTCTTTAAGAACCTTCTGCTGAGTGCACTCGGCACGGCAGAGACAAAAAAGCCATGAGTGTCCACATGGCGGATCTCCTCATTGCTGTTGCAACCACTGCTTGGATTATGGTCGGATCTCGGCTGCCAGGCCCGTGCTTACATGCTTATGTTAGCAAAAATGGGACTTCTTTGCAAGTCCCCGAATTGCCTCAACAAAATCTATTCCTTCTTCGGATCAATAGTTTACAAATTGTTTCTTGCCCCAGGACAGCGCACGTGATATCCTGATCTTCGATCAGAAAACAGGGGGGGTTATTGTCATGTCAATCACGATTCAAACTCGATTCGCCGTGGATCGAAACCAGAACCGAAAAATCGAACCGGATGAAATTGTGAAATTCGCTGAACTGTCCGCACTGGATGAAAACAAGGATCAGATATTGGAAGGCACGGAGTTGACGGGCATTCACTACGAATACGGCAAGGATGTCTGGGCGCCTGCGGATGCGCCTCATGTCGAGGCGGAACAAGGGGTGGCCTGCACGATCAAGGTACAACGCATCCGTCTCGAAGACGGCGGACTCGATTTGAATATCAACTGCAACTATTTTCCGCGTTTGGCCTGAAATGGAGCACAGTGGGGGCGCGAAATGAATGGGAGGCTCGCGAGTGGCGGGCGAGCCAGGATTTGAACCCGGGACATCCGGTTTTGGAGTTCGCCTTGGGACTCTCCTGGCAGTTCCCAGAAGTTCATTCTAGTTAATACTGATAAGGCTTCAATGCACTATTATTTTCGTATCATTCCATATCAGTTATTAATAATTAGGGGTGGAATTGTACCATATTTGTACCAATGTTTTGCGAGGTCTTTCTCGGGATTTTCTTGACTCCCAAAACTCAGGGGTGTATACTATTCAAGGAGATTGGACAGCAGCAGAAGAAACGGGGGTGGATTTTTGATGTTGCAGCGCAACTCTGAATCTGCAGGTCCTGAGAACAGCAGTTGGACAACGGATTTCCACTCTATCCCGAGCCTGGAAGAGCTGGCTGCTCAACAAGGTGTATCCCCCATCACGAGTATTGACTCCCTGGTGGATGACTTCTGGCCTGAAAAGGAAAGCGTGGATGAGTTCATTACTGCTGTTCGTCAGTGGCGCAGGGAAGGGTCGCAAGGGAGTCCCTCCGGTTGAAAGGCGTTCTTCTTGACGAGGAACCAGAATCACCAGGCAGAGAGTACAGAACTTGGAAAACATTACGAAGAGCACTTGAAGAAGGAGCCTGGTATTGGTAAGTCAAGTTGCTATAATCCCTCTCGAACGAGTTGAAGACGCAATTCTTCATATTCGTGGACAAAGAGTGATGCTTGATGTGAACCTAGCAAAACTCTATGGCGTAACTACCTGACGCCTGAACGAACAGGTCAAGCGGAATCGTGAACGTTTTCCTGAAGATTTCATGTTTCAGCTTTCATCGGAAGAGAAGACCGAGGTTGTCGCAAATTGCGACCACCTTCACCGACTAAGATTTTCACCATCCTTACCCTATGCTTTTACTGAGCACGGAACAGTAATGCTGGCCAGTGTACTGAATAGTCCTGTAGCTGTCAACGCCAGTATTCAGGTTGTGCGGGCATTCATCCACCTGCGGGAAATTCTCGCGACACACAAAGAACTGGCACGCAAACTTGAGGCACTCGAAAGAAAATATGACGCGCAGTTCAAAGTTGTCTTTGACGCCATTCGCCAGTTGATGGAGCCACCCCCAGCCTCGCAGCGACGAATTGGAATCCGGCAGTAGCTTGCCCGTTCTTCGGTGAAGGGACAAGAGAGCCCGGGCGCAGAGCGTTACGAAGCGGATCTGGATAGGTGGGAATGGAGGAAGATCGGGGAGCAAGATATTTTCTTCTGGCGACGGGAAAGGTCAAAGGGAGGGGCTCACGTGATGCCCAAGAGAATCTGGGTTTGGGTGATAGGGTGGTTTGCTCTTTCTATTGTCATCGGACTGATACTTGATTCTGCGTTCCCCTGGAAATATTACGATGGAGGCGAGGAATACACTGAGTGGATAATTGCCAGCATGATAATTTCTTTTGTTTTTACATACTTGCTGTATCATCGGATAGAAAACAAACGCTGGGAGTTGCAAATTCTGTGCGTGGTGCCGTTCTGGGCAGGGGCATATTTTTTTGTGTATGCGGTTGACTCTCGATTTCATTTTCGTGCCGTGCTGTGGGAATTAATATCGGGAGCAATTTACTGTGTTCCCTTGATTGTTCTGGCATTTTTTTTGTCATTTAAGTGTTGGCCAAGGAAAGAAGGAGCAAATGCGAAAATTGATGCCTTGAACACTAAAGTCAGTGAGGCGCGGGGAGTAGATACTCGGAGCAAGAAGACGCCTGATGATCTCGTGACGGTTCAATGGGAGTCGGAGAGAGAGAGGCTGGAACGCTATAGGCACGGAAAGGATTCTATTGATGATTTTGAACCACCGAGCCGCATCAGGCAAGAACACCACGAAAGAGAGCCAACTAACCCGCTTCCTGACTCGATTGCGGAGGCCCAGAAAAAGGAGAGGCTGGAAGGAAGCAGGCGGCTGGCTGAAATCACTGACATGGATGATTGGGTCTGAAGAAAGATAGGGAAAAAAAGCTGCGCTATTTTTGTGAAAGACGGCGGTGATCGGCCTTGAACAGAACCCAGAGTTTCATTCTAGGGATCGTCGTTACCTGGATTGCCTTCATGTTCAACCAGGAAGGCAAGGACGCAATATTTCGGTACGTCGTTCCTGCCTTGCTCATTGGTGGGATGCTTATTTGGCAGGCAAGAAATTGGGATTTGATAGTCCTGGAAACAACGAAATGGTATCAGACCTCTTCGAAGTTTCTTCTCCTCGTGCTTTTGATTGGATTGCCGCTGACATTCGTCAACCTGCTAGGGGCAGACAAATTAGCATCTATCGCCGATAGAACCGATAAAGAGACAACCCTTCAGATGGAGATGCACAACGACGTCATGCTGAGACATTGGGCACAAAAACTCTCCGAGAGACCAGAAGACGTTGAAAGCAACATAGAACGTGCCAAGAATGGACAGCCCATGTTTAACTACAAGGGCCTTAAGCTAGAGTTTCGCCCTTTTTCAGGCGGCTGATGGCATCTCGTAAAGGAATTCGAGGACGGATTCGATTTTTTGCTGTACCCTTTCTGCGGGTGGGTCCTGCAAAAATAGGGGGATGCAAATCGCTTTGCGAACGGC
>JACPDT010000263.1 GCA_016183865.1 Armatimonadota bacterium | reverse complement strand
TCAGGTCTGGGGACTGCTCAAAATGCTGGCAACAAGAAAAGCAGAAAATCGATCGCCCTTTCACTATGTCATGACTTATACCTGAACCGGCGGGTCAATCAATCTGATAATCCTGGGTCATTTCTAAATGGTAATCTACAAGGCGCTTGCCCTGTCGGAAGAAGTGCTGCGGAACATTGAGATGAGCGAGTTGCCGCTGGCAAATATTTCCTTGAAAGTTTCGCGGCTGGCCCGACTTCTAAATGACCTCTCCCTTCAAAAAGTGATGGAGTATGAAGCCAGTGGCTACCCTTCAACGCCAGGTGGGATCTTGCCCGACGCCTACAGACTTGCTGCATTGGCTGGGCGTGAGTTTCAACAAAAAGACACGTCGGGCGAGATCAAGAATTACATAGACACGACTTCCATCGAAGAGTTAGAGCAGGTGTTAAGAAGCTTCGAAGCGGCTCTGGCGTCTGCCCGCGATCCAAACGTATCCGTGTCATCAGCGAACCCTGACCAAGTGGTTTGGAATCCGGTAGGCAATAAGCTTGAAAGAGACGCCCTCCGTTCCAGTGCGGCGCGCGCACAGCGACGGCTCTCCGCAAGACGATCATTTATTTATTCATATGTGTTGCGCCGTCATCACGAGCTCAAATTCTCCGGCATCGCTGACGATATCTTCTCGCGTGTCAGAGAAAAGGTGGATTCCGCGATTGGAGAAAAGGTCCCTGATGCAGTCCAGAAGCTGGCGGCCGTTTATGATAACCTTCGATCTGAGAACCCTGAAGACTGGTCGAACGCAGTTCACAGTTGTCGAAGGATTCTTCAAGACTTGGCGGACGCGATTTATCCGCCACGAGCCGACAAGTCTATGGAGATCAATGGCAAGAATGAGACCAGAAAGCTTGGGCCAGACAAATACATCAATCGCCTTATCGCTTTTATCGGGGAGCGAACGACATCCGAACGCTTCATAGAAATTGTAGGGAGCCATCTAGAATATATCGGTGACCGGCTCGACAGCGTGTTCAAAGCCGCGCAAAAGGGTTCCCACGCACAGATCGTGAGCAAGGAAGAGGCTGATCGGTATGTTATCTACACATATTTGGTCGTCGGGGACATCCTGAGCCTCAAATGACAGATAGCTCTAACAATCGCTTGCAGCCGACGTGACGACCTGCCAGCGGTCACGCGGTTGAAGCTACGCGTTAGATAGCGAACGACAACCGCCCCAGGGAGAAAGCATGAATCACAACGGCAACAACATCGAATCCAGGCTCTGGGACGCGGCGGATGAGTTGCGGGCTAATTCCAAGCTCAAGTCCTCGGAATACTCTGTGCCGGTGCTGGGGCTGGTCTTTCTGCGTTATGCCGACCACAAGTTTCAGGCGGCTGCGAAGGAGCTGGCGGGCACAAGCAGCGGGCGACGCACCATCGGCACGGCGGACTATCAGGCCCGGGGCGTGCTCTACCTGCCCGATACGGCTCGTTTCTCGGCGCTGATCCAGTTGCCCGAGGGGGCCAACATCGGCGCGGCCATCAACGACGCCATGCGCGCCATCGAGGCGGAGAACCCTGACCTCAAGGACGTGCTGCCCAAGACTTACAATCGCTTCGAGAACGCCCTGCTCAAGGAACTGCTCAAAACCATGAACTCCGTCCCCATGGACATCGAGGGGGACGCCTTCGGCAAGATTTACGAATACTTCCTCGGCCACTTCGCCTTGAGCGAAGGGCAGAAGGGCGGCGAGTTCTTCACCCCCACCGCCATCGTCCAGCTCATCGTCGGTACCATCGAACCGTTCCACGGCCGCATTTTCGACCCGGCGTGCGGCTCCGGCGGCATGTTCGTGCAGAGCGCCCGCTTTGTCGCTGAACATAAAGAGAATCCCGGCGCCGAACTGAGTGTCTATGGCCAGGAAAAGGTGGCCGAGACCGTGCGCCTGGGCAAGATGAATCTGGCCGTGCACGGTCTGGCCGGCGACATACGCCAGGGCAACGCCTACTATGAGGACTTGCACCGCTCTACCGGCAAGTTCGACTTTGTCATGGCCAATCCGCCCTTCAACGTGGACCGGGTGGACAAGGACCGCCTCAAGGACGACCTGCGCTTTCCCTTCGGCCTGCCCCGCACCGACAACGCCAACTACCTCTGGATTCAGCTTTTCTACAGCGCCCTTTCCGACACCGGCCGGGCCGGATTCGTCATGGCCAACTCCGCCTCCGACGCCCGGGGTTCAGAACTGGACATCCGCAAACATCTCATAGAAGCCCGCGCCGTGGATGTAATGGTATCGGTCGGCGCCAACTTCTTCTACACCGTGACCCTGCCTTGCACCCTCTGGTTCTTCGATCAGGGCAAGCGCGAGACCGCCCGCGCTGAGCAGGTGCTCTTCATTGACGCCCGCCACCTTTACCGCCAGATCGACCGCGCCCACCGTGACTGGACCCCGGCGCAGATCGAGTTCCTGGCCAACATCGCCCGGCTCTACCGGGGCGAGCAGCCCGAAAACCTGCATGACAGTGCCGAGCTGATGGCCGAACACTTCCTTGACGGCAAATACGCCGACGTGGCAGGGCTGTGCAAGGTGGCGTCCCTGGCCGAGATCGAAGCCCAGGGCTGGAGCCTCAACCCCGGCCGCTATGTGGGCGTGGCCGCCCGCGCCGAGGAAGACTTCGACTTCAAGGAGCGGCTGGAGGAGCTGAACGAGGAACTTGAAACCCTCAACGCCGAGGCTCGGGAACTGGAAGAACGGATTGCGGAGAATGTGGCGGAATTGCTGGAGGGGGAATGATGAACAGGGTCAAAAAATGGGCTGAGGTTAGAGTCGGCGATCTAGGGCAGGTATTCACAGGCCGAACACCCTCGACAAAATGCCCTGAGTATTTCGGCAACACGTTCTTCTTCATAACCCCAGGAGATATGCACCAAGGGAAGCACATTCATGCTACTGAGCGGAGTCTCTCTAGCTCAGGAGCAATTCTACTGCGACGAATTCAACTCCCACCAAAGAGCGTCTGTGTTTCGTGCATCGGGTGGCAAATGGGGGAGGTCGTGATGACATCTGCAACATCCTTCACCAACCAGCAAATCAACAGCATTGTACCGCGCGATGATGTGGATGCAGATTTTCTCTACTACTGCTTTGTACCTCGCAAACAAGAGCTATTGTCTCTTGCCTCCGCGATTGGTGTTCGTACCCCGATTCTATTCTCTTGCGGGCAAGAGTTTGCATGTGAGAAGGGAGAAAAGGGGAGCGATTCTTTGGTCAGGAGAGCAGCTTTTCAGTGCTCCGAATCTGGTGATCGACAATTTTGAGCATAGAGAACCAGAGACAAAAGTGGCCTC
>JACPDT010000010.1 GCA_016183865.1 Armatimonadota bacterium | reverse complement strand
TTGGATCATCGCCAAAAAAAAGTGTGGCTGGAGGAGTATGCCCTCCTTTTTCTCGATAAAAAGCCCGCCGTCGTAAGAGCTGCCGACGAGATCTGCTCGCACCGATTCAACCTGCTCGGCTCAGGGCTTACGGACCTGGGACCTGTAATTAACTGGCATCAGGACTTCAAATCGGGAAAAGTCTGGAAAGGCAAAGTCATTCCCCCCTCGCAATTCATCGTCTTGAAAGACGACTCGGATATCAAAGTGCCCTGGGAGCTGTCTCGTTTTCAACATCTTCCACTCCTCGGAAAAGCGTACTGGCTGACCGGTGACGAGAAATACTCAGAAGAGTTCGTCTCCCAGGTCTCCCACTGGATTGCCGAGAATCCCGTGGGCCTTGGGGTCAACTGGGCCTGCACCATGGATGTGGCCATTCGAGCTGCCAATTGGATCGCAGGCGCCTATTTCTTCCGGGGTGCAAAGGAAATACCCGAACCCTTCTGGCTGGATCTTCTGAAAAGTCTCCTTCTTCACGGCAGGCATATACGCACTCATCCGGAGGCTGGCGCGGTCACAGGGAACCACTATTTGTCCGATCTTGCAGGACTCTTGTACCTCGGCATCATGTTCCCTGAGTTCTCCGAAAGCAGTGAATGGGTCAGCTTCGCTCTCAGGGAGATGGAAGCCCAGGCCTTTTCGCAGATCTACCCTGATGGAGTGGATTTTGAGGCTTCCGTAAGCTATCATCGCCTTGTATCGGAATTGTTTCTGTATTCCTTTGTCTTGTGTCGGGAGAACGGGATCCCGGTCCGGCCCGATGCGATGGAAGTGGTCCATCGCATGCTCCGCTTTGTAGCTGCTTACACGAAGCCGGACGGAACAGCCCCGCAAATCGGAGATGCCGATGACGGCAGATTTCACCTATTCTCAACCTGGATTCCCCCCTCTTGCGCCCCTTTTCCCATGTCTCAGCATGGTTGGATCCTCGACCACAGGTATCTGTTGTCAACAGGTGCCGTTGTTTTCGACGACCCTTCCCTGGCAAGGGATTCCGGAACATTTCACGAGGAGAGTTTCTGGATCCTGGGGCCTTCCGGCAGGGAGAGATTTGCAGAGCTCCTGGAAAAAAGCTCGTCCGGCACTGTTCACGAGGAGACAGGAAGTGCCTCTTTCCCCCATAGCGGCTTATACGTTATGCGCCAGGAATCTTCTTATATGATCATTGACGCCGGTCCGGTCGGCATGAAGGGACTCGGAGGGCACGGCCACAACGATGTGTTCGGTTTTGAGCTTTTCGCCCATGGCGTCACCTTCCTGGCCGATCCCGGCGCCTACGTGTACAGCGCCGACCCGGTGAGCCGAAACCTGTTTCGTTCCACAAGATACCACAATGTGGTGGAAGTGGATGGGGAAGAAATCAACCGGATAGAGCCCGATCTTCTTTTCTGGATGCGGGAGGATACGATCCCCAAAATCCTTGTCTGGGAAACCACCACGGAATACGACCTCTTCGCAGGGGAGCATGACGCCTATCGGAGACTCACAAGCCCCGTTTCATGCAGGCGGGAGATTCTATTGGATCGAAAGCTGGGGTTTTGGATCCTGCGCGACAGAGTCCTGGGCGCAGGGCGGCACACAATACGCTCTTTTCTGCACCCATCGCCATTGAAGCTATCCCGGGAGGGGGGTAGGGTTCGAATCGGCGATTCGGATTCTCCTTCACTTTCAATCATCCCCCTTGAGCCCAAGAATCCGGATCTTGAGATCATCCCCGGTTTCGTGTCATATAGCTACGGCACACGGCGGGAGGCGCCTTATCTTTGTTATTCTCTTTCCGGCTCGGTCCCATTGGAGATGATTTTTTGCCTGTTTCCCCAGGAAGGGGACCCTCAACCTCCCCTGATGAAAGAAATACTCGGACGGGTGGATTTCCTTCGCACCCGTTTCCCACATTGACTTTTCAGAGCAAATCTTCTACAATGAAGCTATCAAGAAAGGAAGTCCAACTATGGCTATCGGTCCTTTGGAAAAGCGTCTCACCTATGAGGATTATGCCAGGCTCCCCGATGACGGACACCGTTACGAGCTTCTGGAAGGAGAGCTGTTGATGACGCCCTCGCCGCTTACCAGGCACCAGGAAATATCCATCCGCCTTTCCTCTCTCTTGTTTGCGCATTTGCAGAAACACCCGATTGGGAGAGTTTTGTGCGCTCCGCTGGATGTCATTTTGAGTTCCCTTACCGTCCTCCAACCCGACCTGGTGTTTGTTCTCGCAGAACATAAGGAAATCATCACAGAAAGAGCCATTGAAGGTTCGCCCGATCTGGTCGTGGAGATCCTTTCACCCTCTACGATCCGGCGCGACCGGGTCCAGAAACGGCGGCTCTACGCCCAACACGGTGTTTCCCATCTCTGGATCGCGGATCCCGATGCAAAGATCCTCGAGATTTTTGAGTTGCAAGGGGAAAACTATGCACTGACAGGGACTTACGGTGAAAACGATCCCTTTGAACCCAAATTGTTTCCCGGCCTCACCATCTCCCTGGGGGATGTGTGGGTATAAGGATCCCCCTTTGAACCGCTCAAGCCGCACACAAGCTCTTCTCGAAGCCCTGGATAAGCGCATCCTGGTCATGGATGGCGCCACAGGAACATTTATCCAGGAAAAGGGCCTCACCGCCGAGGATTTCGGAAGCCCTGAATGGGAGGGCTGTAACGAGATCCTTGCCCTCACACGGCCGGGCATCATCCAGGGAATCCATGAAGAGTATCTGAAAGCCGGCTCTGATATCATTGAAGCCAATACATTCGGGGCCAATCCACTGGTCCTTTCCGAATACGGCCTTTCCGACAAGACCCGCGAAATCAACGTAACCGCAGTCAGAATCGCAAGGGAATCAACCGAAAGGTTCTCCACATCCCAGCGACCCCTGTTTGTGGCAGGGGTCATGGGACCCACTACACGGGCCATCTCAGTCACCGGGGGGGTCTCCTTCGAGGCTCTTCGGGGGCATTTCTACGCCCATGCCAGGGCGCTCTGGGAAGGGGGCGCAGATTATCTCTTTCTGGAGACCTGCCAGGATACCCGTAACATCAAAGCCGCTCTATCGGCGATAGATCTTCTTTTTGAGGAAACAGGGGATCCCATTCCCATCGCCGTATCCGTGACCATAGAGCCCAATGGGACCATGCTTTCCGGTCAGACCATTGAAGCCCTCCTGGCTTCTTTGGCCCATCGGGACCTGCTGTACCTTGGCCTGAACTGCGCGACAGGGCCCGAGTTCATGACGGATTCCATCCGTTCTCTTGCCGGTCTTTCTCCATTTCGGGTCTCCTGTGTTCCCAATGCGGGCCTCCCCGACGAGAATGGCCGCTACCCCGAGACCCCTGAAATGCTTGCAAACGTGCTCTCCCGTTTTGTTTCCGAAGGCTGGGTGAATCTCATCGGAGGCTGTTGCGGGACTCGTCCTGACCACATACGGGAACTGGTCCGAAAAGTGGAGGGAAAGAAGCCCCACATCCCCTCTCCACCGGTGACCTCTTTCCTTTCCGGAACAGATTATCTGGAAATCGTCGAAGAAACGCGCCCTGTCATCGTGGGGGAACGAACAAATGTCATTGGAAGCAGAAAATTCAAGACATTGATATGTGAGGAAAAATTTGAGGAGGCTTCCGAAATCGCCCGCTCCCAGGTGAAAAAGGGCGCACAGATACTGGATGTCTGCCTCGCCAACCCGGACAGGGACGAGCTGGCGGACATGCAGCGTTTCCTGGAGATCGGGGCAAGGAAAATTCGTGTGCCCATCATGATTGATTCCACCGATGAGAAAGTGATCGAATCGGCCCTGACTTATTGTCAGGGGAAAGGGATCATCAATTCCGTGAATCTGGAGGATGGGGGAGGGCGTTTTCGAAAAATACTGCCTCTCGCCAGGACATATGGCGCTTCGGTTGTGGTAGGAACCATTGACGATGACCCCGATCAAGGCATGGGTATCACTCGCGGGCGAAAGATAGAGATCGCGGACCGCTCCTATCAACTCCTCACCGAAGAATACGGCATTCCCCCGGAGGACATTTACTGGGATCCCCTCGTTTTCCCCTGCGGCACGGGTGATGCTCATTACATCGGCGCCGCTTCGGAGACAATGGCGGCGATCCGGTTGCTAAAAGAGCGGTTTCCGGGAACGAAGACGATTCTGGGCATCTCCAATGTCAGCTTTGGCCTCCCACCTGCGGGGCGGGAGGTCTTGAACTCCGTTTTTCTTTATCATTGCATTCAGGCAGGGCTGGATATGGCCATCATCAACCCCGAGAAAAGGCTTCCCTATGCCGAAATCTCCGAGGAGGAGCGGGATCTCGCCGAGGATCTCCTGTACAATCGCGGTCCCGATCCCGTGGCGGCCTTTGCGGCTCATTTTCGAAACCGTCGTCCATCTGCAAGGACCGAAGCCGATCGTCGCCCCCTTTCGGAGCGCATCCCTCGCTATGTCATCGAGGGTACGAGAGAGGGCCTTACAGGAGATCTCGATGAATGTCTCAAGGACACGAAACCCTTGCAGATCGTGAACGACCTCCTCATGAAGGGGATGGATGAAGTGGGCCGCCTTTTCAGCAGCAACAAGCTCATCATCGCTGAAGTACTTCAATCCGCGGAAGTGATGCGGGCAGCCGTGGCCCATCTTGAGCCCTTCATGAAAAAAGAGGAAGCTTTCTCCCGTGGCAGTGTTCTCCTTGCAACCGTAAGAGGAGATGTCCATGACATCGGAAAAAACCTGGTTCACATCATTCTGGCCAACAACGGCTTCCGTGTGATTGACCTGGGAATCAAGGTTTCTTCCGAACAGTTGATTCAGGCAGTGAGGGAACACAAGCCGGACATCATCGGCCTCTCCGGCCTTCTGGTGAAATCGGCCCAGCAAATGGTTGCAGCGGCCGAGGACTTGACCCGGGCGGGAATCACGGCGCCCATGCTCGTCGGAGGGGCCGCACTTACCTTTTCATTCACGGATAAGCACATCGCCAAAGCCTATGGAGGCTCCGTTGCTTATGCCGGAGACGCTATGCAGGGGCTGGAGCTCGCGAAAGTCTTTCTTGAGCAGAAGCCTCCGGAGAAGCCCTGCCAGTCTTCCCTCACCTCCCCTCACGGTTCCCTCCTATCTCACGGAGAAGGGGCACAAGGTGTCAAAAATGACGCCGCAGAACGCTCCAAACTGGTAAAGGTTCTGGACCAGGTCCCTCCTCCTCCCGATTTGGATCGGCATGTTGAGCAAGCAAACATTCAAGAGGTTTGGAAGTATCTGAATCCTTTGATGCTTTACAACCGCCACCTTGGAATCAAGGGTGAAACCGTGCGCTCCCTGTATCGCTCAGGTCGGGACCCGGGTCTTGAGAAGAAGCTGGAGAAAGCGGATCCCAGGGCTTTGGAGATCTGGAACACCGTCCAGGACGTGAAAAGAGAGTATTGCGACACAGAACTCTTTCACGCCTCTTCCATCTACCGGTTTTTCAAGGCTCAAAGCAGCGGAAACCATCTTCTCCTTTTCCCTGACGGTACGGATGAACATGTGTCCCTTGAGTTTCCCAGACAGTCCAAGGCTGACGGCCTCTGCCTTGCCGACTATGTCCGGCCTGAGAGCCTGAGAAGGCCTGATTTCCTTGCTATGTTCATAGTAACAGTAGGTAAGGGAATGCGCGAAAGAGTTGAGAGTCTGAAGGCCCGAGGCGACTATCTGCGATCTCACATCATCCAGGCACTCGCTCTGGCATCGGCTGAAGCCTATGCCGAGTTTCTGCACGCCAAACTTCGTGAGCTCTGGGGATTCCCCGATCCTCCGGAAGTTTCCGTCACAGAACGATTCCAGGGCAAGTATCGCGGCAGAAGGTATTCCTTCGGTTACCCCGCCTGTCCACGCCTGGAGCATCAGTTCCTACTTTTCGATCTCCTGAAGCCTTCTCAAATCGGCGTTCAATTGACAGACGGATTCATGATGGACCCCGAGGCAAGCGTTTCAGCCGTCGTGTTTCATCATCCCCAGGCAGGGTATTTCTCGGTCGCAGACAGATGACGGCAACGAAGTGGATCTTGTCCTGAAAGAGCCAGGAATCCTGGCGGTGGAGGTCAAGTGGCAGGAAACAAAAATGTTGAATTTGGTGGGGCCTGAATGGTCAAGGGAATCAGGGTTTGTCAAGAGTCAGGAAAGAAGGAGCTCCAAATCTTCCCTGGTGAGGTTGCGAAACAGGCTGCTATCCGCGCTGATGATCGCATCTGCCAGGTCTCTTTTCCGGTCTTGCAGCTCCAGGACCTTCTCCTCAACTGTATCCCTGGCGATCAGGCGATAAGCGAAAATCGGCTTGGTCTGGCCGATTCGATGAGTGCGATCAATTGCCTGCACCTCCACTGCAGGGTTCCACCACGGATCCAGAAGGAACACATAATCTGCGGCAGTGAGATTCAGCCCCAAACCACCCGCTTTCAGGCTGATCAGAAATAATCTGCAGTCAGGATCATTCTGGAATCGCTCTACCCGCCCTGCCCTGTCCCTCGTCGCTCCATCGAGGTACTCATAAACAACCTGGTCTCCGTCGAGTCGCTTCCGAAGAATTGCGAGAAAACTGGTGAATTGCGAGAAAACCAGAGCCTTATGGTTTTCATCCAGTATTTCATAGAGTTGTGGTAGAAGCGCGTCAAGCTTTCCGCTTTGCTCGTGGATCTTCGTTTTATCTATCAGTCCTGGATGGCAGGCGGCTTGTCGCAATCTCAGGAGGGCTTCCAGAATGTGCATTTTTGATTTATTGAGACCCTCATCCTGGACCCTGTTGAGAAGTGTATGCCGGTAATGAGTGAGAAGCTCATCATAGAGCTTTTTCTGAGTTTTCTCCATCTCGCAGTAAACCGTTTGCTCCGTCTTGGCCGGAAGCTCCTTGCAAACCTGTGCTTTTGTTCTGCGTAGAATGAAAGGCCGCAGGCCACGGGCGAGGAGGGATCGCGTTTGTTCGTCCGGATCGTACGACTGATCGGTATGCAGGCGGAATATGCTGGATGCGCCGAGAATACCGGGATTCAGGAATTCAAAGAGGCTCCAGATTTCCCCCAGATGATTTTCTATGGGCGTTCCGCTTAAAGCGAGCCGGTGTTCCGCGTGCAGCAAACGGGCGGCTTTGGCGGTGGCAGTGTCTTCGTTTTTTATAGCCTGAGCCTCATCAAGAATACAGTAATCAAAATGGATATTCCGGAGATCCATGATATCCCGCCTGAGGGTGCCGTAAGTCGTAATAATAAGATCGTAGTCGGAGAAAATCTCCCTCAGGTCTGAGCGATTGAGACCGGCATATTCCAGAATTTTCAACTGAGGCGTAAAACGTTGTGCCTCCTCCCTCCAGTTGAAAACAACCGATTTCGGCACGACAACCAGGGAGGGTCGTTTTTTCAGTCCCTGGAAGCGGCGAGTCTCCAGAAACGCAAGAACCTGCACTGTTTTGCCGAGTCCCATATCATCGGCCAGGCATCCGCCGAATCCGAAGCGCTCCAGAAAGGACAGCCAGCCCAGCCCTTCGGCCTGGTAGTGCCGCAATTCCCCCACAAAAGTAGATGGAGGGTTCTCCGGTCCAATTCCTTCAAATGACCTCAGTTCGCTCCTGGTGTGAGCAAAGGCTTCGTCACACCATACAGCGGGCTGTTCTGCGAGAAGGGCATCCAACAGAAGCGCCTGGCGCCTGCTGAAGCGAAGAGTGTCTTCTTTCACCTCTCCGAGTCCGGCGATCAGAACGTACTTCTTTAACCATTCCTCCGGCAGGAGGCCGAAGGACCCATCCCCCAGTTGAACCATATTTTCCCCACGCCTCAAAGCTTCGAGCAGTTTTGGCAAAGTCGCTTCCTGGTCGTCGTATTCCACCTTCCCGTCCAGGTCAAACCAATTAATGCCCGAGCTTACACTAATTCTGAAACTACCCGGACTACGATACAATTTTCCTTCCGCCTCTATGTGCCAGCCTTTTTCCAGGAGGGCGGCAACGGCCTTTGGAAATTTTTTTGGTGAAATCTGTAATGCCTCGGCGCCGATTTCATCGAGATGAGCTTCTTTGAATCCGATGCGCCCCAGCAGCCCAGCCATCTCCAACTCTGCATCGGCATCGCGAACGATCAACTTCCGCTCCCCGACGTGAAAAACAGCCCCCTTAAGTTCATTGGCTTGAAGGACAGTTCCGTTGTAGTCAAATGATAACTCGCCGTATATTATGGATTCGTCGTTCACTGACTGCTGCTTCGGAGCCCTGTAGGCATAGAAGCCGCGTCGAGCCGGAGGCGTCCGTTTTGCTGTTCGGGCGACCAGTCTGGGACGCGGCGGCATTTTGATTTCTTCATAGTGGAGCTCTTCGGGGAGGCTGAGCCGGGGCAGACGGGGGAGCTCAAGGATTCTCTTGAGCAGCCTTGCTTGATCTGATACAGGGATGGAGAGCGATAATTTCTTGCGCAGGCGGGAAATCCAGCTAAAGGCGCCAAAATCGTTCAAAGGGCCGACCTGGTCAGTGGTAAAGAGCAGGCCGTCTTCGAGCAGGAGAGTCGGTTGGGTCAGAGCCATTTCCTCCTTATCTCGACACAATACCCCTTGCAAGATATAATGGCGCCTCGATTCATCAAGGGAGAGATTCAAGTGGAATTCCCACGGTGGTCCTTCGTCCCAGGAAATGACGCGGAGCTCGTGATTCTGTTGTCCGCAACGGAGGTAACATCTGTCGGTCCGGCACATCTGGGGAACAAGGATATTATAAAGAGGATGGGAAAGGGTCAGATGAGAAGCCAGTGGGAGGTCTGCGCAATAGCCTCCGTAAGAGTAGGAAGAGTTGCTCGCTCCCTTCAGGACAGAGATGATTTCTCTGTCTTCAGAATCGGGCAAGAGAGCAATTTGGCGAGAAGTGAATCTTGCCGTCTGGGGCACTCCCCATTCGCCGTCTCGCTTTCGTTCTCTAACGGCCACATCCACCGTGACGGCGCCTTTTTCCGGCATGGCGACTGCATCTATGATATACAGTATTTCACAGTCTTGTTTCAGCCTGCATTTCTGTATCTCCTTAGCTTCCCTTTCCTCGTGCACCCTGACCTCATCCAACAGGTCTTCCCATCCGGGCCGAGAGGGTCTTACCTGGGCGGGTTTCTGGGGGGTCCCTCCACAGGCGGCGGCATTGGCGCTGTGAACAGGTTTTGAAACCCCATCATTGACGCAACGCCTGCAAGAGTCATCCGATGAAACGGCGTTGAAACCAGGACAGCCCTGATTCTCGGCTGCGAGCAAGGCAGCCCAGATGTGCTCACAGGCCGCTCCCCACTTCTGGAAGTAGGAGCAATCGCATTCGGCTCGATAGATGTTATTCTTCACCTGGACCTTGACATTAAAATCGCGGGCGCCGAGAACTGTTGCAAGAAAAAGACCCTCATCACCGGGTTGAAGGAGGACACTGCCGTTCCGATAATAGGCGCTGCCCCGGGTCCGAAAACTATCGTTGAAGTATTTAGCAAATTTCTCGGTAAAAGACATGCTGCAAAAGGGTTCTCTGAGCGTTATTCAGGATAGATGGAAGAATGTATTCTCTATCTCGGAATTTTCCAGGAAAATCGGCGGGTTCCTCTTTCCCTTTCAAACTTGACTTCTTCCTCGAAATCTTGTAAAATATATCCCACAAGCTTTTCCATAAGTGTCTCGACTCACTAAGTGGGTTGAGACATAGATAACGTCAATGATTTGGCGATGGATGAGACGCGCCAAGGCGTGATGGGATTTGTGTCTCGACTCACTAAGCACGAGAAACAGCGGTATCATAGGCTTGAAGAGCGAAATACAGGACAGAAGCTGTCCTTATCGAATATCCTGACTTAATTATGCGCATACTGTACGTGTCACAGTTCTTCCCGCCCGAGCCGGGGGCTTCCGCGGGGAGGGCATATGAACAGGCAAAATATTGGACCAGGGCCAACCATCAGGTTACGGTTCTGACAGGGTTCCCGACATATCCGGCAGGGGTTCTTCCTCCCCGGTTTCGCTGGAGAATGATGGTTCGGGAATGCCTCGAAGGAATCGGTGTCCTCCGGACCTGGCATTATGCGACAAGAAATGAAGGATTTCTGAGGCGCATTGCGGCATTTTCCTCATTCTTTTTGAGCTCACTCATTCTGGGCGCCCTCTTCTTCGGACACTGTGATGTCATCATCGGGACCTCTCCTCAGTTGCTTGCCGCCTTTTCTGCATACCTCTTGAGCCGAATCAAGAGAGTTCCCTTTGTTCTTGAGATTCGGGACCTCTGGCCTGCTGTTCTTGTGGAGCTGGGCATCTTCAAGAATCGCCGGATCATTCGCCTCTTGGAAGGCATCGAATCCCTTCTTTACAGGAAAGCCGCCCGAATCGTCGTCGTCACTGAGGCTTTCAAGGAAGCCATCATCAAGAAGGGCATCGAGCCGTCGAAAATCGAGGTCATCCCCAATGGCGCCGACCCCGAGCTATTCCAGCGAAAGCCGAACGGCAAAGTCAGAGAGAAGCTCCATATTAATGGAGAGTTCCTGGTTACCTATCTGGGGAACCTGGGTGTCTCCCAAAATCTCTCCTCTGTCCTGGAAGCCGCCTCCCTGCTGAAAAGGGAAAAAGATATATGTTTTCTCTTTGTGGGCGACGGCACGGAAAGAGACAAGCTGCTGGAAATCAAAGAGGAGCGCGGATTGGATAACGCCCTCTTTGTCCCCGTGCAGCCGAAGGAAAAAGTTCCTGAATACTACAATGCATCCGATGTGTGCCTTGTGCCCCTTCGCTCATTGCCGATTTTCAAGAGTTTTGTTCCTTCCAAGCTCTTTGAGATCATGGGGGCAGGGAAGCCCATAATCGGCAGCGTTTATGGCGAATCGCGACAGATCCTGTCTCGATCAGGAGCGGCGATTCTGGTGGATCCGGATGATTCCAGGTCATTGGCCCAGGCGGTGCTCACGCTGAAGAATGACCCTGAACGCCGGAAGCAGATGGCCGTATCCGCCCATCGTTTTGTGTTCCAGAATTATAATCGTGAGACCCTTGCAAGCCGCTATGCGGCCTTCCTGCGGACCGTGCTTCAGGAAGCCCCGATCCCGGAGATTTTCATGAAGCGGGCCCTGGATGTCGTCCTGTCGCTTCTGGCGCTGGCCGTCACAAGTCCCTTGTGGGTCTTGATCCCGCTTGCCATCTGGCTCGAAGATCGTCGTCCCATTTTCTATGCCCAGGAGCGGGTAGGCAAGGGTGGGCGGATTTTTGATATCCTGAAGTTCCGCTCCATGGTGGCCGATGCCGAGGAAGAGGGGCCTCTTCAGGCTTCCCGTGGGGATTCCAGGATTACCAGGGTGGGAAAGATTCTCAGAAAAACCGCCCTTGATGAGCTTCCCCAGGTTCTGAACATCCTCAAAGGAGACATGAGTTTCGTGGGACCCAGGGCCGTGCGTCCTCCAGAGTTCGAGACTCCCTGGAATGAAGAGATGGACGGGGTGGATATGACTGAAATTCCAGGCTACTCGGAGAGACACAAGATTCGTCCCGGACTCACCGGGATCGCCCAGTTGTATGCCGCCCGGGATGTGGACCACCGATATCGCTTCAAATACGACTTGATCTACCTCCGCAACAGGAGCATCTTGTTGGATTTCAGGCTCATTCTCTCCTCGGTATGGATGACTTTGCGTGGAAGATGGGGAGTCTGATCCCGGCTGCCCGGCAACAAGCAATTCGGAGGCCTCAATGAAGATACTCCTGATAGACCCCCCCTACGCAATCTTCACAGGATATGACAGCCGTTTTTTTCCAGTGGGCCTCAGCTATATCGGCGCCGTACTCAAGGAAAAGGGGCACGAAGTAGCTATTTATGACGTGGACAGGGAACGAGACGACTCGGGGGACCTCAATCTCAGCGAAGAATATGCAAGACTGGCTCAGTATGTCAGAGAAGTGAATGATGACAATCACGACATATGGAAAACAATGGCGAGAGTCATTCAGGATCATGATCCGGACATTGTCGGGATTACGTCCATGACCATGAAGTTCGCGTCGGTCGTGAAAACCGCGGATCTCTCAAAAAAGGTAAGACCTGATGTTCCGGTCATCGTGGGAGGACCCCATGCCGGCGATTGGCCGGAGATATGCTTCCAGTCCTCAAGCATTGATTTTTGTGTCTCCGGCGAGGGGGAGGAGACCATATCCGAGCTTGTGGAAGCCATAGGGAAGGGCCAAACAGATTTCCGCGGAATTCCCGGGGTTTCTTTCAGGCGAGAGGGTGCAGTGATTCTCAGGGAACAGAGTCCTTTCATCACGGATCTCGACAGATCTCCGTACCCGGGAAGAGCGCTGCTCCTGAATCAAGACAGGTATTCATCGGAAGACATGGGGGTGGTCATGACATCCCGCGGATGCCCGTACAAGTGCGGCTTCTGTTCACACCCGCCAAGAGTCCGTTATCGGAATCTCGATCAGGTGATTTCAGAGATCAAGGACACTAGAGACAAGTATGGAACGCGGCAGTTCGCCCTCAAGGACGACTCCTTTACAGTCCATCGCAAGCGGACTGTGCAGTTCTGCGAAACCCTCATAAGGGAGAAGCTGGACATAAGCTGGGAATGCACAACAAGAGTGAACCTCATTGATGATGAGCTGCTGGACATCATGCAGCGGGCCAATTGCAATACAATCAAAGTCGGAATCGAGACAGGGAGCGAAAGAATCCTCAAAGAAGTCAACAAAGGGGTCACCTTTGAGCAGATGAGAAAAGCGGCAGGACTGCTCAATCGGCATGGCTTCTTCTGGAGCGCCTATTTCATGTACGGTCTTCCAACAGAAACAAGGGCCGATATGATGAAAACTCTTGAGTTCATGAAAGAGCTGAACCCTCCTTATGCGGGCCTCGGCTTGTATGCGCCCATGCCCAACACCCAGCTATGGGACTCCGGCCTGGCCCTCGGTTTGGTTGATCCGGATATCAGGATGGCTCATTTTTTCGAGACCAATCCCAAGGACTATTTCTTCAAGGACTATCGCAAACGGGTCGTAAGCATGGAATACGATGAGTTCGTGGAGGTCGCCGAACA
>JACPDT010000266.1 GCA_016183865.1 Armatimonadota bacterium | reverse complement strand
CGATCGCAAAGGTCTCCTGAGCGAAAATAGGGGGAGATCCGCCGAGGAGGAGATCTCATCTCCGATCAGAGAGGGGCGACCTCCGCTGAAAGCGATTTTATCAGGGGCAACTAGCCTAAGCCGTCGCCCCTTCGCACACACGCGAAGGAACGCAAGAGTTCGAGTGAAATCGCTTCTACTCGAAGTCCCACGTGGGAGCAGGCAGAACCACCAGTTATGCAGAGCTCTCTGTCAGAGTCCTTGAGTTGACGGGACGTTTGTGGTATAATTAGATAGCGTAAATCAGAGATGATGTCTTAGGAGAGTTTGAAGAAGGCGAGGTCTTCCTGGCGAGTCCTGAAATGACGAGGTCTCGGAGATAATTTGTGGAATTTAAGTGGGATGATATTAAGAACTCAGCCAACATAGAAAAACACGGAATTGACTTTGCAGATGCAGGGATCGTCTTTGAGGCGCCCTTGGTTAGGAAACGTGATAAGAGATGGGAATACGGGGAGTCCCGCTGGCTGGCTCTCGGCGATCTTGACGGCACGGTTGTTGTCGCGTCATATACCCATCGTAAACGCGGGAATCAAGAGAGTATTCGCATAATCTCCATGAGGAAGGCGAGTTCACGTGAAAGAGAAGTTTACCAAAAAAGAACCCAAAAAACGTAAGAGCAGAACAGACGTGACCCGTTTGGAGCGAATGGAAGACGGTGATATTGACTTTTCCGATATTCCTGAAACGTCCGAAGACTTCTGGGATGATGGAGATGTCTGCACCCTGTCGCATGGCGGAGTTCCGATTGAACCACGAGCGGAATTTGTGCCGCGTCGTTACCCTCCCAAGAGGATCCAAACGTTTCATTTTCTCTGTAATGATTTGAAATCAGGGCGCTTGATACCGATGAAAGGCGATGAACCATGCACCATGAGTTCGCATTTGTTTGCGACTATGCAGACGACTGTGGAGGAAAAATCACAGCCATCGGGTTAGGGTTTGATCGAATTTACGCGCAGCATCTCCCTTACATCCATCCTTTATTCTTCTTTGTCGCCAAAGTCAGAGCTACTCCAGCCGAAGTAGGAGAGAAAGAAGCGAATATTCTGGTTCTCAATGAAGATGGAAAAAAGTTGTTTGATGCGAGAGGCCCTTTATCTGTGGCTATGTTCGAGAAGGGAACAGCTCCGTCTTTTCAAATAGTATTTCGCTTTGAGGGATTTTGCTTTCCAGATTACGGAGATTATTCTCTCCATTTGGTTCTCTCAGGTAATGAGATTTGTAGCGTGCCAATACGGGTAGTGTCCCCTCCATCAACGGCATAGAGAAACTTGCGCGGTCACCTTCGCCTTCGCGCTGAGCCTGTCCGGAAACCTTCCTTACTGTGGATTCACTCGTACCGTGCGTGGATACCTCAATCCCAACGTTTCCATTCCGACAGGTAATACTGCAAGAGGATCGGATGATCCAGGCGGTTTATTTCCGTGGACTCTTCGGCCATGTCGTTTCCGAAGGAGAAAAGGCCACCCAACAAATCGCTTCTGAGAAACCGTCCACCTCCCCGAATCGCCAGTTTTTCCGGATGATAGGGATGGAGCGCCGCCAGGGCGAAGCCCCAATCTCCGAAGGAGGGGACATAGACGTGGAACGGCTTAACGAAGAAGCCTGCCGCTTGCACTGTGTGCTGGATGCACCAGAAGGTACGGGGCACGAAATGGGGAGAGGTGCTCTGGACGCAAAGGGCGCCGTTTGAAGCAAGGCGATGACGGGCCAGGCTGTAGAACTCCTTCGTATAGAGCTTGCACAGGGCCTCATTATTGGGGTCAGGAAGATCCACCAGGATGACATCCCAGATCCGGTCATTCCGCTCCAGGAACTTGAATGCATCCTGGGGAGTGTGAGTGACTTTCGGACTGGCCAGGGCCCCTTCATTGAGTCTTGATATCAGCGGATCCTCCCTGCAGAGTCGAACCATCTCAGGGTCAATGTCCACAAGGCGGATCTCTTTCACCTTCGGGTATTTGAGAAGCTCTCGAATCGCCAGCCCGTCGCCTCCGCCCAGAATCAGAATGCGCTGGGGGCTTCCTGCCAGTCCCATGGGAGGCTGAACCAATGCCTCATGATACCGATATTCGTCTTCCGACGAGAATTGAAGATCTCCATCCAAGTAAAGACGAAGATCAGTCTTCCAGCGGGTGACGACGATTCGTTGATACTTCGTCTGCCTGGTCAGAATGATCTCATCATCATAGAGGCGGCTTTCGATCCAGCCCACCAGATGAAAAGAATAGAAGAGGCCCACGAGAAGGGCTGCGGAAACGACTGAGGCGAGCGCGAAGAGAGGCCGCCGGGTTCTGATCCGGTTTCCGAAAACATGGAGATTACCGAAAACCACTGCGGCGTTGAGGAGACCGAAGAAGAAAGAGGACTGCATGAGACCCATGTGGGGCAGGATCAGCATGGGAAAGAGAAGGGAGGCGCCCAGGGCGCCCAGGTAGTCCCATGCCAGGAGGTTCGCCAGGGTGACTCTCAGCTCTCCGTAGTCTTTGATGATTCGGATCAGAATCGGCAGCTCAAGGCCGATCCCGAGTCCTATGGAGAAGAGCAATCCCAGGAGAACCACATAATAGGCTGTCGTGTAGGCGTATGTAAGAAACAGGATCAAGGCGGATGCGCCGCCCAATGCGGAAATTCCGATCTCCACGAGGACGAAGGTGTCAAGGAGGTTGCTGGTCACCTTTTGGGATAGAAAAGAACCCGCCCCCATCGCGGACATGAAGATTCCCACGGCCAGGGAGAACTGAAGAATGGTGTTTCCCACAAGATAGGCGGAAAGGGTTCCGGCAAGCAGCTCATAAGCCAGACCGGACAGGGCGATGAGAAAAACAGAGGCTAAGAGAGTGACCCGTTCCCTGCGGTCATTTTCCCCCGTGAAGGCCACCCCCCACGATAAACCCGTGATGGCGACTCATGTGTTGGCTTCCCTGCCTGACGTGCCCGTCCTTCGAAAGGGGCTTGAGACCCGTGCCTGTCATCGCGGCGATCGTCGCATAAAGATAGGCGCCCATCATTACAGCGAGCAGGATGCCTGTTGCCAATCCGAAACGCATGATCAGTCTCCCTTCCCGTGAGTGACAAGCCAGAACACGAGCACGAAGCCGGGGTAGATCAGGGAAAGCCAACCGAAAGTCCAGAAGGGTTTCGGAAAAAACGCGCCTTCCCACAGATCCACACCGACCGATGCTGTCTGTTCCCGCCCGCCGGAATTCACTTCCACATAGTACGTTCCCTTCTCCTTCAACACAAACCGGTGGGTCTCGCGACTGTGCGTTTCATGCCAGTACCCTTCGTCATCATAGCCGCTTTCATCCCAGAAATCGCAGTCCAAGGCAAGAGAAACGGGGTTGTGCTCCTCGTCGAGGAAGTCCACATCCACGGGTAATACAACTCCATTTGGGACCTGCGCGAACACGGTCAACTTGTGGACACCTGTCTTGCGGAGATCATAAGGCCCGAATACCCCTGCGCCGTTGGGGTCGAAGACCCGACCCTCCTTGGGAATGACCCGGTGGCCCATGGAATCCGCAAGACATCCGCCCAGAAAGAAAAGGACGGAGAAGACCGCAAGAATCCAGAATGCAGGGCCTTTGAGCAACCGGCCCGAAGTGGCGGCCAGTGTGCTTTCTACCTCTTCCTCGGGCCCTTCTTCTTCCTCGTCTTCTTCCTTGGCTTCCAGAGCCTCCTCAACCTCTTCCCTGGGCGGAGAGCCCAGGTTAAAAGCGGCATAGACTTCTTCCGCAGTCAGTTTCCCGCCTCTGTAAAAGGTGATCTCTTCTTCCGTCCAGTCCACGGAAAGAACCTCTGCGCCGCTCTCGGCCTCCAGGTAATCGCTCCATTCATCGAGAACGGCTTTCCAGGTCAGCTCTCCTTCAACGAAAGCTACCTTCGCCTTTCCTCTGTCGTTCACCGCCCAGTAGCAGCCATCGGTTACAATGACATCCGGCGCTTCCGCGGGGTTGAAAGGCGTATCAGGGGCGAAAAGACGGAAAAGAGAGAATTCCCACTGATCCTCCTGGAGCCACATGGTTTGTCCATCGGCGGTGAGGAGAAGCCACTCGTCCCAGAAAGATTCCTGATAGGCCTCGCGATACTCGTATCGAACTCTACCGACAATTTCCACGGATAAGGGCTCCGGCTTCCCGAGCGCTCCCTGGAGCCCGAGCTTGAGGGCGCTGACAGGTTGAGCGACGATTTTTTCGGGTTGAATGAATTCATATTGTGGAGAAGTCAGGTCAATAATGCTTCCACAGTGGGAACAGGTAAGTGTCTTGGCCGCCTGGTTCCTGATCGTAAGAGGCGCACCGCAGGAAGGACATGTGAATTCCGTGAGATCCATGATTCCAAATATGTTCGAGAAGCCGAAGGTTTTCCCTGTGTCCTGTCGAACCCCTTTTTGGTTTGGAAAATCAAGACTCATCGGGGTGAATACTTAGAAACAGATGACCGGAACCATACTCGCCAGCCGTTACAAGATATTGGAAAAAATCGGCGAAGGAGGAATGGCCCTGGTTTACCGGGGCGAAGACCTTCGCCTGGGCCGCCAGGTTGCCGTCAAGGTCCTTCGCGAGCAGTTCTCACAAGAGCCTGAGTTTCAGAAGCGTTTCTATCTTGAGGCCAAGTCCGCGGCTTCCCTTTCCTTTGAGAACATTGTCAGCATCTTCGATGTGGGGCAGGAAGGGGAGACCTATTTTCTTGTGATGGAGCTCTTGAGGGGAAAAAATCTCAAGGAAGTGATCAGGGAGGATGGGATGATTCCTCTGGAGCGAATTCTTGAGTACGGCGCGCAGATCTGCCGGGCCATTTCTTTCGCGCACCGCAAGGGGATCATCCATCGAGACGTAAAACCCCACAATATTTTTGTCTGCCACGATGGCCGGGTGAAAGTCACCGATTTCGGAATCGCCAAGGTGGTATCTTCCACCACCGCAACCCAGACCGGTCCGATCTGGGGCTCGGTGCAGTACGTCTCCCCGGAGCAGGCGCAAGGTTTGGATTTGAGCCCCAGAACGGATGTGTATTCCATAGGCACAGTGCTGTATGAAATGTTGACCGGCAGGGTTCCCTTTGACGGCGATTCCCCCGTAGCCGTCGCCCTTCGACATGTTCAGGAAGAGCCTGTACCTCCGGGCGCCATTGCCCAGGGTATTCCGGCGCCCCTCGATGCCACAGTGATGAAGGCCCTTCAAAAATCACCGGAACAGCGTCTTTCCGTTGATGAGCTTCTCTCTTCCCTGGTCGTTTTGAAAGAGGAGCTTGCCAGGCCGTCCGGATCACGATCATCCGGTTTCGTGGATTATCCTACTCTGCCTATGACTCCCGTGAAGGGAAAGCCGAAGAAAAGACAAACATCGCCGAACCAGGTCCCGGTGCCTGAGAAGAGCGAAGCCGTCCGGCGAAGGAGCGGCATGAATATGCTCTTCTGGCTCTCCCTGATTCTTGTCGGCTTCCTGGCATTTTTCGGGACCCGTTTTCTGGTGGGCGGAAAGATGGCGCCTGCGCCGAGCCTGATTTCCCTGCCTCTGGCGGAAGCTGAGAATCTGGCAAGGGAAAGAGGTTATGTCCTCCGCGTGGATGGGGAGATAGAAAGGGAGAACGTCCCTCCGGGCCGAGTTGTGGCTCAGAACCCCGCGAAGGGGGAACCATTGAGAAAAGGCGCCTCCATTTCCGTCACCCTTTCCCGCTCCTCGGCCGGTTTTGTTGTGCCGAACCTCCTGGGAAAAACATATCAGGAAGCCCTCAGGCTCGCGGAAAAGGTGAAGCTGGAGCTCGCCGTTGATTCCACATTGGAGAGCGAGGGGGAGGCAGACCGCGTGCTGTCTCAAGTCCCCGGGGCAGGGGAAACCGTTACCCGAGGCCATACCATTCGCGTGGTCATCAGCAAGAAAGCAGGGAGGATAGAGGTTCCGGATGTTGCTGGGATGACCGAGAAGCAGGCCCAGGCTTTCCTGTCGCGCATCGGGCTCTCACTCGTCATCTCACGTTGGGAGCCTTCCGATTCCGTTCCCGAAGGCCGGATCGTTTCACAGGCGCCTGCTTCAGGGACTCCGACGCCCAAAGGAAGTCCGGTATCTGTTGTAATCAGCCAGGGCGTCCTTGTGGAGGTGCCTGGAGTGATCGGGAAAACTCTCAAGGAGGCGAGGGAGGAGTTGTCTCTCGGCGGCTTTACGGTTATGACCCTGGGCGATGCACGGGATGATGCAGTGGTTTCCATGCAAGACCCTGCGGAGGGAAGCAAGCAGCCCAAGGGCGCCGCCATCCGTCTTACGATCGGCACAGGCAAGGTGAAGGTTCCCGATGTGACGGGAAAGACCCTCAATGAGGCACAGGACGTCCTCAAGCGCGCCGGTTTGTCGGTGGGGGAGGTTCAGGAGTCCCCCCAGCCGGATGGGACCCCCGGAACCGTTTTTCGTCAGGACCCGATCGCAGGCTCGGAAGTCTCCCCGGGAGCAGCAGTTCACCTTATCGTATCCAAATAGAAAGGGCTTGTCATGGCAGAAGAACAACAGGAAGTGGAATACGAGCAAGAACCGGCCCCACTGGTCGGCATCTTAAGGACAGCGGCCTACACGCTTTTGATCCTGTTTCTGGTGGGCGGCGCCTGGTGGCTTTACAGGTCCATCCATGACGCATTTTTCCATGCCACCGAGGAAGTAATGGTCCCCCGGGTAATCGGGAAAGAGCCCCAGGAGGCCAAGCGGATTGTGGAGGAAACCGGTCTCGGATTCAATATCGAATCCAACGAGTACCATCAATGGGTTCCGGCAGGGCAGATCATCCGTCAGGAGCCCATCGCGGGAAAAATGGTCAAAAAGAACAGAGTGCTCCGTGTGGTTGTGAGCAACGGCCAGGAGCTGGTGCAGGTCCCTGATGTACGGGGAAAGAGCCTGAGGGAAGCGAAGATCCTGCTGGGAAACGCCCGACTGCTTTTCGGGAAGCCTCAGAAGGGCTTTGCAGATGACATCCCTCCCGGCCAGGTCATCTCCTCGTCTCCTCCGGGAAATGCTACCGTGTCCCGGGGGACCTCTGTCGTCATCAAGATCAGCGATGGTCCTCCACCCAAGGTTTCCGTGCCTGAGCTTGAGGGAAAATCTCTCACAGATGCGAGAAAAATTCTTTCCGACAAGGGACTGCGGGTAGGACAGGTGCTTTGGAGCTGGAACGACAAGATTGCCTTCGGCACCATCGTCTCACAGACCCCTGAGGCAAACGAGGACTTGAAGGTGGATTCCATGTTGAGCTTTCAGGTCAGCGCAGGCCCCAGGAAAGGCGAGCTTTTTTTCAAGCAATCCCATCTGTATTTTGTCGTTCCTCCCGGAAAGGGGAAACAGAAGGTCAAGATCACCTCCACGGACATCACGGGAACCAATGTGGTGTATGAGTCCGACCACCTGCCCGGCGCGAGTGTGCAGTTGGAGATCGCCAATCTTCAAGACGCCCTGATCGAGGTTTACGTGAACGGCAAGGTCGTGACTGATGCCAAACTATGAGTCGCCGATCATAGCGCCGTCTCTCCTTTCTGCGGATTTCTCCTGCCTTTCGAAAAGCGCCCGCCAGGTGGGGGACGCCGGCGCCAAGTGGCTTCACTTTGACGTTATGGACGGACATTTCGTTCCTAATTTGACCTTCGGTCCTTTGGCAGTGGAGGCGTTGCGAAAGCACACCTCTCTTTTCTTTGATGTGCATTTGATGGTAAGCCGGCCTGAGAGCCTCATCGAAGCATTTGCCGGGGCCGGGGCCGATTTGATCACCGTCCATGTCGAGGCATGTCCTCATTTGCACAAGGTGATCCACCAGATCAAGGCCTGCGGAGTCAAGGCCGGCGCGGCTCTCAATCCGGGAAGTCCCCTTGTTCTTGTTGAGGAGGTTCTGGAGGATCTGGATCTTCTTCTGATCATGACGGTGAACCCGGGCTTCCCGGCACAGGAGTTTATACTCTCCGCTGAGGAGAAGATTCGACGAGCTCGGGACAGGCTTTCCAGGCATCCCGAGATTCTTCTTGAGGTGGATGGCGGGATCCACACGGACACGGCGGCCAGGGTTGTCTGTGCAGGCGCCAATGTCCTGGTCGCGGGATCCGCCGTTTTCGGAGCGCGGGACCCGGGCAGAGCCTATGTCGAGCTCGGTCAAATCACTTCTGCTGCATTCGACAAGATAAGATGACCATAATCTACAATTCGGCACACATTCGCCATGAGACGGGAAACCATGTCGAGAACCCTCGTCGCATCGAGGTCATTCGGGAATTCTTTGCTTCCAGGGGGATATGGCAGTCATTGCGTGTGATTCCGGGTCGTGTGGCGGAAAGGTCGGAGATAGAAGCCATACACAGTCGTGACTATCTCTCCGGTCTCGCCGAGTTCTGCCGGAGAGGCGGAGGCTACCTCAACCTGGACACAGTTGTCGGCCCCGCATCTCTCCAGGTTGCTCTTGAGGCTGTCGGCAGCGTTTTGAGAGCGATAGATGAGACCGTTGTGACCGGGGGGCCGGTCTTCGCCCTTGTGAGGCCACCGGGGCATCATGCCGAGCACGACCAGGCCATGGGATTCTGTCTCCTGAACAACATCGCCATCGGCGCCAGATATGCTCAGAAAGTCCACGGAATCGAAAAAATCCTGATCGTGGATTGGGACGTCCACCATGGAAATGGAACCCAGGAGGCATTCTATCAAGATCCCTCGGTTCTCTTCTTCTCGATCCACCAGAGTCCCCTGTATCCAGGCTCAGGACTGATCGAGGAGATAGGAGAGAAGAGAGGCGTCGGCCATACCGTCAACTGTCCTGTGCCTGTGGGGAGCGGGGACGAGACACTGCGGCTCCTTGTTGAGGAGCTGCTTTTTCCGCTGGCTGACCGGTTTCGCCCGGAGCTGATCCTTGTTTCGTGCGGTCTGGACGCCCACTGGGCAGACCCCATCGCGGGCCTGGCTGTGACAGAGCTTGGTTTTGGTTTTATCGCATCGGCGGTGAAGAAGCTGGCTTCCGATTACTGCAACGGAAGGCTTGTGGGTTCACTGGAGGGGGGCTATCATCTGGGCTGCCTGCCAAACACGTTTCTCTCCGTTGTCAGGGAATGGTGGGCGGAGCTTTCAGGAGAGGAAGTTGAGCTCACCATCAAAAAACCCCTCCTGGATCGAGGGGTTTCCATTGTCACGGAACGAATCGGACAGACCCGGAAACTGCTGGCGCCCTATTGGCGGCTATGAGACCAGATCTATGTGCATGTGGTCTCCGGTCTTGTATGTGCTCCCATGAATGTATTCGTTGTACGGCTTGAAACCGGCCTGCTCGCAAAGACGCTCCAGCTCCACCGATTCCTGTTTTGTCATGCCGTCTACAACAAAATCCACCGCTTTGCCGGAATAGTGGTTCGGATCCGAATGGGTCCCGTCCGTTGTGCTGGTCACGATTACTTCTCTTCCAGGGAACCGTTGACCTACGAGCTTCTCCAGTTTCTCGAAAGCCGCCGCCGTTGCGGCGGTCATCTCATGGTCTTTGTGCCTTACAAGCTTGTTGGGCTGCGTGGCGGCAAGGGATGCGAAGGAGCTTTGCTGGTTGAAGAGAAGAGGATTGAACCCATAGAGGGGATGCTGGAAGCCGGGAGGACCCGAGGGCGGAAATGCAGATGTGACGGGAGGACCCTGCAAGTTGCCCATGGTGCTTTGCAGAACTTCACTGAAAGAAGTGGGGGCAGGTTTGCTGAATTGACTGGGGGAAAACTGGGATTCTATCTGATTGATCCGGTTGATTACATTCTCGATACCCGAAAAGTCCATTCTTTCCCTCCTCCATGGCTTCCATGACCCGATAAACCATCCCTATACACATAAATTATCCCACAAAAGGGACGATTTGTAAAGTGTGAAAATGTTAACAAAAAGTTAAGGTTTTCGTAACTACTCAGGTAGTCAGGAGTCAGAATGCAGGAGTCAGAATGAGGAGGTCAGCAAGCTGTTGGAGGCCTATTCGCAGGCTATTCTGAATTCTGACTCCTGAATCCTGTCTACTTTTCTTAACAATCGAGCCAAGGAGGTTTCATGGAGCTTAAAGAGTTTCAGGAGAGGATTCGGGAGATCTACTATGAGAAGGACAGCGCCAGGGGCACGGCAGGGACCTTCCAATGGCTTGCGGAGGAAGTGGGGGAGCTGGCCAGGGCCTTGAGAACGGGCAACAGGGAGAATCTGGATGAGGAGTTCGCCGATGTCCTTGCCTGGCTGGTCAGTCTGGCAACCCTTTGCGGTGTTTCGATGGAGGAAGCCGCAGGCAAGTATCGGAAAGGTTGTCCCAAGTGTATGAAAACGCCATGTCTTTGTGGGTGAGCTATGCCTTCCCGTTCCTATCCGCCGCCGGCGGTCCTCAGCGGTTGCAGATACAAGTCAAAGATATAGTCTATGAAGTGGCGCCCCAGACTGGCTGAGGCCTGTGCACTCTCAAGGATTCGTTTTCTCTCGTAGATCCGGAAGAACGCCTCCACAACAGCAGGATCCAATTGGCTGCCTGCGCTCTTGCGCAGCCTCGAAAGGGCTTCCTCTTCGGGGAGCGACTGCCGGTAAGCCCGGGAGCTTGTCATGGCATCATAGGCATCGGCCACAGCCATCACCCGTGCACCGATGGGAATCTCGTCTCCTGAAAGACCGTCAGGGTATCCCTTTCCATCGTACCGTTCCTGATGGTGCTTGATGATCGGAAGATAGGGAGCGCACATGCGCAAAGGCTTGCAGATCTCAAAACTGATGGTGGGGTGTTTCTTCACTTCATCGTATTCATCCCCGGAGAGGGGGCCTGCTTTTCGCAAAATGGCTTCAGATAGTCCGATCTTTCCGATGTCATGCAGGATGCCTGCGTGAATGCAGTAATTCGCCTCTCTGCGGGAAAGGCCCATCTCCATCGCGATGGCTGCGGAAAAGGCCCCTACACGTTCGGAGTGACCCTTGGTGTAAGGATCTTTTGCCTCCAATGCGACTGCGAGAGTATAAATAATGTGTCTGGCATCATCCAGATCGTCGTGAAGATGTTTCAGGCGCAGCAGGGCACGGACCCGCGTCATCAGCTCCAGCTTGTTGAACGGCTTTGTAATGAAATCATCTGCG
Organism: Armatimonadota bacterium; assembly: GCA_016183865.1. GTDB lineage: Bacteria > Vulcanimicrobiota > JACPDT01 > JACPDT01 > JACPDT01 > JACPDT01. The sequence goes on along the minus strand of JACPDT010000266.1, from coordinate 2,471 downwards.
CCCAGCTCGATGGCGCGCAGGCGATCTTCCCTGTCTGAAAGGGATGTGAGCATGATGATGGGGACAAACCATGTTGCGGGATTTTTCTTCATTTGCTCCAAAACCTCGTATCCATCCACCCTGGGCATCATGATATCCAGGAGGACAAGATCCGGTGGGGTTGTGTCAATTTTTTGAAGCGCCTCCGACCCATCGAAGGCGGTGATGACTCGATAACCGTCTCCTGAGAGGTAAACCTTGAGGAGGGTCACATTCTGAGGATTGTCATCCACGACCAGAATTTGTGATGACTGGGGATCGGGCATTTTCTTTCTCCTAGTCTCTCTTCAGGCTGAGAAGGCGTTCGATCTGCTTCGGGAATTTTGCCACATCAATAGGTTTCGTAATATAGTCCACGCAGCCTGCTTCCAGAGCCTTTTCCTTGTCCCCGAGCATGGCGTGGGCCGTGAAAGCCGCTACGATGATGTTCTCGGTATCAGGATTTGCCTTCAGCTCCCGGGTCAGGCCCAGCCCATCCAGACCGGGAAGCTGCAAGTCCATGAGAATCAGGTCCGGCTTCTCGTCTGCGACCAGGATGCCTGCCGCTTCTTCAGCATTGGGGGCTTCCAGAACCCTGTAGCCGATTTTGTTCAAAATATAGGAGACCAATCTCATGTTTACCGGGTTGTCCTCCACGATCATGATGGTCCTTTGCGACATAGGGATGTCTCACAGCGCCTTTCTATTTGATTGCTTCAGGATGTCTTTCAGACGACTTGTGAATTGGGTCCTGCTGATCGGTTTCAGAAAGTAGTCGGTGACGCCTTTCTTGAAGGCGAGATCCTTGTTATCCACTATGGACAGTATGATTACAGGAACCTGGCGGGTCCTGGAATTCCCTTTGATCTCCTCCAGGACTTCCCAGCCATCCATGTCGGGGAGCAGGATATCCAGAGTCACGATTTCGGGGACTATCTCCTTTAACAACTCCTTGGCTTCTTTCCCATCGAAGGCCCTGATCACCTGAAAACCCTCCTGAACCAGTATCATTTGCATCAAGTCGCCGGCCTTCCGGTCGTCCTCCACCACCAGAACGACAGGTCCCTGTCCGGCGGAGCGCTCTTTGAGGGAAAAAGGAAGCTCAGGCGCCTCCTTTGAACAGCAAGGTTCTCCGCATTCCGGAGTCTCTTCAAGGGGGGCGGGCAGAATGAAGGTGAACTTGCTTCCTTTTCCGATTTCGCTGTCCACCCAGATCCTACCGCCGTGAACTTCCACGAGCTTCTTGGTCAGGGTGAGACCCAGGCCGGTACCCTCGAAGGATCTGGAGGCAGAGGAATCCACTTGACTGAAGGCCTCAAATATTTTCTGGAAGTGGGACTCTTCAATCCCTATTCCCGTATCGGCTATGGTGAATTCAACAGATTCGACTCGAGGGACGGCGGAGATCGTGATTTTGCCTCCATCAGGAGTGAACTTGATGGCATTACCAAGGAGGTTTATGACAACTTGCTTGAATTTCGCCTCATCCGCCACGGCGTACACATCGTCCGCCACTTCTATGTTCAGCTTCTGCTTCTTCTGTTTCAGCAGGGGACCGAGAACCTTCGTGATACTGTGTATGACTTCATGGGCAGAGAATCTCTGCAGATAAAGCTCCGCCTTTCCTGCCTCCACCTTCGCCAGATCCAGGATGTCATTGATCAGTTGCAAAAGATGCTTTCCGCTGGACAGGATGTTCTGGAGAAATTCCTCTTGCTGGTCGGGATCTGCCGCGCCCAGGGTGGGGTCCATGAGAACTTCCGAGAACCCGATGATTGCATTCAAGGGGGTCCGAAGCTCGTGACTCATGTTTGCCAGGAATTCCGATTTTACCCTGTTTGCGTGTTCCAGCTCGATGTTCTGTGATTGAATATCTGCGAAAAGCTGGGCATTGATGATGGCCATGCAGGACTGGTTGGCAAGGGTCACGAGAAGTCCCTCATCATCTTCCGTGAATCCGCCCTGTTTGAGAGTCACAACAATGGCGCCGATTATGTTGTCCTGCATGATGAGGGGAACGGAAAGAGCCGGGATATGGGGAAGCTCTTCCCCTGCGCCGCAGCATCCTCCGCATCCGAGCGCTTCCATTTCCACGGCGAAATCTTGAAATCTCAGGGGCTTTTTTCGATTCAGAATAAAATCGAAGCATTCCTTCGTGAACTGCTCCTCTGAGCAGTTCTCGGTAGTGGAGTGGATGGCGCCGAGCTGAAAGGTGTCCATGGTCTTGTGGCGCAGCAAAATGACTCCCCATTCTGCGCCGGTCAGGCGGAGGGCGGTTTTCAGAATTGCTTCGAGGATGTAGCTCAGCTCCCGGGAAGTGCTGGTCTCGATGGATAAGTCATAGAGGATGTTTTTTTCGTGGATTGCCCGTTCCAGCTCGGCCATGAGGATCGCCGCGTATGCATTGGCCTGGGCAAGGTTTTCCTTAAGGGTCTCAAGCTCCTCCAGCTTTT
>JACPDT010000265.1 GCA_016183865.1 Armatimonadota bacterium | reverse complement strand
GGGCGGCCAGAAGGTTTAGATCGTGAAAAACGGCTGCATATGTAGGGATCCGAGGTCCGTGTCCATATTCCTGCCGAAAAACACTTCCCAAATCAAGATTTTTCGCGGTTCAGAGAGCCCTTTTATCAGGGGCAACTAGACTAATAAAAAGGGGGATGTGACTATGCAACTTTCGATGATCGGAAAGAGCTACACTCAAATTGGAGGCTCCGGAGCGCATAGCTTCTCAAGAGCCATGGAATCAGGGAGCTTCGCGAATGGTCTCAAGGAGAAGTATGAGAGCTCCACCGGTCGTGATACCTGCAGGAATGCGGTGATTGCCGGGACGGCTACTCTTGTCGGCACAGCCCTTGGACTCACAGCTTTGGGCAGATACCTTGGAATGAGCTTCGGCTTTTCGGGGGCAGTAGCGGGCGGAATAGCAGGCCTGGCTTGCGGCCTCTGGGCCGGAGAAAAACTGGGACAAAAAGTCTATGAATCAATAGCAGGGTCCTGGGCATCGGTATGCCTCGTGAACCTTGCCGAAGAGGCAGGGCACTGAAGTCGTCTCACAGAATCACGGCGCCCGGGTACTGCCAGTCATAACGAATCTTTCCATCAGGGAAGAAGATCAAGGTCCGTATCTCTTCACCTGATGGCGCCAATGTGAGACAATCGGTCAAGCAGAGATTCTGCCCTCGATAATCGTAGACAACGGCGCCATGGGCCAGGGAGAGGAGTCGGGTCGCGTGCTTCTCCACATCCTGGTGGAGAGTCGCTATCTCCTCACTCGTGAGCCCCCTCTCAGATACCCAGGCATGGGCATCAGGGTCTTCCGATACGGCAGGCCTCCTTACAGGTCTTACTGTGAGCTGCTCTACCTTGTTTTCCCTGCACAGATCCACAAGGCGGGAAACCTCGCAGGACGTGTCCACAAAGCCGCGCACCATGGTGACGGATAGGCGAACACTGTACCGGTGCTCATGGAGGAGCCCGATGGTTCTTTCCAAAGGAGGATACTCCTTCGCCTGAGGAAGGTAAATCTCCCTGTTCTTTTCGCTGTCCCAATCCACCACCGACAGGGCGATCGTGTTCAATCCCAGATCATACCAGTTTCGGAGATGCTCCCCATATCCGGGCTTCTGAAAAAGAAGACCATTGGTTTGAAGCTCAATGAGGGGAAAATCGTAAGGCTTGAGATGGCTCAGGAACTCAGTCGTCTCGTCCGGGTACAGGGTTGGTTCCCCTTTGCCTGTGATGAGAACTGTGGTAACTCCATTCATTTGGGCCAGCCTGGCTGCTTTGGCGAAATTTCTCCAATGAATCTCGGAAGGAAGAAGCCTGGTGACCCCCTGGGGAGGCGTCATTTTGGAGATGCAAAACGGGCACCGGGCGTTACAGACCGCGGTGCCCGCCACAATACTGAAGGTTTGAATCTTCAAGGGTTGAAGCTACGACTTCGCGGCGCCTGCCGGCTCTCTGGACAACCGATTCTGTTCGCAGTGAAGCCAGAAACGATGAATTCCACCATAATGGGCCAGCTTCATGGGGATCTCTCTCTTGACCTTGAAATAGTAGTGAAGCTCCCGCTCCATGATCTTGTCAAACTCCTTGCTGGCGAAGAATTCGAAGGCCTTCTCGTCGAACTCCTTCCCCAGAGATTCCTGACAGAATTCCTCAAAATGGGCAGTATCGAAGTGCTCATCCGCCACTTTCTCGTAAAGATCCAGCCTCTCGTGATAGGAAAGCTTCTTCTTCTTGCTCTCGTCCAGAATATCGAAATACTTCTTCCAGTTATAGGTGAAGTCCTGATATTTCTTTCTGGATTTCACGCAGCAGAACATAAGCCACCTGGCCATGGCCTTGATGAGATCAGGAAAATAGAAATGAAGCGAAACAAGGGAGCTGTCCGGATAGGCGTTGCAGAAATCTATGGCGAATATGGTGCCGTCTTTGGCAATAAGCGCCTCGCAGGAGTTGTGATCCCAACCGTAAAAGGCATTGATGAGCTTGGCGATTTGCTTGACTTCTTTCGATTGTTCCGGTGTGAGGAAATTGAAATCCACGGCCTGAGTCGGGCTCCTCATGTAACGATCATGGGAGAATGGCGCCTCGGCATTGTAGTGCATCGGCATGATCTGGGGTCCGACACCCACGGAGCGCACGAATTCGGTGTAGTCCACAGCTTTCTGGAGATTCATCGGCTTTTCGCCCGACTTGTTGTACTCCCGAAGAAGGTCCTCATAATTATTGACTCTCACCACCCCGACCCAGCCACCGCCGGATTGAGGCTTCAGGTAAGCAGGGTAACCGATGTCATTTCCGATTTCGTGGAGGTCAAAAAGCTCGTGTTCGGAAAAAATCAAGTCCGGATTTGTCCGCTCATTGGCAAGAAGCTCCGAATAGTCCTGGGGGGGGAGCGCAACAGTAGGAGGAACATAAATTCCCAGCTCGTGCATCTGGCCGTATCCTGCGTTCTTGTTGATGGCCCCGAAAGAGTTCATGTCATTTATCAGATGAACCTTTGTGGAAACAATTGTAAAGAAGCTGTTGTGGTGAGGATTCCAGTGGGCGCCTCGATTCAGGATGACGCTACAGGTCGAATTGGCCCTGAGAGCGTCATAGGGACGACAGGTGATTCTCCTTGTGACGATTTCGTAGGTGTTGGGCCCATACTTAATCCTTGGCTTGAGGAAAGCAAAGAGCGCTTCCAGAGTACCCCTGAAGGAGAAATAGTTCGGATCCATGATACCAATGATTTTCTTGATTGTTTCTGCCATAAACACACTTCCTTTTTACTTTGATTAAGAAATTTAGTAACTGCTCAGCCGCCGATCTACGCTGACTATCGCTGATTTCTTTTCTCTTACTGTCACAAATCTTCAAAACCTGTCTGTGTTCATCTGTGTGAATCTGTGGCTGAATAGTTACCTGGTTAAGTTAAATTACGGATGGAGGGGCGGGAAATCCTGTGTCTTTTCGAAATCAAGAAAACTTTTTTTTCATCGTGGAACGGCCCTGGGGGGGGAAATGGGAGACATTTGAGGAAGTAATAACATGATATTCCCGACAGGGCACTGAAAGTAGGTTCATGGAATGATGCAGAAAAGACGCATTGCCTGGATAGAGGCAAGTCGGTTTGCAATGGGTTGGAAGGATCAGAACATTTACAAGGGAGTCCTCTTCCCCAGAGCCGGTCCAAGAATGGCAGGCCTCCTGGGCCGTTTGGGACACGAAGTGGAAGTGATTTCAGGAGAGCTCTCCGAGATTTCCCCCTTTGAGATTGCGAGAAATTTCGATGTGGCCTGTCTTTCCATGTTGTCCAATACCACTCCTCACTCGCTGATTCTTGGAAAGCAACTGACGAATTACGGGATGAAGCATGTCGTGGGAGGAGGGTATCAGTTCTCCCACAACGCGGTGACGAGTGAGACACTTGCGCCCACGGACGAGGCTCTCGACTTCATACCCTACGTAGTTCGGGGAGAAGGCTATCAATCATTACCGGCCCTTCTCGAAGCATGGGAAGGAAAAAGGGCGTTGACGAGCGTGGGGGGGCTTTCTTACTGGTCGGGGAACGAGAAAATCCATAACTTCGTGCCTCCCCTGATGAGCAAAGACGAGATAAATCATTTGCCTCTGCCTCTCTGGGAAAAAGTCAGAGATCACAGAAAAATGAGGGTCCTTTCCGTGCATGGAATGCAGGGTTGCCCGCGGAATTGCTCCTGGTGCGCCGTCTGGACCCGGGACGGTCGGAGAAACCGAAACACCGACGCCGCCCTGGTCGTGGATGAGATGGAAAAGGGCCTCTCCCTGGGCCATTTTCACCATGTCTTTATGAGTGCCGATAATTTCACGGTCATCGAAAGATGGGCTCGGGAAGTTTGTGAAGAGATTATTCGAAGAGGAATCCGCATAGGGTGGACATGCCAGGCCGAAGTCCGATCCGCTTTGAACAGGGATCTGATTGCCTTGATGGCCAGGGCCGGCTGCGAAAGATGGTGCATCGGCCTGGAATCCACCTCCCCCGAAGCCTTGAAGAATTCCAACAAATCCCAAAATCTCCTGGACACTTCCCAGGCGATTCGAAACCTTCAAAATGCGGGAATCAAGATTCATGGAATGTTCATTGTAGGGCTTCCTGGAGATAACAAGGAAACCCTTGACGCCACACTCCGCTGGGCGAAGCGAATGAACCTGGACAGTGTCCAGTTCTTGTGCCTTTCCGATCTCCCGGGCTCCAAGGATTACGAGAATCTGAGACTCTGGGAAAAAGCATTCCAACCCTTCAAAGGCACATACAAAGTCTTGAACTGGCTCTTTGTCAACGGACATTACGCCAGACTGGGAAACGAAGCCTTGACCCTTGCCGATGTTCAGCAAGCCTGTATTTCCCTCATGAAGCGATTCTACTCCGCATCCAGCCTGGCTCAGAGCCTGTTTCTCCCAAGATGGACCGATTTTCGACACTCCCTGGACTCGGGCTTCGGATTGATGCGAAGCGCCGCAATGGCGTTCAAACAGAGCTGGCTCACTGCTTACCTTCGCTTTCAGGGTTTCGTTCTCACCCGCCAATGGGACAAGATGCCTTTGAATCAAATGTACCGAAAGCTTCTCACATACCCCCATCTTGCGGAGAGGATTGCCCAGGATCTGCTTTCCCATATCCCGAAAGAGTGGCTGGCCGTGCTGGATCAGGTGGAGACAGAGCGGCGATCGCGGGAAAAAGAGGCGCTCGTTGCGTGTCAATAACGAGTCTGGTTCTCATTCTGTCCCTGATCTCTTGTCTCAGCGTCCGGGCTTTCGCGCAATCCATCCCACCATTGAAGCCGTTGGGCGAGCCTCCCCTGCGAGAGGATATCGCACGTCCCCAGATATCGCAGACCCAAACTCCCCGTGTTCCACTTCCCGACACCCCTGTTCATCTGCCGCGAAGCGGCCAAAAAGACTCCTTTGGAGTGAAAGTCACTCCTGACCTGGAAATCGCCTACCGCTCAGCCTTTCTCGGCGGGGATGGCAGATCCCTTGAAGCCATCGAGCGCCTCGAAAAGACTCTCCTGGACGACAAGGGGCGGTGGCTGGTCTCGGCGCTGCGCGCCCAGACGTATCTGCGTCTGGGGAGAGCGGCTGACGCGGAGATTGAGCTTGAAGAAACTTCCAGGCGGGAAATCAGGTACATGGGGACGAACGTGTACTCCAGGGCGCTCCGGGGAGAAGTGCGTCTGTGGCTTGCAGACTATGAGGGCGCTGTTCGCGACCTCGCCCAGGTGGCGGAAGCAATGGGAAGTTGGCGGATTCCTACCGAGTACTCCTCAACTCCGGCCCGTCTCGATTTGCTTGTAGCCGTATCAACCGCCCAGTTGCGCGCATTTACGGCCCTGGCGGGCGCTTACTTGCTCCAGGGCAACCACCAGGCCGCCCGGGCGTGGGCGGAAGAGGCTGAAAAAGGATTCAACGATGTCCACTCCCTGCCGGTCCGGTACGGACCTTATGTCACCCTTTTTGCCGACAGCTACTATGGCAGAGCAAGCAATCTTGCCTTCCTGGCGGCAGCCAGAATGTCCGTGAGCCAGGACCCGAGAGCCGGGGACGCCTTTTTTGAGGAGATCCGGAATTTCTATAAGGCAAATTCATTCCCTGCCGGGCAGGTGACGACAGACGCACTCCGTTCCCGTGCCCTTCTGGATATGCAACGCCTGGATGAAGCCGAATCCCTTGCGCGGTCTGCCGGGGAAAGTGCGGCCATCCTGGGCCTCAGCGAGCTCGTCTGGAGGGTGGAAGGCTTACGCGGTGAAGCTCTGCTTGCCCTGGGGCGAAAGCAAGAGGCGGAAACGGCTTTTCGAAGGGCTCAGGCAGCCATTGAAACCGCTTCCGGCGCCCTCTCGACCGACCGGGCAAAGCTGCGTTTCGGAGTAGGCAAAGAAGAGATCGCAAATCGCCTGATCGGCCTTGATGTGGAGAAGGAGGATTTCGCTGCCCTCTTTCGCGACCTTGAGAGAAGCAGAGCCAGGGCATTTGTGGACATGCTCTCAGGACAGGCCTTGCCGCAGGATCGGCAGCCGGAGGCGGTCCGTGAAATCCGGGATCTGGACAGGCAGATCCTGGAGCTTCGCTTGAGGAACTCCGCCCCCGGGGCCGGCGCCGAGACCAGAGAAAAAGAATCGCGTCTGACGGCGCTCCGTGCGGAGAAAATCCAAACTCTTCGCGCCAGGGATCCGGACATTGCCGATGCGCTGACGGTTTCGAGCCTGGAGATTACCGACCTGCAGGCGCGCCTTGCCAGGGGGGAGGTAATGGCCTATTTCCTCCCAGCCCGTTCGGAAGAGCCGCTCCGAGTATTGCTTGTCACAAGGGATTCCGCCCGTCTCAAGAAGCTGGCGATCCTTTCTGACGAGCTCTCTTCCCTCCTTAAGGCATTGAGGGGGGCCATAATACTGGGAGATGCCGGGGAGCAGAAAGCGGCCGCCAAGGCTCTGGACAACGCTCTGAAGGTCGAAAGCTGGGGTGGGGCGACGTCAGCCTATGTCGTTCCAAGCGGAAAAGCGCATTTCATACCCTGGGGAGTTCTGGAGACTACGTTCCCAGTCTCCGTCCTGCCGACAGCCATGTGGCTCAACCGTCCACCTTTCCTCTGGTCTCCCCAGAAGAAGGCGGTAGTCCTGGGAGATCCGGAGTTGGGAGGCGTGATGCCTCAACTCCCTCAAGCCCGTGCGGAAGCCATGGAAGTTGCTCAACTCTATCGGTCTACGCCTCTCCTGGGCGAACAAGCCACGGAAACCGCTCTGAGAGCCGATGCAGGAACAGGAGTCGAGGTGCTGCACATGGCCACCCATGGGACTTTTGATCCCAGGAACCCGCTCCTGTCTGCAATGATCCTGTCCGACGGCACTCGTGCCGCACATCTGACGGCCTCCAAGCTTTACGCCTCCCCCCTTCGTGCCCGATTCGTGGTCCTGTCGGCGTGTGAAACGGGGCTGGGCCAGGTCGTTGCCGGCGAAGACCTTCTGGGACTCATCAGGAGCTTCTATCTGGGTGGAACCCTGACGCTCCTCTCCAGTCAGTGGCGTGTGGAAGATCGTGGTACCCGTCTGTTCATGGAGACTTTTCACAAGCTGGCCGCTCAGGGGGATTACGGCGCTGCCTGGCTGAAAACCAGGGACCTGTTGAAGAAGCAGGGTTTCTCACCTGCCGTGTACGGCGCCTTCGTACTGGGTGGAATCCTTCGGCGGTGAGGGCTACCCGCGATTGACCGCCTCTCGAGCCGCATCCAACATCGTCTCCAAGGGAGGGTTACATCCTGTCCAGATGGAAAGGGATAGAGCGCCCTGGAAAACCAGCATGAGAAGACCCCCTGATGCGGATAGTCCGCGGGCCTTTGCCTCTTTTATGAGCCTGGTATCCTCCGGGTTGTACACCAGATCGAAGACGGAGAGGCCGTCGTGAAGGCAGGTGAAATCCAGGATGGGGCAGGCATCCGCGTCAGGCCACATCCCCACAGATGTGGCCTGGACCAGGAGATCCGCCTTGGAAATCTCGTCACAGAGCGCTTCGCCTCGTTCCAGGTCAAAAGCCTCGCAGTAGACTCCGTGAAGATGGGGTTGGAATTCCGAAAGAACCTTCTCCGCCCTATCCCTCCGCCGGTTGAATAGTGAGATCTCCTGGAGTCCCATGAGTGAAAGAGCGCAAAGGACGGCCCGTGCCGCGCCCCCTGCGCCCAGAATCACGGCCTTGCGGCCTTTCCAATAGGGTCCCACCGTTTGAAGGACCGCCTGCCGAAAGGCACCGGTGTCGGTGTTTTCCGCCAGAATTCGGCCATCAGACTCGAATGTAAGAGTATTGGCGGCCCCCACCTTTCTGACCGTTTCCGACAGAGTATCCGCAAGACTCAAGACCGCTTCTTTGAATGGAAGCGTGACATTCACTCCGCGCACTCCCAGGGCCTTCAAACCCGAGACCGCCTCCCGCAGGCAACCTTCCTGCACCGGGAATGGAACATAGGAAAGGTCAAGCCCCATAGCCGCCAAAGCCGCATTCTGCATCTCAGGAGATACGGAATGGGTCAGGGGTGAGCCGATGATGCCCAAAAGACGGGTGCGACCAGTCATGTCGGTAAGCACGCCTCCTCCTTCGAGTTTGATTTTCGCCCTCTACGCCTCTCTGCCTCTGTGGTGAGATTTATGTGATTCAGGCGCGAACTCCTACTTGATAATTCACCATTGTGTCGGTATAATAACAGTAACGGCATGCAGCGGACAGCGCCGCGCACTGTCGCTCTTGCTGTAGTAGCAGGTAAGGAGCATTCCGACTGGGGGGGGTGGCGGGTGCAACCACCAGAGAGTTCCGGACTCTCGCTCTTGGAGACCGTAATCTCCATGGCGATTTTTTCCCTTATTTTCCTCATCCTTGTCACCATCTACCCGACTGCCCTTCTGTCCGGAAAGCGCGGAGAGCAGATGCTCGTCGTCTCCAGCATCGCAACCCAGGAGCTGGAGCGTCTGAAAAGCTCGGACTTTGCCGAGCTTGTGACAAAGGGCCTGCCTCCCCGAACAGTCCAGGGGACGACCTACGCGATACGGGTAGAGGTTTCACCTGTCTTGGGGGCCGATCCTGAACGGATTCGAAATGTCAGGGTCATCGTCTCGTGGGAAAATAGGGGAGCCCGCGCTTACGAGCTTGCAACTTCGATTCTGAAGCCGGAGTGAAAAAATGAACTACCCTCAGCATGCCGCGCAAAACAGGGAGAAGGGCTTCACTCTCATTGAGGCGGTAGTAACCGTCGGTCTGGGAGGCTTGTTGGCATTGCTTCTTTTTCAAGCCTTCATCTCCGGACAGAACCAGTATGTCAGGCATCAGACCCGAATTGACTTGCAGCAAAGCGTCCTCAAGGGAATGCAGGGGCTCGGAGGCGATCTGAGGCAAAGCTCTCCTCAGAGCATATCCGTCAGCCCCGCCAATCCCAACGCGATCTCTCTTGTGCGCATGAAAACAGTGGATTCGACAGGAAAACCCGTCTGGGATACCTGTTTTGTCATCTATTGGCTGGACCCCGGAAACAAGAGGCTCTTTCGCAAGCAATGGCCCCCGCTTCCCCCCGCGTCCGGCATTTCCTATTCC
>JACPDT010000256.1 GCA_016183865.1 Armatimonadota bacterium | reverse complement strand
TCGGCACGGTAACGCTCCGGAAGAAGGCGGTAGAACTGTGCCTCCATGGATCCCATGTTGAGGAGAAGAAACAGGGAAACCGCCAGGGCGGCAAGAAAAATGAAAAACCAGGAAATCAACCCCAGCAAGACATTCCCCAGTTGCTGCACACCTCGCCCTGCAAGGGCGCCGATTTTCTCCAGGAACTGGGTCCCATGGGTTTGGATCGCTTCCCGAACATTGGGTGGAAGCTGCAATGATTCATAGCGGACCTGAAACTGGACGAACAAATCCTGCGCCTTGGCCAGATAAGATGGGAGCAGATTCAGGAGCGCCTGGACCTGATTCATCAGGGACGGCACCGCCAAAAGAATGAGGGCACATGCAACCAGAAGAAGAACCGAATAAACGGCGATAATGGCCGCCACCCGGGGCACGTTCCTCCGGGTGAGCCGGAGGACGACCGGATTCAGCAAAGCGGCGATCAGATAGGCGAAGAAAAAAACTATGGCCGTGTGGTAGATCTTCCGAAGAAACCAGAGGACAGCCAGCCCAAGGAGCAACAGCACTCCGAGCTTGAAAAGCCAGGGCCATCCTTGACGCAGGGATGCGGGACCGGAAGAAGGTTGAGAAGACGACGGAGCCTCGGACATTGATGCCGTTATTCGGGAGACCGCAAAGTTTTCCTGTCAAAGAGGCCGCCTCTCTCCGAAATCAAGATCCCATATATGCTCGTGGCGATTCAACGAAATGGAGCCTCACCGGGGCTTGACATGGGGGACAAAATGTGCTAGACTGAAGTTGTCCAAAATTGTCTAAACACCATTGTTCAAGGAAGAACATCGGTCAGGTTTGCTCAGAGATGCCCAGGGAGGGGCTGGAGCGCCTTCATTGAGCCTCTTATTTATGATCTTATGGTTTGTTTCCTTCTTACGAGCATTCGGCTTTTCGCTGACCGGCTCAAGACCTGTTCCCTGTTGCAGATTCGTTTCAAGACCGCGCCATGGCAATAAAGGTGCAAACAAGGATGTGAGCACCGCGGACCAACAAACACGGAGGGATGTAATGCATGTATACGGTAAAGCAGGCGTTGACCAAACTGAACTCGGAAGGGTACCGCTGTACGGCCAGGATCCTGAAATACTGGGAAGACAAGCTGCGCCTGGACGTAACAAGGAAAGGGAAGAGAGGCTATCGCGTTTATACGGATGTGGATATTCAGAATATTCGCGAGGTGCTCGGCCATAAGTTGGCCATCACCCAGAAAATCCGACAAAATGAGGGATAGGGAAAATGGATAATCTTTTCTTTGATCCTACAATCAAGATACTGCACCGATCCATGGATGCCGCCGCACTCTCCCAGGAAGTTCTTTCAAACAACATCGCCAATGTAAATACTCCCGAATTCAAACGGTCCGAGGTGAGTTTCAGGGATCAGTTGCAGCGGGCCCTTGCGGGCGCTCCCGACATCCAGGGACAAAGAACTCATCCGAGCCACATTCCAATTGGGGGATCCCCTTCATTGGATGAGATCAAGCCTGTTATTGTCAGGGAAAGCGAGACCACTCTGAGAAATGACGGAAACAATGTGGACATTGATGCCGAAATGGTAAAGCTTTCCCAGAACAGTCTGGAGTACGGCGCTCTGTCCCAGCTCATCCGCCAGAAGATCACCATGATCAGAAACGCCATAATAGGGAGATGATAGATCATGAGCCTTTTTTCGGGTTTTGAGATAAGCGGATCCGCATTGACGGCGGAACGCCTCCGCATGGACATCATCGCCAACAATATCGCGAATGTGAATACTACAAGAACTGCGGGAGGCGGCCCCTACAAGAAGCAAATGCCCGTTTTCGAGGCGAAGCCCCCGGCCTTCGCCGATTTCATCGCCCAGAGTCGCGGCCAGTATCAGGGTGTAGGGCAAGGGGTGCGGGTCGTGGGAATCGTCGAGGATCCCGCGGAGCCGAGGCGGGTATTTGAGCCCGGTCATCCGGACGCGGACCGGGACGGGTACGTGAGATACCCGAACATAAATATAGTTGCCGAAATGGTTGACCTCATCTCGGCCACAAGGGCATATGAGGCGAACGTTACGGCGATCAATGAGGGAAAAGCGATGATGCAGCGGGCGCTGGATATCGGCAGAGTGTAATCGGAGGAGGAGGTATAAAGGATGGTTTACGGATTGGAAGGAGCTCAGGATATCGCCCTGGCCCCCAGTTTGGCTCCGAAACAGGCCCTGAGTCTGGGGGGCAAGGAAAATGAGCAAGGGAACTTCAAAGACATTGTAATGAGTTTTCTGGGAAGGGTAAATGATTTGCAGATCAATGCGGATCAGAAGATGCAGGAAGCAGCCAATGGAACCGCCACAAATCTTCATGATGTCATCATCGCAGCAGAACAGGCCAACCTGGCGTTCCAGTTCACGCTCCAGTTGCGGAACCGAATCATCGAGGCATATCAGGAAGTTCTCAGGATGCAGATGTAATCAGTAGTTAGGCGCCGGAAGGAGACCGTATGGAACAACTGCGTAAATTGCTGGATCAGGCGAGGGAAATCTGGGGGAGGCTGGGTCTTTCCAGCCGCATCATCATCCTTGCCAGTCTTGCCTTATTGATTATCGGTGTGATCGCTCTTACGGTCACGGCAAGGCTCCCTGATTATACGGATCTTTATACAGGACTTTCCCCTCAGGATTCGGCGCAGATTGAGACCAGGCTCAAGGAAATGGGGGTCCGCTATCAGACTCTGGAAGGAGGGGCGCGCATCAGGGTTCCTTCCAGGCGAAGAGCCGAGGTCCTTCTGGCTCTCTCCGCCCAGGGCCTCCCCACTTCGGGGAGCATCGGGTGGGAGTTCCTGTCCAAAACCGATTTTACAAGCACCCAGTGGACATTGGAGAAAAAGAACATCATCGCCCTTCAGACGGAGCTGGCAAGAACCATCACTCAGATTGACGGAGTGGAAGGCGCCAGGATCCACATCGCCACACCTCAGGAAGCCCTGTACTCGGAGAAAGAAAAGGAGCCCACTGCTTCGGTTCTTCTAAAGCTCAGGCCGGGCGCCACACTGGATGAGGAGAGAATCCGGGGAATCATGGGAATGGTCTCACACAGTGTGGATGGTCTGAAACCCTCCAATGTGACTGTAATGGACACGAACGGCCACGTCCTCTCCGAAGTGGCGGAGCCTCCGGCAGCGGGAAAGGCGAGCCCGAGACTTTCACAGACTCAGCTTGGAATGCAGCGGGACTTCCAGAAAGACATAGAGCGGAAAATTCAATCCATGCTGGATGAGGCCATCGGTCCCGATAAAGCCATAGTAAGAGTATCGGCCCAGCTTGAGTTCGATGAGAAGAAAATGGAAGAAGAGGTCTTCACGCCCCATCCAGGGACAGATGGCCTGGTAAGGAGCAGGCAAAGCAAGAAAGAAAAATATGAGGGGTACCCACCAGGCGCCGGGGGGCCCCCGGGCACACCTACGAACACTGGAACCCCACCTGCTGGATACAAGGCTCCAGCCGCTCAGGGAAGCCCTGCCAGGTACAACAAGGAAGAACTGATCGAGAACAAGGAACATAACAGAAAAAAGACTCTCACGGAAAACGCCCCCGGCACCAAACCCGCCAGGATTCAGGTGGGGGTTCTCGTGGATTCGAGTATCCAGAAATCGGACATAGACCGGATCCACAATGTTGTGGCATCCTTTGCGGGAATTGATCCTGCCAGGGGAGACACGATCTCCGTTCAGGCCATTCCGTTTGAGCGCGGCGCAAGGGAGCTTGCGTCGAGACAGCTTCAGGAAGAGATCCGTCTTCAGAGACTGTGGCAAGCCGTACGTGTGCTCTGGCCGATTCTTACGGTGTTGTTCCTGGTCCTGGCGGCACTCTGGGTTCTGAGGGGCGCCATGCCCAGGAAAAAGGAGGCAGAAGAAAAGCCCAGGGCCCCTGCCTTCCCCGAAATCAGCACATTCCCTCCCCCGCCTTTCCCACAGGCCACGATTCCGCCTTTCGTCCCGCCCCCTGTGGAGATTCCTGCCTTTGAAGGGGAGGAGCCAACCAGCGCTGAAGGCCGAAGAGGCTTGAGCGAGATGCTCAAGAAGCGCAGTGAGGCGCAATCCATGGTGTTGGAGGAAGTGGAAGAGCTGGTAAACTCGAAGCCCGAGGTTGCAGCCGAGCTTCTTCGAAGCTGGCTCGTGGAAAAATGATGCAAAAAATCGAAATTTGTGGTAAAATAGTAACGAGGTGTCCAAGATGACCGCCGCCACAGGAGGGCAAGCCCTCAAATTTCAGGAGCTGAAAAGCAGCCTGACCGGAAAGCAGAAGTCCGCCATTGTCCTGGTCGCCCTCGGTATTGAAAACTCCCTCAAGGTCCTTACCCATCTCAATGCCGATGAAGTGGAAAGCCTGACCATGGAGATCGCTTCATTGGGAGAGATCCTTCCGGAAGTTCGCGAATCGGTTCTGGAGGAGTTCCTCGAACGCTCCGTGATCCACGCATACATAAGTCACGGAGGGATCTCCTTCGCCCAGGAAATCCTGGAGCGCTCTCTGGGACCTGAAAGAGCGGCTGAGGTCATCACCCGAATGAGCTCCTCCATGCACTTCAAGGCCAGCAATGTGATTCAAAAAGCGGACCTTCAGGAAGTGTTCGAGTTCCTGCAGCATGAGCATCCTCAGACCATCGCCTTTGTCCTTTGCTCCCTTCCTCCGGAGAAATCGGGACCCATCCTCTCCGCCCTGGCGCCGGAAGTACAGGCAGAAGTGGCTATGCGGGTTGCGGTCATGGAAAAGCCCTCAGAGGAGGCCATCCATCAGTTTGACCGGATCATCAGCACCAAGCTGGTCTCCCTGGGGACCGCCAAGATCGGAGGGGTGAAAGCCCTTGTCGGTGTCTTGAAAGAGGCGGGCCGCGCTTCGGAAAAGATCGTTGTGGCGGAAATGGAAAAAGAGCGGCCTGAGATGGCGGAGGAAATCAAGAAACTCATGTTTGTCTTCGAGGACATCGTTCTTCTGGACAACAGAGCTATTCAAAGAGTCCTGCGGGAAGTGGACGGCAGAGAGCTGGCCATGTCGCTCAAGGGTGTGCCGCAAGAGGTCGTGGACAAGATCGAGCAGAACCTCTCGGAGCGCGCCCGCACGATGCTCAGAGAGGATGTGGAGGATCTGGGCGCCATTCCGATGAGAAACGTGGAAAAAGCGCAGCAAAAGATCGTGTCCGTGATTCGTCGCCTCGAGGAATCGGGAGATATCGTCATTGGAAGAGGGAAGGGAGAGTCTATGGTTGTCTAGAGTCTTCAAATCCGTGCAAATGCAAGGCCCCCCTGTCACAATTCAGGTCGGGGCGAATGTTTTTGTCCCCGACATCCACCCGCGGTCTTCAGATGAGAAATGGACGGTGGGCGGCGACTTTCCGGAAGGCGAGCTGAAAGCCTTCCCTGACCTTTCGGACGGCATGAGCAGCTCCTCGAATCAGCATGTCCACGAGGCGGAACAGGAAGCACAGGCCATTGTGGATCAGGCTCAAGGAGAGGCACAGGCCATCAGGGAACAGGCAGCAAGGGAAGGTGATCAGATCCTGGAGCAGGCGCGATCGGATGGGGAGGAAATCAGGGAGCAGGCTCGTGCCGCCGGTCGAACAGAGGGTCTGGAAACCGGCCGCGAAGAGGGGAAGCAGGAAGTGCTGGCGCATCTTTCGGCCCTCCTGAACTCGATGCGACAAATTCATGACAGGACCCGCATCGCCCAGACAGCGGCCTATGAGGGGCAGGAGATGGAGATTCTGGAGCTGGCCGTTGAAATTGCGGAAAAGGTGGTAAGGGCCGAGTTGACGGTCAACAAGGAAGTGGTTCACTCCGTGGTGAAGGCGGCATTGAGAAAGGCTTCCAACAAGGAGAACATGGTGATTCGCGTGTCCCCTTCAGACCTTCGGAATGTACTTAAGCACAAGGAAGAATTGGCGATCCTGGAAAACCTGGATCATTTCAATATCCTGGAAGATCCCCGCATAACGGAAGGGGGCTGCCTGATTTCCACGAGCGCTGGAGAGATAGATGGACGAGTCGAGACCCAGTTGGATGAAATCAGACGGGCTCTATACCTCTCGAAGGATTTGATGTAAAGAAATGATTCAACCTGCGCCTGTCACCGATCTCAGCAAGTACAGGAGCCGCCTTTCAGGCATTGACCCATTCAGGGTGGTTGGAAATGTGAAGCAGATCATCGGGCTTGTCCTGGAATCGGACGGTCCTGCCGTCTCGATCGGGGAAGTCTGTCTCGTGTCCTCCAATGGCGGGAAAAACCTTCCTGCGGAAGTGGTCGGCTTCCGGGACAACAAGGTTCTCCTCATGCCCCTTGGAGAGATGATCGGAATCTATCCGGGGGCAAAGGTGCAGGCTACAGGACACCCTTTGAGCGTTCCCGTGGGACCCGAGCTTCTGGGGCGGGTTCTGGACGGCTTGGGGCAGGCCCTGGATGGAAAGGGCAGGGTTCTTACCCATAGGCAGGCGCCGTTGCAAGCCTCTCCCCCCGATCCACTCGGACGCCCGCGAATCCACGAGGCCCTTCCCATGGGTGTACGTGCCATTGATGGTCTCAACACCTGTGGAAAAGGACAGCGCATCGGAGTCTTTTCGGGGAGCGGCGTGGGAAAGTCCACACTCCTGGGGATGATCGCCAGGAACACGGCAGCCCATGTCAATGTCATCGCTCTTGTAGGAGAGCGCGGAAGGGAAGTCAGGGATTTTCTGGAACGGGACCTTGGGGAGGCGGGATTGGCCCGATCTGTTGTGGTTGTGGCCACATCGGATCAGCCTGCCCTCATACGAATCAAGGCGGCCCTGGTAGCAACCACCATTGCCGAGCATTTCCGCGACCAGGGCTATGATGTCAATTTCATGATGGATTCGGTGACCCGTTTCGCCATGGCTCAGCGGGAGGTAGGTCTGGCCATCGGAGAACCCCCGACTACAAGAGGCTACACGCCCTCCGTGTTCGCTCTTCTTCCCCGTCTGCTGGAGCGTTCCGGCACTTCTGAAAAAGGCAGCATCACAGGCCTTTACACAGTCCTGGTAGAAGCCGATGACATGAATGAGCCCATCGCGGATTCCATCCGGGCGATCCTGGATGGACATATCGTGCTTTCAAGGGACCTGGCGGAGCAGAACCATTATCCGCCTGTAGATGTGCTGGCAAGCATCAGCAGGGTCATGATTGACGTGGTTCCCAGGGAGCACAGGATCTGCGCAAACCAGGTCAGAGAAATCCTGGCGACACACAGGAGGGTCCTGGATCTGATTAACATAGGAGCCTACAATTATGGGAGCAACCCGAAAGTGGACCATGCCATTGACATGATTGGTCGGGTGAACGAATTCCTGAGGCAGGAGATCGAGGAGGCCCCCGATTACGGAGAAACGGTTGATCGGTTGATGCAGATGTTTGCATAGTGTCGCTCCCCACCCGGGAGCGCGGATTGAAACAAACAATAATCGTTCAAATGGACGATTGACTGTATGGTACACAGGGAGTATGATGGGAACATAGGTTGAGAGACGGCCAAAGCGCCGGGACAGGAGCCCTGAAAAGGATGAAGCGATTCGCTTTCCGGTTCCAGACGGTCCTGGATGTGAGACGACAGAGGGAAGAGACCCTGATGAGGGAGCTCTCCCAGCGGGAGGCTGTGCTTTCAGAGGCCGTGACTGTACTGGAAAACTTGCGGAACAAGGAGTCGTCAACACGAGAGACTCTGAAGGAAAAGCTTCAGGCGGCCATTTCCCTTCTGGAGGTCGGTTTGTTTCAAGTCTATCTCCAGAAACTCGCGGGCGCCATCGAAGAGCAGAAGGTGTGGGTCGCCCAACTGGAAGCCTGGGTTCAAGAGAAACGCGACGAAGTCGTGGAGGCGCTCAAAGCAAGGAAAGTGATGGAAAAAATCAAGGAAAAAGATCATACCCTGTACCGGAAAGAGGTCGCCCGGGTGGATCAGAATTTCCTGGATGAGATCGTCACATCCCATTATCGAAGGGATGGAAAGGCGTTTGTACAAAGTATGGGAATCAGAAAGGAGGTGAAATAATGCAAATAGCCGATCCTATGGCAAGCGGTGTGCCGTTTGCCTCGTCCTGCTGTTGTGGGACACAATCTGCTGCGGCTCCAGGCCCTCCAGGAATCGAAATCGCAGGCAAGGCGCCGGATTTTGCGGTGCTCTTTGCCGACATTCTGGCGCGACTCGCTTCCGGAAAGAGCCTGGGCGATCCCGCGGCACAACCTCCCGGGCAAGAGGGTTTCCCTGGCCCGATACCGGACAAGACCGGTGATTTGACGGGCTTGACTCCGGAGCAAATGGATGCGATCCTGGCTTCTATTGCGGCTCAGGGCGCGGTCACCCTCCCCCCACCCCTCCCTGCAATGGAGGGGAATGATGGAGTGCCTCTCCCATCAGGGGGGGGAAGTGATGAAATGCCGCTCTCTTCTGTGGCGGGGAGCCAGGGAGTACCGTTCTCTGCTGTGGCGGGGAGCCAGGGAGTACCGCTCTCTTCTGTGGCGGGGAGCCACGTAGTACCGCTCTCTTTTATGGAGGGGAGTGATGGAGTGCCTCTCTCTCCCGTGGCGGGAAATAACGGAGCGCAACTCCCATTTGTACCGGGAGGCGATGGAGTGCTCTCTCCCTCTTTGGTGGAGACTTCCGTAACTTTCCTGCCGTCGGCTGAGGGAGATACAAAATCTCTTCAGGGAACGGATGCGACCGGTTTGGCCGCTTCACAGCAGGGCTCTGCAACCGCCGAATCAGGGAAGGGCGGGATCCCCCCCGGTGAAGTAGCTCAGGCAGGCCCGGGAATGGTAACCCTCCCCCTACCCGTCCCATCGAGGACAGGGAGTGATGAGGTGAAAAACCAGGCGGCTTCCGGGGCCGATGCCGCGGAATCAGGGAAGGGACAGGTCCTCCCCGGCGAAGCGGTTCAGGCAGGTTTGAGGCAAGGTACGGGCGCCCTGCAGGTGAGTACGGGAGATCCTTTCCCTGAAATGGTGGGAAAGGACAAAGGACTCCTCCCCGAAGCGGTTGGGAAGAACGGTGCACAGGGAAAGGAATCGGTCCACACGGAAGTACTGGGAAAAGCGGCTTCCGTCGCCGATGATGCAATTCAGAAGATCCCAAGGCCCGGCGCTCAGAAACCGGCCGGACCCGGGGAGGAAGCTCCTGCTCCGTCCGCAGTGTCCGTCGTCACTGGAAGGGAATCCCCTTTGCAGAGCGGTTCTAACGGGCATTCGGAGCCGGAAGCCCACTTGAAGCAGCCTCAGGCGATGAACCTGACCGCACTCGAGCTCTCCGCAAAAGGAAAGGAGGAAGGAATGAGCAACAAGGCCGGCAGCGACTTCCCAGTGATGGATGCTCTGTCAGCCAGGACGACCGGGGCGTCCCCGTCTTCTATTGCGCAGGTGCGCACAGAACCGGTTCTACCGCCGCAGATCTCTGAAATTGCGCAGAAAGTAGCCAGGCTCTCGGTGAAGCCTGACGAGATCAAGGTTCAGCTTTCACCGCCGGAACTTGGAAAATTGACCATTCGGGTGACATCAGATGAAGGAGGTCTCAGGGCTTTCTTCTATACCAGCTCACACGAAGCGAGAGCCATGCTTCAGGAGAATTTGGGATTGCTCAAGACCGTCCTGGGAAACCAGGGAATCCAGCTCGATGGGATGCAGGTGTTCGTGGGAAACCACCCAAACCATCCCAACGGCAGACCTCTCGGCGCCTGGGCGCCGCCTGTTCCGTCATTGTATCAAAGAGAGGAGGTCCCATCCGAGTCGTTAACCATCTCCCAACTGGAAAGGAGGATGTCGAAAGTAGACTGTTTCGTCTGAAGGAAAAGTGAATATGGGCCTGGTGAACAATTTTGGACAAAAAATGAGGGGCCGGACCTCCTGAGAGGAAGCCCCACGCGGCATCCGACTGATGCCGCAAGAACAGGAATTCGAAGTGACAGGAGGTGACAGCAATGGCTGTCGGTATCGTTACAGCGCCGAAGCAGGGCGATCATCCGCAAGCTGCAGGGCAGCTCTCAACAAAAAACAGCAGCCTGGACAAGGATGCCTTTTTGAAGCTCCTGATGACTCAGCTCAAATCCCAAGATCCTCTGCAGGCCATGTCCGACAAGGAATTTATGGCTCAACTGGCGCAGTTTTCACAACTGGAGGAGATGCGTAACCTGAACAGCGGTTTCCAGCAGCTTCTCGGCTGGCAGCAGGTGACTCAAAGCGCGGCTCTCATCGGAAAAGAGGTACAGGTGAAAGTCGGAGGAGATGAGGAAAGCGTTAAAGGGAAGGTCACCAGCATCAAGATGGAAAATGGGACTCCTTACCTAATGGTTGGGGGGAAGGCGTACTCTCTGGATCAACTGGAAGCTGTCTTGTAGGAGGGATACTCGTGACAGACCCTTCTGTGGAACGAATCAATCAGAATCAGATCTCAAAAACGCAGTTCCCGGTGACTCCCCCGCCCGTAAAGGGCGGGAATAAAGAGGTTGCAGCACCGGGGAAGACATTTAAGGAGGTGCTTTCGGGGCAGCTTCCCTTACGCTTCTCGGCACACGCCCAGCAGCGCATGGAGTTGCGGAACATCAAACTTTCGCCCGAGGATCTTTCCCGTATCAATCAGATGATTGATCGGGCAGCCAGTAAGGGCGCACGGGATTCCCTGCTCCTGATGGACAACCTGGCTCTTGTGGTGAGCATAAAGAACAGGGTTGTCATCACGGCAGTGGATGGTTCCAATATCAAGGAAAATGTTTTTACCAACATTGACAGTGCGGTTATAGTTTAAGAAGGCTGGACCTCGTTGAGGGAGCCTTTCAAGAAAGGGAGGTCATCTTATGCTTCGGTCTTTGTTAAGCGGGGTATCGGGGCTTCGCAACTCTCAAACAGCCCTGGATGCGATTTCCAATAACATTGCCAACGTCAACACCGTAGGTTACAAAGCAAGCCGGGTAACTTTTCAGGATCTCATTTCCCAGGGTATTCGCGGGGCATCAGCCCCGTCCGCTACCCAGGGAGGAACAAATCCCATGCAGGTAGGTCTCGGCATGGTTACAGGCGCCATCACCCCTGTCCATACTCAAGGGGTGATCCAGATCACGAACAAGAGCACTGACATGGCGATGGAAGGAAGCGGGTTCTTCATCGTAAACGATGCAGGGACACGCAAATACACGCGAGACGGTTCCTTTGACCTGGATTCGAACATGAATCTCATCTCTTCCAGCGGATCTCTTACTCAGGGATGGCAGGCAGTGAATGGAACCATAAATACTGGAAACCCCATAGGAAACCTGAACCTGCCTCTTGGCACAAAAACTACTTCCAGAACGACCAGTGCAGTGACGTTCGGGGGGAATCTGGATGCTTCCACGGCCGTAAACGGGACATATGCGATGGCTGTGCGGGCCTATGACTCCCTCGGCGCAGGCCATGATCTGACCCTCAATCTCACACGCACCGTGCTCGGACTTCCCGCCAACAGCACTCTTGTGAGCGGAGCTACCATGGGTGCGGCCATTGACCCGACTCAGAGCATCTTGAGTCAATCGGCGAAGTTCGGGACCGCTCCTGCGGCGAACGGGACCTTCAATGTGACGGTAGGTCTGAACCCTCCTGTGGCCATCAACTGGACAAACACGGACAGCTTGAACGATGTCATGAACCGAATTCGAGCGCAAGTATCGGGAATGTCCGCCACTTTCAACCAGGCAACAGGGCTCATGACCCTCACTGTCGTGCCTCAGGCTGCCATCACTATAGCAGACGCCTTAGGGAATTTCGGCGATTTCTCAAATCTGAGGGCCGCCGATGCTCCGGTTTTCGCCAATAATGCCGCTACCACTTCGACCTGGAGCTATCAGGTCACTTCCGCAAACGCTTCAGACAGCTTTACCAGCGGCGCCACTGGAAACCTTACCTTCAATTCCAGCGGAAATCTGACCAATACTCCTCCAGCCCTTATCCTGAACCCTTCGGGAGGGGCGGTAGCCGGTCAGAGCATCACCCTGAACATGAGCGCCATTACCCAGTTGGGCACACAAAGCGATGCCTCCGCAAAGTCCCAGGACGGTGTCCCCGCAGGCGTTCTGACAACTTTCAGCATCGGCCGATCAGGGCTCATCACCGGCTTCTATGCAAATGGATTGAGTGAGAGCCTGGGACAAATCGCCGTGGCAAATTTCACGAACCCTGCAGGACTGAACAAATCAGGCAACAACAAGTTTGAGGAAACAACAAACAGCGGAGTCGCCCAGATCGGAACAGCCTTGACAGGAGGAAGAGGGGCGATCATTGGTGGCTCATTGGAAGCCTCCAATGTGGACCTCTCCGAGGAATTCACCCGATTGATACTCTCCCAGAGGGCTTTCCAGGCGAGCTCCCGAATGGTTACGGCATCGGATGACATCCTGACTGAAACTGTGAACCTTGTGAGAAGATAGGTTAGAGCGATGGGGGCGGCCTTCACGTAAAGGCCGCCCCGGAGGACCTTTGAATGATTAAAGTGACCAGGCTGAATCAAACGGAGCTCGTCATAAACGCCGATCTCATCGAATATCTCGAGTCCACCCCCGATGTGGTCATTTCTCTTACGACAGGAAACAAGATTGTTGTGAGAGAATCAGTAGATGCGATTGTGGAAAAGATCATCACATACAAGAAACGCCTGTACGAAGGGGTCCTGAGCGCATTGAGCCAGGGTAGATTCCTCTCCCCCCCGAAAAACGCTCCTGAAAGCAGCGGAGGCGCTCGTCCTTGAAGTCCACGAACCCTTTTCTGGCAATTCTCAAGAAGCTGGACTGGGCGACAATCAGCGGTGCAACCCTGGCTCTTGTCGTCTGTCTGGCCACCATCATCTTTGAAGGCACACACCTGGGATCTTTCTGGAATCTGGCGGCCTTCATCCTCATCTTTTTCGGAGTCATCTCCACCACCATCTCAGGCTATTCCTTCAAGGAAATCAAGGAAATCCCCGGAGTCACTGCCCAGTTGTTCATAAGCGCCGATAAGGCCGACAGGGATCCGGAGAATCTCATCGGAACCATGGTTTCCCTCTCCGAGAAAGCCAGGAGAGAAGGGCTCCTGAAACTGGAGGATGACCTGAAAAACGTGAAGGATGCCTTTCTCAGGGCAGCCCTCCAGCTCGTGATTGACGGCACGGACATGGAGCTTCTCCAGAAGATGCTCCGCCAGAAGATCGAAAGCCTGAAGGAACGGCACAAAATAGGTGAAATGATGTTTACCAACATGGGGGGTTACTCCCCTACAATGGGCATCATTGGAACTGTTATGGGTCTCATTCACGTGCTGGGTGAAATGAAAGGAAGCCAGGAGGATTTCGCCAGAGTCGGCCCGGGGATCGCAGTGGCTTTTCTTGCCACCTTTTATGGAATCGCTTTCGCAAACCTCATTCTCCTCCCCTGGGCCAATAAGCTCAAACAAAAGAGTGAAGAAGAAGTCATGGTGAAGGAAATGATCCTTGAAGGGATCCTTTCCATCCAGTCAGGGGATAACCCGAGGCTTCTTCGGGAGAAGCTTTCCGCTTTTCTCCCTACAATGGCGAAAGAGGAGAAGAAGAAAAAACCGCTCTTCAAGGGAGCGCCGAAAGGAAAGCCGGTCAAGGCCGGAAAGCCTGCACCTGCAAAAGGGTAATTTCGTGCTCCACGGATGGACTGGGCGGTGAAGCCAGGGATGGCAGAATCGGCTGTGAGCCGGCCATAAGCGCTTGTAGCCCATAGCCCTTTGGAGGAGATTGTCATGCCTCAGCCAAATGTGTTTCAGAAGAAAACCACGGAGCATAAAGCCCACGAAGCCACGGGAATGATGCGGTGGCTCCTTACCTATGCGGATATGATCACACTTCTGTTTGTCATGTTTGTGGTTCTGTTCGCGATTGCATCTGTCAATACCGGCAAGTATCAACAACTTTCCGCTGCTATCCAGGCCGCATTTAATAATCCGGAAAAGGCCCAAGAGATCGAGGCCGCCATGGAGAAGGAAAAGGAAGGGAAAGAAGGGAAAAAAACCAGGACCGAGCCTGCACCGGATTCTATGAAAAAACTCAAGGAAGAGTTTGTCCAGGCTGTGGACAAGGAGAAGCTCCAGGGACAGCTCCATGTTTTTGTGGATGAGCGTGGTCTTGTGATCAGCCTTATTACGGACAACGCCCTTTTCAGCCTGGGCGAGGCAACCATGAAGCCACAGGCGAAAGGGATCCTGAAAAAAGTCGCTGATCTGATCCGGCGCAAGAAACTCACCCAGAATATTCGAATAGAAGGACATACTTGCGATCTTCCCATACTGACGGCTCAGTTTCCGTCAAACTGGGAGCTGTCCACGGCCAGGGCAACAACGGTGCTCAAATATCTTGTCGAGAAGGAGCGCCTGAATCCATATCGCCTTTCTGCGGCAGGCTATGCCCATTACCGGCCCCTCTTGCAGAACATAAGTGAAAAAAACCGTGCTCGAAACCGGAGGGTGGATATCATCATAACAAGGGAGAACAAGAAAAAAATAGGTAGCATGTAGGGTCAGGAGTCGGGAGCCGGAGTTCAGGAGTCAAGCTTATGAGTAAAGTTCTTTCACAGAACGAAATTGACATGCTGGTTTCGGCCCTTTCCTCGGGGGAGATCAAGAAAGGTCCCCCTCCCGCCGTGGCCGCTCAGGCGGCGGTAGGCGCAAAAGAGGAAAAGGTCGTCAGACTCTATGATTTCAAGCAGCCCGAGAAGCTTTCAAAACTCCATATGCGGAATCTCAACACCGTATATGAGGACTTCACCCGACTTTCTTCCAATGCCATGGCGGTCTATCTCAGGACCCATGTGGAGATTTCGCACGCCAAGACCGATCAGTTGCCTTATGGAGATCTCATCTACGGCGAGCCGGACCGAGGGACGGAGAAGCCCAAGCAGGCCATAATCTCCCTTTTCCGCCTGCTTCCCCTGCACGGGAGCGGGATCCTGCAACTGGATCTGCCGCTGATCTACTGCATGATTGATCGGCTCCTCGGGGGCCCGGGCTGGGGCAAACAGAAGGTCAGGCCCCTTACGGAGCTGGAGCGGCAGCTCACTACCGAGATGTTCCACAAGATTCTGACAAATTTTCGTGATGCCTGGGCCAAGATCATGGACCTGACCCCCAAGGTTGAGGTGCTGGAGCAGGATCCCAGACTCATCCCGCGAGCTGTCCCTTTTCACGAGGTCATGGTGAGATGCGTCATGGGGATGAAGGTGGGAGAAAACTTCGGACTCATGAAGCTTGCCATCCCCTATTCTTCCCTTTACCCCATGCTGGTCCGCCTCACAGAGCAACTGGAGGGCGCCGCGAGGGAGCCAAAAGACGAACAGAATCCCCAGAGCCTCAAACAGCGCATGGGGAATATCCGCCTGCCTATGACGGTGGAGCTGGGCGCCGCAGCTCTGAGTGTACAGGAGTTTCTCGATCTTCAGGCAGGAAACGTGGTTCTTCTGGAATCAAAAACTGATGACGATCTGAAGGTTAAAGTGAACGGGAAAACGAAGTTTTTGGGAAGACCGGGTCTGGTAAGCGACAGGAAAGCGGTTCAAATCGTGAAAGTACTGGGAGAGTTGCAGGAAGAGGGAGAAACGGATGACTGATCAGCTAAGCATGCTGGAACAAGACGCACTGGCAAACATGGGAAACATGTGGATGGACAAGAGCGCCGATTCCCTCTCATTGATGTTGAACAAGAAAACAGTCATCACCAATTGCCGTTTCTCCTACACGACCAAGGAGGAGCTGACCCGAAAATACCCGGGCGCCCGGATGCTGGCTGAAGTGAAGGTCCAGGGCTTTGGCACGAATCACCTGATGTTCCAGGCCAAAGATGCTGCGGTGATCGTGGATCTGATCATAGGGGGGAGCGGAAAAGGCGTCTCCACGGACTTCAGCGAGCTTCATATCTCCATCATAGAAGAAACAGCGAACGAGATGACCAACGGAATCGCCAATCTTTTCGGAACCATCACCGGAAACCTGGTGGGAGTTGAGCCCGGCCAGGCGCACCTCGATGGGTTTGAGGGGATCGAGGATGAGACCCTCGCCTCCATGGCTTTTTCCCTGAAAATCGAAGACCTCGTGGACAGCGAGATGCTGTTCCTCATGGCTCCGAAGGCGGCAGAAAACATGGCTGTCGCCTTGCTGAATCCTCAACAGCCTGAGGCGCCGGCCCAGGCCGCGCCGCCCCCGCCTCCCCCTCCGCCCCTCCCGACTCCGGAACCGGCCATGGCTTCCGCGGCGATGTCGGCGCAGGCAACGGCGGTACGCCAGGCGCCTCCTTTGCAGTCTTTCCCTCAACCCCAAATATCCGCAGGGGTGGCGGTGGAAACACCGGCCCATCCCGCCCAGTTCTCGCAGCTTGCCGCCCGCGCCCCTACCCAGACCATGGGAAACCTGGACCTGATTTTGGATGTCCCCTTGCAGCTTACGGCTGTCCTTGGACGGACAGGAATCATGATCAAGGATCTGATCGAGCTGGGTCCCGGATCGGTTCTGGAGCTGGACAAGCTGGCCGGAGAACCGGTGGAGCTTCTTGTGAACAACAAGATGGTCGCAAGGGGCGAAGTCGTGGTCATTGACGAGAAATTCGGGGTCCGCATAACGGAGACCATAAGTCAGGTTGAAAGAATCAGGGGGCTGAAAGGATAAAAAGGAGGTCTGACCAGGGTGTGAAAAAGCTCATTTGGCTCACGATCCTGGGCCTTGCCGCAGTGTTCTGGCTGGCGCCAGATTGTTCGGCCCAGGCGACCACGATTCCTATCCCCAAGATCAACATCGGCGTATCGCAAGCCCGCGGTCCTCAGGAAGTCGCCCTCAGTCTGCAGATTCTCTTTCTTATGACCGTTCTTTCCCTTGCACCGTCCCTGTTGATCCTGACGACTTGTTTCACGCGCATCGTAGTCGTCCTTTCCTTTCTGAGAAATGCGCTGGGAACCCAGCAGATGCCCCCGAACCAGGTGCTGGTGGGTTTTTCCCTTTTTCTCACATTTCTCGTCATGAGCCCTGTTTTTGCTGAAATCAACAAAGACGCCCTCCAGCCCTACCTGAAAAGCAAGATCAGCCTGCAGACCGCTTATAAGACCGGAGTCGCTCCGCTTCGAAAGTTCATGTTCAAGCAGACCCGGGAAAAGGACCTCTCCCTGATCATTCATGTGGCAAAAATCGCGCGACCCAAGAACCAGGAAGATGTTCCGACCTTTGTTCTCATACCTGCTTTCGCCATGAGCGAATTCAAGACCGCTTTCCAGATCGGCTTCGCCGTCTTCATCCCTTTCCTGATCATTGATATGGTGATTTCCAGTACACTCATGTCCATGGGAATGCTGATGCTGCCGCCCATGATGATATCCCTGCCCTTCAAGATCCTGCTCTTCGTCCTTGTGGACGGCTGGCATCTTGTGGTGAAATCGCTGCTCTTGAGTTTCAAGTAGCCGAGCGAAAGGAGTCCACCGTGACCGTTGAGTTCGTGATCGGCCTTGCCAGGGAAGCGCTGGTGGTCTCTCTATTGCTCAGCGCCCCTACCCTGGGGTTGGGTCTGATCGTGGGGGTCCTTGTCAGCGTCTTCCAGGCCGTTACTTCCATCCAGGAACAGACTTTGACATTCATTCCCAAGATTCTGGCAGGAGCGGTGGCCCTGGTGTTCTTCGGCCCATGGATGCTGATCATCATGCTGAATTTTACTTCCCGGATCCTGGGAAATCTGGGCAATTTCGCGAGGTGAAATGGACTGGACTCATCTGGCCGTAGACCACTTCCTTAAGTTCATGCTGGTTTTCTTGAGGGTCGCTTCAGTCCTCGCCCTGGTGCCCCTTTTCGGCCTGCGGCAGATCCCGGCGCCCGCCAAGTTGGGTTTCGCCTATTTCATGACCCTGATTCTGTATCCTGTCGTCCCGGTCCCCGACAAGATTCCCCAGGAGCTCGGACCCTATGCATTCCTGGTGGCCCAGCAAGTCGGAATCGGCATCATACTGGGATATGCCAGCTTTCTGGTCTTCACCGCCATTCAGTTGGCCGGCCAGATCGTGGATCTCCAGATGGGCTTCGGCATCGCGAACATCATTGATCCTCTGGCCAATATTCAACAAACCCTGATCGGCCAGTATCAATTTCTTGTGGCCCTCATGTTCTTTCTGGTCGTGAATGGCCACCACTGGCTTGTTCTCGCTCTCTCGAAGAGCTTCCAGCTCGCTCCGATCGGTTCTTTTCATTACACAGGGCCCCTTTTTGAAGCGCTTCCTTGCCCTGGGTTTCATCGCCCGAATGGTTCCTCAGATGAATGTCTTTATCGTGGGCTTTCCGCTGAAAATCGGCATCGGATTTCTGGGAATCGTGATAACATTGAACCTGTTTACTCAGATGTATCCCGACCTCTTTTCCGACATGCACAGCCATCTCTTGCATCTCTTGAGAACTGTGGGGAAATAAATGGCTGATCCGAGCAAAACCGAACAAGCGACTCCAAAAAGACGATCAGAGGCCCGGGGCAGGGGGCAGGTCGCGAAAAGCACGGAGGTCAATTCCCTGCTGATTCTGCTTTCGGTCCTGCTCACGATCCGGTTTACTGGAACCCATCTCTTGTGGAGCATGGAGAATTTCCTCCGCAGGTTTCTCGGAGGCGCCCCGATAGATTGGACCCCTGCAACAGCTCTGGCCATATTCAACAAGCTTCTCCTGGAAATTCTTTTGATCCTCATACCGATCATGGTGGCGGCCCTCCTCGCGGGCCTGGCGGCGAATCTCGGACAGGTAGGCTTTCTATTCACGGGAGCTCCGTTGAAACCCGATTTGAACCGCCTCAACCCGATCCCTGGATTTTCGAGGCTCGTCTCACGTCGGGGCTTCATCGAGCTCATCAAGTCTCTTGCGAAAATCGCACTGACCGGTCTCGTAGCCTTTGTGACCCTGAAGGGCCAATTCCCGAGCCTCCTTACCCTGACTCAAAAAGACCTGGGCGCAGGACTCTTTCAGTTGTCCGGCCTCGCATACACTCTTTCATTGAGAATTCTGATCGTCCTCCTCATCATTGCCATTCTGGACTATTTCTATCAGAGATACGATTTCGAGGAAGGCCTCAAGATGACCCGCGAGGAAGTTCGAGATGAAATGAAACAGGCCGAAGGGGACCCCCATACCAGAGGCAGGCAGCGGGCGCGGATGCGGCAGATCGCCATGCGCCGCATGATCGCCGCTGTGCCGGAAGCGCAGGTGGTGGTTACAAACCCGGTTCACCTGGCTGTAGCCATGAAGTACACCGAAGAGATGGACGCCCCGACTCTTGTGGCGAAAGGGGCGGGAGCCATTGCGGAAAAAATCAAGCAAATCGCCCGGGACCATCAAATCCCTGTTCTGGAGAACAAGGAGGTAGCCCGAGCCTTGTTCAAGAATGTGGAAGTAGGAGATTCCATTCCTCCCGATCTGTACCGGGCTGTGGCGGAGATCATCGCCTTTCTGTACAGGGGAAATAAGGTGAGCACATCGTGACATTACAACAGGTCAAGACCGCCATTCCTCAGCGATTGGTCCGCAATAGCGACATATTTCTTGCAGTCGCAGTGGTGGCGATCATCGTCATGATGATCATTCCCCTACCCCCCATTGTCCTGGATGTTCTGCTCACCTTCAACATCGCCTTCGCACTGCTCATACTTCTTGTGGGCATGTACACACTGCAGCCCTTGCAATTCTCCATCTTCCCGTCCCTGCTCCTCATGGTCACCTTGTTCCGCCTTTCCCTCAACGTCTCCGGTACAAGGCTGGTTCTTCTTCATGCCTATGCAGGGGAAGTGATCCAGTCTTTCGGCCGTTTTGTGGTGGGAGGCAACTATATCGTCGGATTCATCATTTTCTTGATTCTCATCATCATCCAGTTCATCGTCATCACCAACGGCGCAGGGCGAGTCGCCGAGGTGGCGGCCAGATTCACACTGGATGCCATGCCCGGCAAGCAGATGGCCATTGACGCGGACCTGAACGCGGGACTGATAAACGAAGAAGAAGCCAGGATGCGACGCAAGCAGATCGAGCAGCAGGCCGATTTCTACGGCGCCATGGACGGCGCCTCCAAGTTCATCAGGGGCGATGCCGTTGCGGCCATTGTGATTCTGATCATCAACATCCTTGGAGGCTTCTTTATCGGCATGGTCCAAAAGGGCATGAACATCATGGATGCCCTCAAAACATACACCCTTCTCACAGTGGGAGAGGGGCTCGTGACTCAGTTGCCCGCTCTTCTGATTTCCACGGCAACAGGCATCATCATCACAAGAGCCGCCTCTGAGGCCAATCTGGGCGAAGACGTTACCACTCAGGTCCTGGGCAACCCCAGAGCCATTTATATCGTGGCAGGACTGTTGATGTTTTTCTTCATGATACCCGGTCTCCCCAAGATCCCTTTCCTCCTCATGGCGATCGGCGCCTACTTCCTGGGCAATACGATCCGCACCGCTCTTGTGCAGCCTCCTCCGCCCAGGATGGAGGAGGAAAAGGGACCGGAGAACGTGGTTCCCCTTCTGGATCTGGATCCCATGGAGCTGGAGATCGGCTATGGCTTGATTCCACTTGTGGACACGGACCAGGGAGGCGATCTTCTGGAGCGAATCACCATGGTCAGGAGAAATTGCGCCACAGAGCTGGGACTGGTCGTGCCTCCCATCAGGGTCAGAGACAACATGCAGTTGCGTCCATCCCAGTATGCCATAAAAATCTATGGACTTGAGGTAGCCAAAGGTGAGGTGATGGTGGGACGATTTCTGGCCATCAACCCGGGCACGGTGGAAGAGCCTGTTGAAGGCATTCAGACAAGGGAGCCGGCTTTTGGGCTCCCTGCACTGTGGCTGCCGGAATCGGAAAAGGAAAGAGCCGAAATGGCAGGCTACACGGTCATAGATCCATCCGCCGTTGTTGCCACACACGTCACGGAAGTGATCAAAGGACAGGCCGCCCAGTTGCTGGGAAGACAGGAAGTTCAGCTCCTACTGGACAATGTCAAGAAAACACACCCTGTTGTGGTGGATGAATTGATACCGGCAGTGCTTACACTGGGAGAGCTTCAAAAGGTGCTCCAAAATCTCCTGAGGGAGCGGCTCTCCATTCGAAATCTGCTCCTCATTCTGGAGACCCTTGCCGATCAAGCCAGAGCTACCAAGGAGATGGATGCTTTGACGGAAGGAGTACGCCAGGCCTTGGGAAAGGCCATTTGCCAGGAGTATCAGCAGCCCGACGGCAGCATACCGGTAATCACTCTGGAGCCTTCCCTGGAGAAGCTCATCGTAGACGCGGTGAGAGGAGAAAGGGACGCTTTCACAACCCTCGATCCCGAGACCATACAAAAGATTTACGGCAGTCTCCTCAAAGAGGTGGAGAAAATCACGAAGGCGGGATACCATCCCATAGTCCTTTGCTCCACATCCGTTCGCCCATATTTCAAGCGCCTCACAGAGCGGGTCATCCCGCACCTTGTGGTGCTATCTTACAATGAAATCGTGCCGGAAGCCACTGTCGAGGCCTTCGGCATGGTAAGTCTCACCGGCGAAGTCATGCCTTTGTGATGAAACGAGATGAAACCGCCATGGATGTCCTGATGCAGGGTTTGAAGCTCAAGATGGAATCTGATGCAGGAAGTTTCGTCGGGAGCTTGCAAGAATGGGATGATTCGAGGCTCCACATTGTGCCATTGACGACGCCTCCGCGCATGCCGAAAGGAGCACCTGTTCAGGTGTTCTTCATAAGAGGAGATTCCCTCGGATCTTTCGAAAGTCATTACCGAGGAGTCGAACGGGGACCCTTTACGACCATTGTCCTGGATATGCCTTCCCACCTGGAAGTCAAGGAAGTAAAACATGTATTGAAACGTGGCTTCACGGGCATAGAGGCAAATCTGCCGGTCGTGATGGAGGTGATCCCAAAAGGACACAGCCCCAAGAAAACGGTGGTGTTTCGAGGCGAGACGATCTGGGTCGGCGGAGACAGCATTCTGGTGGCCGTTACAGGAACCATGCCGGTAAAAACAATCCTTGGAGTCACGCTACCCATTCCTGAAATAAACCGAACACTACGCATCATAGCAAGGGTTACGAAAGTGGCGAAACAGGATAGAACAGGCCATCTCCATCTTTCCCTGGAAGGGTTGAGCGTGCGGGACAGGGACGCCCTTCTTGGTTTTGTTTTCAACCGTCAGGTGGACTTGCGCCGTCGCGGACTTCTCTAAAGGGGGTGTGAGAGTTGTTCTTCGGGATTTTCAGGCGCAAACCCACAATTGAGTTCGGCGAAAGCGAGAAAGTGGAGCTTGAGCTGAAAGGGGAGGGTGAAGAGGAAGATAGCCGCATGTTTCTGGTGGAAGTCCTGGCCTATGACGCCAAAACCATAACTGTGACCGCCCCCAAGAGCGAAAACCAGATGCTCGAGCTCCCCGAAGAGTCCTCTGTTACGATCAATGTGGAAAGGGAAGAATACACCGGGACATTCGAGACCCAGGTTCTCTTTGTGGACAAAGAGGCTTCCCCTCCTACACTTCAAGTCGCCCAGCCGGCGGATGTCTCCTGGGAAGAGACGGAAAAGGTCGCCCAAAGAAGACGCTTCGTGAGGCTGGAGATCGCTCTCCCCGTGGATTTCCGCACCCAGGCCGGACTGGCCAGAAGTGCCGTCACATCGGACCTGAGTGGAAGCGGTTTGGCCATGATGCTTGCCCTGAGTCTCCCGGAAGGCTCAGGCATTGCGCTGAAACTGCATTTGCCCCAAAAAACGGTAACCGTTGGGGGCAGGATCATAAAGGTGGCGCCAATCCAAGGCGCTCCCGGAAAATATCGAATCGCCATCAATTTCGCGAATATTACCGAAGCCGATCAGGACACGATCATGCGCTTTATTTTCGAGAAACAGAGAGAGCTCAGACGAAGAGGGCTGATGTGAGAGACGGCCAGCCTCGGCAGGGCGCTCGGGAATTCCTTCGCATAGACAAGACGCTCCCTGTCAGATACAGAACCCCTTTTTCGACGAAATGGCGTCAGGGGCACACTCGAAATATCAGTGGAACAGGCATCGCCCTCCTGGCTCAAGGTTTTTTTTTCAGGGGAATCATCCTCGAGCTTGAGCTTGAGATCCCTTATACAACACCCCTTCCCCTTACCGGGAAGATCGTGAGGGTAAGGCGCCTCCCCGGTCAGCCGGAAAAGGAGATCGGTATTCACTTCGTGGAGATAGATGCAGGAGAACAAAAGCTCCTCATCCAATATATATTCAACTGCCAGCGAAGGCAGAGCTAGTACGGCAACGCTATTTTTGCCGCTTCGGGGTCCTGCCGCCTGCGGCAGCCCACGATGCTCGCAGACTCCCATCCCCCGGTGGGGCCCAGTCTGCTCCGCGTCTTAGGGCGCCCAGCCTCCGGCGTCACCCCTCCGCTGACATTTGGCGTTGTGGTGCCGGTACGTAAGCGACGGCTTCTTGATGGGGGACAGCGTGAATTTTCGGGTGCTGCTGGTAGCTGTTCTTCTTTCTACAGTCGCATTTGTGGCGACTCTTGCCCTGGCGCTGTCGAGTGATGTGGCACTGGACAATTCCCTGATCAGAGCCTTTGGGGCGTTTCTTTTTTTCGGCATTGTAGGGGGCCTGATCGGATCAGGGTGGCACGCGGTTCGCAGTGCCGCAAGTCCCGGTGTTACGGAGGAGACGCCTGACGCTACCTTCAGGGACGCGGTGCAGGAAGCGCAGAGTGGGTCATTCGTGGATTTTACTCTGGGCGCAGCCGGCCCGGACTTTGCCGGTATTCCCCAGTTCACGGCGCCGAAGGCGCCTGGAGAGACGCCGGATGAGCTTGTGCCGCAATTCATGCCTCCGCCGGGCGAACAAACTCCAGCCAGTGACGATCTTGGAGGAAGTGATCAGTCCCTTGATTCCCCTTGAGGATGTCTGGAAAGAATACAAAAAATCGAGCAAATCGGATGAGAAACAACGTCTGATCGTTGAGTATGCGCACCTGGTCAAGTACGTGGCGGGTCGGATCAGCATCAATCTGCCCCCTCATATTGACATAAATGACCTGGTCAGCGAGGGAAACGGAAGAAGTATACCACAGGCTGGAAAACCGGCTCGGCAGATCCACCTCGGAAGAAGAGGTGGCGAAGGAGATGGGCATTACCCAGGACCAGCTCAGGTCCCATTTGTCCCAGATGGCCGGCACGGCGATTGTGTCTCTGGAAGAGATGCTGGCACAGGATGACGGGGACCTCACCCGCAAAGACTCGGTACTGGATCCTGGAATCGGTCCGGAAGAGGAAGTCTCCCGGAAGGAGTTGAAGGATGCCCTCAAGGACGCGATTGCGAACCTGCCGCCCAGGGAGAAGCTTCTGGTCAGCCTCTACTACTTTGAGGAGCTCACCTTGAAGGAAATCACAAAGGTACTGCAGGTATCCGAAGCCAGAGCCTCCCAGCTACATGCCCAGGCGGTTTTCCGAATCCGAGGCCGTCTTCACGGCTTCCTCCCCCCCGGCAAGGCCGCCGAGCCTGCCCGCCACCACCGGAAAGCAACCGGGGCGGTCTGATCTA
>JACPDT010000262.1 GCA_016183865.1 Armatimonadota bacterium | reverse complement strand
GCTTACCTGAAGGTTAAGCTCGAAAATCTCCCCTTTTCCACGGGATTCCCTCCGCTTCTCCCGCTTCCCATCCCCTTCTTCCGGCCCTCCACCCCCCTCCTCCAGGCTCCTCCCAGAGGGAGGAGAAATCAAGGAAGAATCCACCTGGTGGGCGGGCTTTTCACTCTCCACCTCCAGGGGGGGAGCCGCCTCCGGAGGCGGCTGAGCGGCAGAAGCTCCTTTCCTGGAAACGGGCCCCGCGGAATCAGCCGAAGAAATCTCCACAATCTTCACGTTTTCCACATCATAAATGGAATCAGCCAGTTCGAGAATTTCCGACTCTTCCAATTTGGTCACAAAAAACATGCGGAGGGACCCGCCGAACTCATCCGCCTTGCCCATCTGGAGAGGGGGATCAAGGTGGGCAATCCTCCCTGAGCGCTCCAGCTCCTTCGTGGCTTGCACGGCACGCACAAAGGGCATGGGACTCTGGGGAGAGATGGAAAGATCAATCTGAAAAGCCTTGAAGCCCCGCTTGAAGCCCTCTTGAAGAATCGCGCGGAGCCTCTTGTCCTGTGGAATCACGGGAGCTTCGGCCACTGACCGTGATTTGGGCGAGGGCGCCTTCTCCTTTTTCGGGGCAGCCCCTGTGAAACCATCGAAGCGTTTCGCAAGCTCTCCCTGATCGGGCGGACTCTTGCGCCCTTCCAGGGCATCCTTCAATGTCTCCAACCCCGAAGCTCCCTCCTTGAGAAGGGCTACACCATCTTCCTGAAGGGGCATCGTTTTCTTCCTGGCCCGATCCAGGAATTTTTCCATGGCCTGGGCTAATTCCATAAGTGGAGGAAAACCGAAGGTGGCAGATGAGCCCTTGATGGTGTGGGCGCTTCTGTACAGGGATTCAAGAAGCGGGTCGGGAGGCGCCCCGCCTCCGTCAAGGGCCTTCGCCCCTTCCTTCAGGGTGCGGATATGCTCTTCCGTCTCCTCGAGGAAGAATTTCAGATCTTCTTCGTCTTCGTAAAGATCCTGCGGCACTTTTCTCTCCTACAGTCCTGAGCTCAATTTCAGGCGTCCCGCCTTGCGGTTGCCCAATATGGCCAGGTTCTCCTCCTGATTCTCCGCCTTCTTTGTGGTAATCAATCCATTTTCCATATAGAGCTTCATGGTTCTCCCTTTCGCCCCTCCCACATCTTTCGCGATAACAGGGATGCACCGTTTCAGAAGCTGAGCCTGCACGGCCTCCGTGTTCTTGGCGCCGATTCCCTGTTGCTGTTTCCCCGCGAGGGCAATAGGGAGGAGAGAGGCGCCTCCTGCGATGACGGCGCGAATACGCTCATGCTGCGCGCCGAGAGACTTCAATGCCTCTATCAAGGCTGGAATCGCCGTGTCGGCTGTTTTTCCCGGTTCGGAGCTCGAAACGGAAAAAGCACTGTCAGGCAGCATCACGTGGGCCATGCCGCCGACGGAGACCGCAGGATCGTACATTACCACACCCACACATGAACCCAAAGCCACTCCCACAAGCACGTCGTCCCGGTTTCCGCTGGTTTTGATTTCACCCAGGGATACTACAATCTTTCCCATCCAAATGATTAACTCCTTACTTTTTGGAGGGTTATCGGGGGCTCCACTCTGCTGAGACTCAAAGTAGCGGTCTCTTCGGTCTTGAACTTGTCCACCAGCTCGCGCAAAGCGTGGGCTTGCTGGGACAATGCGGCCACAGTTGACAGAATTCCTTCTATGCGGTTTGCCTGCTGCTCCGTTGATGCGGCGATTTCCTGCGAGATGGACGAGAACTCCTGGGACATGGAGGCGATCATCTTGATGGAATTCTCGACGATCTGGCTGTTCGCCGCCATTTCCTCGCACATGGAGGCATTTTCTTCAGAGATGTTGGCAACCTCCTCGGTGGCTCGAACCAGCTCTTTTGTGTTGGTATTCATCCCTTGCATAGCTTGGGCTATTTCCTGAATCTGAACAAAGGTCATGCTCATGTTGTTGATAATCTCCATAAGGGAGGTCTGAGCTTCCCCTCCTCCCCTGGATACCTCTTCCACTTCCCGGGAGCCCTCTTCCATCGCCTTGACGACCTTCTCGATCTCCTCCTGCACGCTGGCAATGAGGGAGCTGATCTCCTCTGTGGCTTCACCGGACCGTTCCGCCAGTTTTCGGATCTCGCTGGCCACCACGGCGAACCCTCTGCCGTGCTCTCCGGCACGGACAGCCTCTATCGCCGCGTTCAGCGCAAGGAGGTTGGTTTGTTCCGCGATATCGCTGATTACTTTTACGATCATGCCGATCTGGCGGGAAAACCTGGAGAGATTTTCCACCTTCTCCACGGACGACTGCACCATCACCTTGATCCTGGAAATGCTGTCAATGGTCTTGTTGATGGCCATGCCGCCTCCCTGGGCGCTGTCGGAAGCCTTTTTGGAGTTGTCTGCAACGGAAAGAATGCTCTGAGTGTTTAGAGACAGAGCTTTGGAGATGGTCTCGATATTCTGATAGGTGCTGCTGGCGCTGATGGACTGCGTGGAGGCGCCTTTGGCGATCTCGCTGATCATGGAAAGAAGTCCCTGCACCTGCCTGGCGGCATCCTCGACGCAGCTTGTCTGAGAGGTAGCCCCCTTTGCCAGATGGGCAACCAGCTCGTTGATTTGAAGAACCGATTGTCGGAGCTCTTCCGATGCCTGAAGCATCTTGTCTGAAGCCCCGGACATGTTCTGGCTGGAGTCCCGAACACTGGACACGACCCGGGACAGGCCGCCGGCAGCCCTCTCAAAAGCATCAAAAAGGGCGCTGATGGAGGGGTCCTGTCTAGCCGACTGCGAAAACCGCTCCTGCCGACACGGTTCCCAGGGGTATGAGGGCATTCACGATCCCTCCCCCTGCCTTGAAGGAGAAATAGGAAATGATGAGCATGCCTTCCACAAAGAGGAGGCAGACGAGGGTCAGTAAAAAAAGCGTTCTATATACGGCCATTGTCCGGAATTTTGAGATCTCACCGTCCAAAGCTCTATACCCCCTTCTATTCCTGAGCCCTGAGCTCGAGAATCGCTGCCTGTTCCCTTAGTGTCAGGATCTTTTCCAGGTTCAAGAGAATTACCAGGCGATTTTCCAATTTTCCCACCTTCTCCACTCTTGCCGTTCCTCTCAGAAACTCTATATCCACACTGGTAAAAAAGGGCGACGGAGGCTCGATCGAGGTCCCGGGAATGGTCAGGACCTCGTGAACCTTGTCCACGATCATGCCTACCATCAACTCGCGTATGGCCACAATAATGATGCGGGTGCTTGCCGTCTCCTCCGAGGCAGGCAGGCCGAAGCGCTTGCGCAGATCAATGATGGGGATGACTTTGCCGCGAAGATTGATCACACCTTCCACGAACTCGGGGACCCTGGGGATTTCCGTGATTTCCTGCATCCGAATGATCTCGTTCACGTACTCGATTTTCAGGGCATACAACTCTTTCCCCATCTGGAAGACCACGATCTGTTCCTCGAGATCCGTCCCCTCAACAGCAACGGATGGATCAGCCTTCGCCCTTTCGGCGGACAAGGCGCCGGCCTCTTTTTCGGGCACCTGGGTCATTTGATTCACTCCGTTCGCGATCCGGATCTCCCCTCGCGGGAGTCATTGCCCTGGGCTGGGGGAGGGGAAATCAAGCAGCGACAATCACCGCAAAGTAACACGGTCATACTAATTCGATTTTTAACGCGGGCACTGATTTTTTCGTATTGGGAACGGAGGCCCTCGTTTTTCTGGCGCTCACGCTCCACCACTTCCGGTTTGGCCTTGCTGACAAAAGCCTGATCTGACAGTTTCCTTCCGGATACCGCCAGATCGTTCTCGAGTCGGGCTCTTTCCTTATCGAGGCGCTCCAGCTCACGGGAGATATCAATAAGACCGGAAAGGGGGAGAAAGATCTCCACAGATCCCGTTCTTGCGGAAAGGGCATGCATCGGGCGCCGTGCAGTCTCGTCCCGGGGAGCTGCCTCCGTCGAGGGAGGACGCAGAGTGATCGGATGGGCATTGGCCAGTGTCGAAAGGAGAGATTTGGCGGATTCCAGCACTTGATGAGACCCTGCGTCGCCCGTCTCCACCACCATTTCAGCGGCCTGCTTCGGGGAAAGGTTGACATCCTGTCTCAGGTTGCGGAAGGCGCGCACCACCTCCATGACGAGACCCATGTCCTCTTCGGCCCGCCTGTCACGGTATCTCTCAAATTCCGCCGTCCTCGGCCAGGGTGCGGTCATGATACTCCCTTCGCCTGTAAAGAGATGCCAGATCTCTTCCGTGACGAAAGGCATGAAAGGGTGAAGCAGCTTGATTGTTGTGAGGAGCACCGTCCGCAGGATCGCTCTGGCGGAATCGGCAGAGGGACCTCCCTGACTCACCGCCTCTTTGGCGATCTCCACATACCAGTCGCAGTATTCGTTCCACAGGAATGTGATCAGCCTCTGAGAAGCTGTCCCGAAATCATACGCTTCCATAGCATTCGTTACCGTAGCGACCGTGTCGGCCAGAGCGCTCATGATCCAGCGGTCAGGGAGAGATCCAAGTTGTTCCACGGGAAACAGCGCGTAATTTGCTCTCTCCGGAGTTGTAAGATGCACAAATCTGGCGGCATTCCAGAGCTTGTTCGCAAAATTTCGGCAGATCTCGATCTTTTCCCTGTTGAAACGGATGTCCTGGTCCGCCTGGGTCTGGGCTATGAGGCCCATGCGGGTTGCATCGGCCCCATATTTCTCGATGAGCTCCAGGGGATCCACCCCTGTTCCGAGAGATTTGCTCATCCTGCGACCGGTCTTGTCCAGAATGGTCGCATGGATATGAACATCCCGAAAAGGAACCTTATCCATGAAATGGAGACCTGACATGATCATGCGGGCGACCCAGAGAAAGATGATGTCCCTTGCCGTAACCAGAACGGATGTGGGATACCAGGTCTCAAGATCCTTCGTGGATTCCGGCCAGCCCAGAGTGGAAAAAGGCCACAGGGCGGAAGAGAACCAGGTGTCCAGGACATCCGGATCCTGAGTAAGAGCGCCTCCGCATCTTTCACAAGTGTCCGGATCCTTTCTCGATGAGAATGCACGCCCACATGAATCGCAGTACCAAACAGGGATCCGATGTCCCCACCAGAGCTGTCGTGAAATGCACCAGTCCTTGATGTTCTCCATCCAGTAAAGGTAAGTCCTTGTGAAGCGTTCAGGTATGAACCGGGTGCGTCCTTCCTTCACCGCCAGAATGGCGGGTGCGGCCAATTCCTTCATTCGAACGAACCACTGGAGTGAAAGGTATGGCTCTATGGGGGTATGGCATCTGTAGCACACCCCGATGCTGTGGGAGTAAGGCAGAGAGGATCGTTCCCGATCATAGAGACCGGCTTCCTGGAGAAGCTGAATCACCTGATCTCTGGCCTTGAAGCGATCCGTGTCGGAAGCAATCTTTCCACCCGTATACTCTTCCGCATTCTGATTCATTCTGCCTCGCTCGTCAATGACCTTAAGACAAGGCAGATTGTGTCGCTTTCCTACCAGAAAATCGTTGGGATCATGGGCAGGGGTGATCTTCACTGCCCCTGTGCCGAACTCGGGGTCTACATAGGAATCCTCGATGATCGGAAGCTCCCTGCCCACAAGAGGCAGTATTACCGTTTTTCCCACATTGTGCTTATGTTTGGGATCATCGGGAGAGACGGCGATCGCCACATCGGCAAGAATCGTCTCAGGTCTCGTCGTAGCCAGAAGGAGAGCCTCCCCTGTGGAGGGGTCTTCTCCTTTGAAGGGATAGCGAATGTAGTGAAGCCGGGCATCAGGAACCTCTTCATGCTCGACTTCCAGGTCGGAGAGCGCAGTCAGGCATCTCGGGCACCAGTTGATGATATATTCGCCCCTATAGATCAAGCCTTCCTGGAAAAGGCGAAAAAAAGCCTCTCTCACGGCCTCGGAGCAAGCTTCGTCCATGGTGAATCGCAGTCTGCTCCAATCGCAGGAAGCTCCCAGTCTCTTCAACTGCTCGATGATTACCCCGCCGTATTGTTCCTTCCAGCTCCACACGCGCCTTATGAACTCATCGCGCCCCAGGGAATGACGGGATTTTCCCTCTTTCTTCAATTCTTTTTCCACAACGGTCTGGGTTGCGATTCCTGCGTGGTCCGTTCCCGGCAACCAGAGCACCCGCTCCCCGAGCATTCGGCGCCACCGAACAAGTATGTCCTGCAGGGTATTGTCGAGGGCGTGCCCCATGTGAAGGGAGCCTGTCACATTGGGTGGAGGAATGACGATGCAAAATGGAGGGGAATCACCATCCTTCGGGAGGAAGGAGTTGCTCTCCATCCAGTTGCGGTACCATTTTTCCTCAACGGAGGCGGGATCATAGGTCTTGGAGAGTTCGATTTCCGCAGACTGTGTGGTCTCTTCAGTTTCCATCTCTTTCCAGCTCAAGCTCCTCTCTGATCTGTGGGCCTTGCGGCGCGGTTGCAGGCGGAGCTTCCACGGCTTCTTCGCCCACAACCTCTTTCAGCTCCTTTGCCATCACCCTGGCGAAGGCCTCAGCCACCCTGGGGTGGAAATGGGTTCCCGAGTCCTTGATCAGGCGTCCCGCCGCTTCCCGGGGGGGCATCGCCTTCTTGTAGGGACGATCGTGAATCAGTGTGTCATAGGCATCCGCGATGGCTATGATCTGGGCGCCAAGGGGAATCTGGGCGCCGGAAAGGCTGTCCGGATAGCCCTTACCGTCATATCGCTCATGATGCCCTCTCACCATGGGTACGATTTCGTGGAAAAAGGAAACATTCTTCAAGATATTGCCCCCATGAACCGTGTGGTCCCGCATCACAACCCACT
>JACPDT010000009.1 GCA_016183865.1 Armatimonadota bacterium | reverse complement strand
CGATCGCCGACGCCTTTGATGCAATGACCTCCGATCGCCCCTACAGGAAGGGGCTCCCCGCAGAGGAAGCCTTGAAGCGGCTTAAAGAGGGGAAGGGCGGGCATTTTGACCCCGAAATAGTGGATGCTTTCTTCAGAGCCTACGAAAACGAATCTATTGATAAAGCCATAAACGAAATCGCAGAAAAAGGCTCTTTCATGAAAGAAACCTTCGGGATTTACAGATCGTAAGTCAACACCAGATAGAGTCTTCGCCCTGGTTTTATGGTGTTCCAGTTGTCCACTATTCGGCTGTCGAAAATGTTGTAACCCCACAGGCCCCCCTTGAGCCTCTCAGCCAGGGGAAAACTGATTCCGGCGTCAACGACGGTTCTGGCAGGGATGTTTCTCCGAAGAATTCTCTCCCCTGTTTGCACCGCCTCGATAAACCCCTTCACATCATGCCGGAGATCCAGCTTGACTCCCAGGGTGTAGATATCCCGGGCCGCTGTGCGCACCTCACTTTCCTCAGGGAGACCCAGAATCGCCGCCAGCTCGGGCGTCAATCTCATTTTGGCCTTTTGATATCTGAAGTTCCCATACAATGCGGCCCACTCTTTGAGAAGGTACTCCCCTGAAATCTCTCCTCCCGTCACCTGAATCCAGGGGATATTGACCGGCAAAATTCCTCCTCCGGGCACGAAAGCGGCATCATACACTCCATCCCCGTCAAGGTCAACTCCTATCGTAAAGAAGGGAGGGGCTGAAATGGGAAAGGGCGGGGGAGTAAGGGCCATTGCGGGTGGGTTGGGAAGGACCTGGAAGCCCAGGGGGTGATCAAGAGTCATGGGACCCTCGAAGTCCCTCCTGAGGATGTAGTTCTCCGTTTTCTTGTGATAGAGCTCCACTTCCCCCTTGAATCTTGGACTGAATGAACCCCCATAGGCCGCCTCAAAGGATGTCACCTTTTCAGGCGAAAGGCCCTGCCCTGTGGCAAACTCAGCGCCGTAGAAGAAACCTCCCGAGGGCAAAGGGGACGATGCGGCGGGCGTAAACAAGAACGCCAGATTGGCAAGAAGTTCATGGGATTCGGGATATCGGTATCCTGTGTTCGCGTTCAGGCGAAAGGATCTACCAGGTGCAGTCTTGTGAACAAGGGAGGCGAAGGGCGCGAAATTGCCTTGACCGGTCCAGTACGAATCCAGCCTTCCGCCGAGAAAGAGAAAAGTCTTCGGCGTGAAGTCGTGCTTGTTTTGAAAGTAAAGGCCCCAACCCATCTCATTCGTGTCTTTGTAGTGGAGGCTCAGCTTGTCCTTGGTCGCGGCGACCACGTAAGGAGGAGTGGTATCCCTGCTGGATCTTGTCGTGTATCGGTAGATGTTTCCACCCCAGGAAAGGAGATTTGCATGGGCCCATGGGAAGAAATGCTCAAGAGCGAGCTCACTTCTTTCTTCAGCGTACAGGAGCGGGAGACCTCTGTCAAAGTACTGGGTCTCCCAATTGGAAGAAAGGGCTGTATGAGAGAACCTCAAC
This sequence comes from Armatimonadota bacterium, assembly GCA_016183865.1. Taxonomy (GTDB): domain Bacteria; phylum Vulcanimicrobiota; class JACPDT01; order JACPDT01; family JACPDT01; genus JACPDT01. Next base: position 12,021 of record JACPDT010000009.1, on the reverse strand, counting down.
TTCAGTTGAGAATCCTCACCCATTGCACGTGTGTATGTGAGGGCCAGGAGGTTCTGGGCGATATTGGGCAAGACCACAAAGGGAGAATCTTCCTCATAGATGCTTGAACGTTCCGTCCTGCCGAAAAGGAGGCCCAGACTGCTACTTGGGCTCAAGGGATAGTCCAGCCTGGAGGAGAGATTCGTTTTCCTCACATAAGGATCCCCCGGCTTCAGAACAAGCTGCGGTCTGTCCAGCTCCGAGGACCTCCACAGGTCGGACTGGCTCGACACGGCCGAAATCCTGTACGATGCCCGGTCACCCTTCCCGCCGAACCCGAGGTAACCATAGTTCGTCTCTCCATCCCCGATTGACCCTTCAGCCCTGAAGGCACTTGCGTTTCTGGCCGCCTTTGTTTTTATGCTGATGATTCCCTGAACGGCGCTGACTCCGGAAATCGTGGTGGGGGTTCGGATCAACTCTATGCTTTCAACATCCTGAATATTTACGGGCATCGCGTCCAGGAAATTTACGCTGGCGAGATTGACGAAAAGGGGGACATCGTCAATCAGCACGGTAATTCGATTTTGATGGAGGAAGCCGCCATACACGTCCCGGACGGTCATCCAGAAAAAGGAGGCATTCAATGGAAGGACATCCACACCGGGCACTCTTTGAAAGAGATCGGCAAAGCTTTGAGGACGATATCTTTCCAGATCCTCAGATGTAATCAGAGTCACGGAATAAGGGGCTTCTCTCCTCAGCACAGGCATCTTCGCTCCTGTTTCCACCGTTACGTCATCGGAAAAAGTGTCGAAGACTCCTTTTGCCTGATTTTCCTTATCTTCTGCGAAGACAAGGGACGTCAACAGGAAAACAAGAAATAGGCCCAGAACCGCAATTTTACGTATCACGTAGCTCCCCCTTTGAAGATCGCAGGCAGGGCCCGCGATCATTAAAGAAAGTTTCCCGAATTCGTTCCAGCGGGGTTTACAGCTCATAGGTCAACACCAGATAAAGTCTTCGCCCCGGTTTTATGGTATTCCAGTTATCCTCGATTCGGCTGTCGAAAATGTTGTAACCCCACAGGCCCCCCTTGAACCTGTCGGCCAGGGGAAAACTGATCCCTGCGTCAACGACGGTCCTGGCAGGAATACGTCCCCGAATAGTTCTCTCCCCTGTTTGCACCGCCTCGACAAATCCCTTCACATTGTGGCGCAGATCCAGCTTGACCCCCAGGGTGTAAATATCCCTTGCTGCCGTGCGCACCTCACTTTCTTCAGGGAGACCCAGAATCGCCGCCAACTCGGGCGTCAATCTCATCTTGGCCTTTTGATACCTGAAGTTTCCATACAACGTGGCCCATTCTTTGAGAAGATACTCCCCTGAGAACTCTCCTCCCGTCACCTGAATCCAGGGGATATTGACCGGTAAAATTCCTCCCCCGGGGGCGAAAGCGGCGTCATATACTCCATCCATATTGAAGTCAACTCCAATGGTGAGGAAAGGAGGGGGGGGTATGGGAAAAGGGGGCGGAGGGAGGGCCATTGCCGGGGGGTTGGGAAGGACCTGGAAGCCCATAGGATGATCAAGGCTCATGGGGCCTTCGAAGACCCTCCTGAGAATATAGTCATCTGTTTTCTTATGATAGAATTCCACCTCTCCCTTGAATTTCGGGCTGAATGAGCCCCCATAGGCCGCCTCAAAGGACGTCACTTTCTCAGGCGACAGGCCATGTCCTGTGGCAAACTCGGCGCCGTAGAGAAAGGCCCCGGATGGAAAAGGCGACTGGGTAGGCGTGAACAATGCCGCCATATTGGCGAAAAGCTCGTGCGATTCCGGATACCGGTACCCTGTGTTGGCATTCAGGCGCAAAGATCTCCCTGGCGCCGTCTTGTGGACAAGGGAGGCGAAAGGCGCGAAATTGCCTTGACCGGTCCAGTATGAATCCAGCCTGCCCCCGAGAAAGAGAAAGGTCTTGGGCGTAAAGTCGTGCTTGTTTTGAAAATAGAGACTCCAACCCATTTGATTGGTGTCTTTGTACTGAAGACCCAACTTCTCCTTGGTCGCGGCGATTACGTAGGGAGGAGTCGCGTCCTGGCTGGATCTTGTCGTGTAGCGGTAGACGTTTCCTCCCCAGGAAAGGAAATTACCTCCAGCCCATGGGAAGAAATGCTCAAAGGCAAGATCGTTTCTTTCTTCAGAGTATTGGAAGGGGCGGACCCTGTCAAAGTACTGGGTCTCCACATTGGAAGACAGCGCAGTATGAGAGAATCTGAGTTTCAATTGAGAATCTTCCTTCATTGTACGTGTGTACGTGAGGGCCAGGAGATTCTGGGCGATAGCGGGCAGCATCACAAGGGACGACTCTTCCTCATAGAGGTTTGAGCGCTCCGTTCTTCCGAGAAGGAGCCCCATATTGGTTTTCGGGTCAGGGGAGTAGTCCAGCCTTGAGGAGAAATTCGTTTTTCTCATATAGGGATCACCCGGTCTTACGACACGTTGCGGGCTGCTCAGCTCCGCCGATCTCCACAGATCGGACTGGTTCGAGACAGCCGAAATTCTGTACGACACCCGGTCACCCTTTCCGCCGAACCCGAGGTATCCGTAGTTCGTCTCTCCGTCTCCAACCGATCCTTCAACCTTGAACGCGCCTGCGCTTTTCGCCGACTTTGTTTTTATGCTGATGATTCCCTGAACTGCGCTGACGCCGGAAATTGTGGTGGGGGTTCGAATCAGCTCAATGCTTTCAATGTCCTGAATATTCACGGGGATGGAGTCCAGGAAATTCATGCTTGCGAGATTGACGAAAAGAGGGACATCGTCAATCAATACGGTCACGCGATTCTGGTGGGCAAAACCGCCATACACGTCTCGAATTGTCATCCAGAAAAAGGAGGCATTCAAGGGAAGAACATCCACACCGGGCACTCTTTGAAAGAGATCGCCGAAACTCTGGGGACGGTATCTCTCAAGATCCTCGGATGTAATCAAGGTCACGGAATAAGGGGCTTCTCTTCTCAGCACAGGCATTTTCGCTCCTGTTTCCACAGTCACGTCCTCGGAAAAAGTGTCGAAGATTCCTTTGTCCTGGCCTTCCTTATCTTCCGCGAAGACAAGGGACGTCAATAGGAAAACAAGAAACAAGCCCAGAACCGCAACTTTGCGAATCATGCCGCTCCCCCTTTGAAGATCGCAGGCAGGGCCCGGATCTCTTGAATTTCTCGAATTCTCTGCAATTCGATAATCCTGGGATTTTCCCTTGATTTCCATTGTTCTGTATGTTAGAATGGAAAGGATTCGGAAGTCATTCCTTGAAGTGCGATTTTATCGGAGGGATTTTCATGGCACGGATTGGCCTGTTCTGGGTAGGTATGCTGTTTCTCCTGGCGTGGACTACCGGGGGCGCCTTTGCGGAGCATCGTGTGTGGGTGGAATCGCCGGGGGTCTTTTTTTCAGGGGACCCGGTTGATATTCGCTATGTCGCCGATCCCGGCAGATACGTGACACTTATCGCCTATGAGGCGGATAGAGGCGAGGTGCTTGGGGCCAACTTGAAGACACCTTACTATGACAACGTCCTCCGAGTCAAGAGAGACTATTTGATCAAGCGAGTGCTTTATCTGGCTTCCGATTCCCCAATTGATCCATCCAGGATCAAGAGGCTGGCCGACGACCCTTCCTATTTTCAGGAATTCAGAAAGGATCGGGAGGGGGTCCTCTATGACAGTTTCGGCGTCCCTTTTTCCGGTTTTGGGAGTGTGGGAGCGTTCTATTCTTATCCTTATGGGACCTATCAGACAGGGATCCCGGGCGCTTACTATCCTGCCCCCGGCTTCGGGATTAGTGTCGGATCCTTCACCTACTACTCCGGAACCTATGGCTGCCCACCCAGGATCGTGGGCTCTCCTTTGAACCCGATCTCTAATCCTGTGATACCGGTGTCACCTGCAAACCCAGCGCCCTTCGTTCCCGGCGCCCAGGTGACGACGCCGAACAGGGTTCCTTATTCCTTTCCAGTCACCATCCCTGTGAAGCCGGGGCAGTATCCGTCCACAGGCGCACGCAGTCAAAACAGATAACCTATGGGCACCGATTCAACCATGAGAAAAAGATGTATTCCAATCTTTTCCAGGCATTTCTTCTTTGCCGCCTTGTTTCTCTTGCTCCTGTTTTCCGCACCCATTGCGGCCCAGGAGGCGAAGAAGATGACCATAGACGCAGATCATTTGACTTATAATGAAAAGACGAAATTGTACAGGATCTGGGGAAAGGTGAGGATGACACAAGACGAAATCGTTGTGACGACAAAGGAAGCTTCTTATGATGCCAGAAAACAGGTGGCCTTCATGACGGGGGGCGTTACGATTACCCAGCCTGGGACAGTGGTCACCGCCGACAAAGGGACGATCTACCTGAACCAGAAAAAGACGGTCCTCTCCGGAAATGTGAGGGCAATCTATGACAGGAGCAATGAGACAGGGAAGTCTCCCGGTCGGCCTTCCGGAAGATCCGGAGGCGCCCGATTCCGCGAGGCCGGCAGGACGGTCCTGACGGCGAACGATCTGGAGTATTTCTGGGCAAAAAAGGACGGCACTGCCAGGGGAGACGTGAGGGTCGTGCAGGCCGACAAGACCGCCACATCAGACACGGCCTCCTATTTCGGAAAAGATGACATTATTGTCCTTGAGAGCAATGTGCAATTGACACGGGCCCCCAAAGATGTGCTGAACTGCGACAAAGTCACCATGCACATCCGGACCGACCTCGTAGAGGCGGAAGGAAACGTTCGGGGACGCTTTGAAGTCAAGGAATCCCCCTGAAACCAGTGAGCTAGTCCGCTGCGTCCTTTTTTGTCTTTACGATAGAGATGCGAGTCCTCGGATCGGAATCCGTCCTGACCACCGACACGACGATCTTGTTCCCATCCTGCTCCGCTTGCAGGACCGCGCTCTTCCCCTGAGGCAGGCTTGATTCCGTGACGGCAGCCTTCTCGCCAAGTTTCTCCTTGTAAAACTTCGTCACATCGTCAAAGGAATCACTGGTTGCCAGCATGACCGTTGTGGCGCCCTGTTCTCCCCCTGTTCCCGTTCCGCTCCAGGAATAGGAGCCTCCCTCGTCCTTTACGGCATTGGGGTAAATGGGGACACCCAGGTCCTTTTCGTTTATCTCCTTTGATGAAGAAAATGTCCCTGTTCCCTCTTTGGTGCTGATCTTCACTTCGGCGGATTTCCCGTCTTCTTTCCGAGAAACCTCCACTTTTCCGCCGGGCCCGCTATAGGTCGTGGTCCTTTTCCCACAGGATGGAAGGATCATCAACATGATGGCAGCTACAAGGGTGATTCTGGCAACAAACGAAAACAAGGTGCACACTCCTTTTTCTTATTAGTCCTGATTTTCAAGTTTTTACGTTTCAAGGAGGTATGAGTTGATTCCTTCTGAAGGGAATGTCTGACCTCACAAGGAAGACTAGAGTTTGTGAGATCCAAACTCTGCATTGGGTTCCTGGCGGTCGTTGTCTTCTTCGCCCTTTTCATTCCCGTCTGTGGAGCGGTACTGGGCCTGCACGGGCCTGAGGCGGCAAGTCCCGTTTCCCTGGTTCCTTCCGACCGTCTCCTGGTTGTCGCTCCTCATCCCGATGATGAAGTGATCGGGTGCGGCGGGCTCCTGTGGACGGCGCTCCAGAAAGGGTGCGAAGTCCGCGTTCTTTACATCACGAATGGGGATGGCTATTGGCACGCTACGGAGCGGGTATTCAAGAGGGTCTTTCCCAGGGAGACCGATTTCATCAGTCTGGGAAATCTCCGCCGAGAGGAGGCCATCGCGGCCCTGTCCCGCCTTGAAGTTCCTCAAGATCAGGCTGTTTTCCTCGGTTTTCCCAATGGAGGGATGGACCGCCTCTGGGGAGACTTCTGGTCTCCGGAGCGACTTTATCGTTCCCCTCACACGAGGCAGCAGTCCTCTCCATATCCCTACAGCTACCGTTCCAAGGCGCCTTACTGCGGCTCCGAGCTTTGGAGCGAAATCATCGAGATCCTCGGTAGCTGGCGCCCGACCTCCGTCGTATTGCCCCATCCCCAGGATACGCACCCTGATCATTGGGCAACAGCAGCTTTTTTGGACCTGGCCGTCGAGGGGCTGCATCAGGGGAGTCTTGGCGAAAAGATTCCACAGCGCTTCTACTACATGGTTCATCGCGGCAAGTGGCCGGCGCCTTACGGCTATGACCCGGTGCGCACTCTATCCCCCCCGAAAGGACTGGAAGGACTCGGCCTTTGGACTCCCTTTCCCCTGGCGGAGGAAGCCGTTGTTCGCAAACGGTCGGCATTGGAGGAATATCGTTCCCAATTAAGAGTAAGCTCCAAGTTTCTCATGAGCTTTGTTGCAAAGGGCGAATTGTTCTGTGAATTCCCCGAGAAGAAGCTTCCCCTGACCTGGCCTCAGCTCATAGAGGTGGATGGCAGGACGGAGGATTGGGCCGGTCTGGACCCGCTTTCTGTCGAGCCCACCCAGGATAATATTGTGGGTCGCCTGGAGAGCTCCGGGGATTTTTCCGCAATCTGGGGCTGCGACGACTCCGAGAATCTCTACCTTCGGCTGGACACTCAGGGTCCCATCTCCAGCCGCACCCTTTACACGGTTTTTCTGAAGATCGTGAATCCGGATACCGCAGTTTATCCCCTCATGATTCAAATAAATGGAAGAAGAGTGAAATGCAGCATTTCTTCTCTTCAGGTGAAGTCCGCTTTCAGGTCCAACCACCTCGAATTGTCCGTGCCTCTCACTTTCGCGCCCCGTTTCCGCACCGACCTTGCTTCCTCCCAGCTTATCTCAGTTCAGGCATTCAGCTCCCGATACGTACAGGTGGACCATACGGCGCCTCTCGTCCTGCACAGAGCCACCCCCGTTTCTACCCCTTAAGTAACCCCGAACCCAGACCCCCCCCTGAACGTATACCCCCTTAATTGTGGAACAAATGTTCCGATCATGTTAGCAGACAGTTTACCCTACCTCTAGCCTATGCACACGGCAAGCAAGGATGCTTTCCGGAGGCAGGAGGGATTGCACGGAGGCAAGGCCCATGTTTATAAGCATCGTCAATAATGTGGAAGCCCAGAAGCTCACAAGGATCCAGAACGAGCTTCGACTGGAGCGCCAGCAGATCACTACCCGCTTGACCACAGGCCTTCGAATCAACACCGCAGGCGATGATGCGGCAGGGATGTCGCAAGCCAGCGTGCTTGAGGCCCAGATTCGAGGATATGCCCAGGGAAACCTCAACATACTGGATGGAGTAGCCCTTCTTCGGGTGGCGGGAGGGGGGTTGAGCACGGCGATGCAGTTCCTTCAGAGAATTCGAAAACTTGCCCTTCAAGCCGCCAACGGTACCATTACAGACCTGGGGCGCCAGGCCCTCCAGACGGAAGTCCAGCAGATCCTCCAGCAGCTCAGAAAGATCGCCGAAGAAACGAAGTTCGATGACGTCTCCCTCCTGAATCGGGGACAGATCCAAAGCATTGATTTCACCCTGGGTCAGTTGCAACAACTGACATTCGGAGGAGATGACGAGCGGCCTTCCTTTTCCCCTGATGGGACAAAAGTCGCCTTTGGCCGGAACAATGATATCTGGGTGAAGGATCTGGCAAGCGGTGCTGAGACCCAATTGACGACAGCCGCCGGATACGATAACTTCGCTACCTGGTCCCCTGACGGCAGTCAGATTGCTTTCACCTCCGATCGGGCAGGGAGCAGGGACATTTGGGTCATGAGCTCTTCCTTCGCGAATTGGAACAGGGTCACGAACAAAATCACCTTCTCCAGTGACCGGACAGGAGATCCCTTTTACGATTTGTTTGAGATGAACCCCGATGGAACCGGCAAGGTCCAGAAGACGGCCAAGTTCGGGTGGGACTACCAGGCCGCCTATTCAAAGGACGGGACCCAGGTCGCTTATACCTCTGACGGAGGCACCGGGAATACTCAGCCTTTGAGTATTCTGGATGCCAACGCAGCGGCAGCCTCCTGGGACCCGGGCAGTCTTGCCGCCTTTACCGGCTTCCAAATGGAGCAACCTGCCTGGACGCCCCAGGGGGACTTCGTCGGCTTCAAGGGCGCGAAAACGGATATCTTTCCCTTCGATTACGGCATTTACATGGTGAGACCTGACGGTTCCACGGCGCTTTCTCCATCTGTGCTTGTGGATTTTCCGGGATCAAATGAAGAGCACCCCGATTTCGACCCGGATGGCAATGTGGTCTTTTCCAGTGATACAACGGGATTGAATCTATGGTCCGGAATGGTGTTCCGGTCCACTCGAATCAAAGGTGAAACGATTTCAATCCAGGTCGGCCCGCAGACAGGAAATGTGAGAGACATCGAATTGACGAACATTCGGCCCGAAGTTCTGGGAATCGCCGGCCTGGATATCTCCACCGAGGCAGGAGCGAAGAATGCCGTCACGTCCACGGACCAGGCCCTGCAAATCACATTCTCCGAATCCGCCAAAATGGGCGGCCAGGAGAATGCTTTGCAGCATCTTTCCGAATACACGGCCATTGCCGGGGAGGAGATCACTCAGTCCAAGTCCCGCATTGCAGATGCGGACATGGCCAAAGAAGCGGCGGATTTCGCGAAAAACCTTATTCTCTCTCAAAGCGCGCAAGCCATGGAATCTCAGGCGAACGCAAGACCGACTCTAGTTTTGGATCTCCTGTCAGATCTGGTAAATGAAAATCGGGCGGCGGCGAGAGGGATGGCCCGGACGCCCGGTTCCACAACCGCAAGTCTTCAAATTCAAAGGACTCTTGGAGGAGGGGGAGGTTCCGCTCCGGCTGCATCAACCTATCTCCTTCAGACGGCCGCCATGATTCAACAAAGAATTCAGGCCGCGGACGCCGCAAGAACAGCATAGGAGATCGCGAGTGAAAGCTCTGGTGACCGGTGGCGCAGGGTTTATCGGCTCACACCTGACGGATCGCCTGCTTCAGGAAGGCGCCTCTGTGGTGGTATTGGACGACCTGTCCACAGGAAGCATAGGGAATATTTCCCGCCATTTGACCAACCCTGCTTTTCGTTTCGTGAATGGCTCCATCCTGGATATCCCCGTTCTGGAGAGCTGCATCTCCGATTGTGACATCATCTATCATCTCGCCGCACTCGTGGGGGTAAAGTTCATTGTTCAAGACCCTCTGAAATGCATCATTGCCAATGTGACCGGCACCGAGAATGTCCTGTCATCGGCATTCCGGCACTGGAAGAAGACTGTGGTCGCTTCTTCATCTGAGGTGTACGGCAAGAGTGCAGGGATTCCTTATCGCGAAGACCAGGATCGTCTCCTGGGCGCCACTCACATAAACCGGTGGTGCTATGCAGAGACAAAGGCGATAGATGAATATGTTGCCTATGCTTACGGGAACAAGGGCCTTCCGATCGTCATACTCCGATTCTTCAACTGCTATGGACCTCGGATCAATGAAGAAGGATACGGAACTGTTGTGGCTCAATTTGTCAGACAGGCACTCCGAGGGGATCCCATCACCGTTTTCGGTGACGGCGCCCAGACTCGCTGTTTCACTTACGTGGAGGACCTTGTCGGAGGCGTGATGCTGGCCTCTCAGAGCCCCTCATGTGAAGGGGAGGCTCTCAATATCGGTACAGATCGTCCTGCAACGATCGAGGCCCTGGCGCATCTCATCAAGGAATTGACAGGTTCGTCTTCCGAGGTGAAGCGAGTTCTTTATGCGGATTACTATGGCCAGAGTTATGAAGACACGCCACACAGGGTTCCCGACATCGGGAAAGCGCGCAGGCTGATAGGGTTCGAGCCCCAGGTGGATCTGCGTGAAGGGTTGACACGAACCATAGACTGGTGCCGCACCTATTACGGGAAGCTCGGGCGGAAACGATGAAGACGGAATAGGAGTGGTGGCGGCGAAAACCAAGGGCAGGGTTCTGATCATAGCTCCTCATGCGGATGACGAGGTCTTTGGATGCGGGGGCACCATGGCCAGATTGTCGGAAGCAGGGTACGAGCTATACCTGGTCATTGTCTCACTCGGCGCCGTCCCCCTTTATGGAACCGACGGCGACGTACTTTCCACCGATGCAAGAGAGACGGAGCTTGATAAGGCAGCACGAGAGCTGGGGGTCCGAGACTATGATATCCTGTACAGAGATCAGGAACGCCATTTGAGATTGGATCAGATTCCCAGAAGAGACCTCATGGCGCTCCTGGAGGCCGATGGAAATCTTGCTTTCACGAAAATACGTCCCAAGCTGTGTTTTGTGCCGAGTCCGTCCAGCAACCAGGATCATGAGGCGGTCTTTCGTGCGTGTCATTCCACCTTACGCCCTCCTCTTGCCTCACTTTCGGATCCGCCCAGGGCGGCACTGATTTACGAGTCCCCTTACTCGAGCTGGGCGGCCTCTCCTTTTCGCCCCGAGGTTTATGTGAATGTGGAGGGTTTCCTTGACAGGAAATTGAAGGCACTGGAATGCTATGCTTCCCAGTCCAGAGATTACCCTCATGCCTTGAGTCATCAGGCGATTCGGGACGGAATACCACCATCTGGGTGTCTTCATACTCGCCTGGTTTCTTTCGGACCTCCTGACTCCGCTGGTTCGAAAGGGCGCTATTTTTTTCGGGGCACTGGATCGCCCCAGTGCCCGAAAGATTCACTCTCTTCCCATCCCCTCTCTGGGGGGACTCGCTATTTTTCTCTCCTTTGGGATTTCCCTGTGTTCCACTCTGGAGTTCGATCTGCACCTTCTCGCCATTCTTCTTGCCGGAGGGGCCGTTGTTCTCGTGGGAATGGTTGACGATTTCCTGGAAGTCTCCGCAGTGGTCAAGTTTTTCGTCCTTATGGCCGCCACGGGATTTCTGGTGTACAATGGTATTGTGCTTACGCTCTTTGGAGGGAATCTGTGGCTTAACATAGTGTGTACGCTGTTTTGGGTCGTTTTTGTCATGAGCGCTTTCAATGCCGAAGATAACATGGACGGGCTGGCTGCAGGCCTGGCTCTGATCGCCTCCATATTTGTTTTTCTTCTTGCCTGGCCCACCTGGCAGCGGTGGCTGAGTTTTCTTGCGGTGGCCATCGGGGGAAGCTGCCTCGGTTTTCTCCGCTACAATCGCCATCCCGCGAGAATCTTCATGGGAGACACAGGATCTTTTTTCCTGGGATTTGTCCTGGCATCAACCACAGTGCTGGGTCAATGGTCGGAAGAGCCCGTCAAAGCAATCATCATGCCTTTGTTGATCCTGTGGGTTCCCCTCTTTGATCTGACAATGATCACCGTCCTCCGATGGCGGGCGGGGAAAATCAAGGCCCTTCACGAGATTCTTACCCTTTCCGACAAGGACCACCTGTCCCATCGCCTCGTGGCTCTGGGCCTTTCCCAGGATCGGGCCGTTGACCTGATTTATCTTATGGCGATTCTGGGAGGATCCGCGGCTCTGGCGGTTCAATGGCTCACCCTCTGGGCCTGCTGGACCACTGTCGCCCTTTGCTCCACACTGGCTGTGCTGGGGACCTGGTGGCTGGATCGAGCCACAAGTCACAGGCTGGTCAGCCCCGAAGGATCCGGGTCAGAATCCGGGCGCCCCGTCTGATCTTTCCAAAAAGGCTTTTCCCCGGAGAGAGGCGTAGAAATTCCCATAAAGGGGCCCATCTTTTCGATTTTTCCATCAGGAAAAAGGGAAGAAGATACTCGTTCCGCCGGAACCGTTTTCCCTGAATCGAGCGAAATTGCGGCACCATAAGTGTGCTTGGGATAGGGGTTTCGTAGAGCCTGTTGAGCTCGGTCAGGCAGCACCGAAGAGCCCGCAGGAGCCCCGCGGTTCCCGCAGAGTCTCGCAGATGATTCCAGTCGGGTGGGGAATGGCGTATGAGCCGGTCCAGATCGCAAAACCAGAGCAGGCCACGGAGACTGTGCTCAACAGCCAGGTGCACACAAAGATAGAGAACATGGTCTTCTTTCGAAAGGCGCCGACAAGTCCTCCCCTCAAGAATGCACTGCTCCGATCGCTCCCAGATCTTCGCC
>JACPDT010000255.1:5812-13343 GCA_016183865.1 Armatimonadota bacterium | reverse complement strand
TTTTTCGATGTATAGTTGATTCCAGCCTTCTTGAAATACGGCCCCAAGCGGCCTTCCACCCGTGGACCGACCTCTCTCTGCAAACCGGAAATGGTCCTTAGTCCCCGCAAATGGAGATAGATCGGCTCCCAGATTGATCTGCCGAAGTTGTAGAACAACAACCCGCTCAAGAATAGGGCGAGAACGATGATCAAGGGAAGCGATTTCTTCTGTTTCATCATTATTCGTCCTCGCACTGCAGCTTCCGCTCCCTTTATTCATATTTATTCCAATTAATTCTACCTCATTCGTCAACCCATCAAGTTCCCCTGGTTTTCCCCTTCCTTATCCCGCCACCAGTCTTCACGCGAAGGAGGCTGTCCTCCACCGTCGAAGAGCTCCTGGAGCTGCCCTCGAACCGGTGAAACGCGCAGGAACCCGTCGCCCTCTCTGGAAGTCTAATCAGACTGGAGACCTCGATCTACAGCAATACCTGGAAGAATCGTAACTACTCAGGTAGTCAGGAGTCAGAATGCAGGAGTCAGAATGAGGACGTCAGCGACGAGATTTGAGGACCTGGTGGTGTGGCAAAAAGCCCGCTATTCCGCACAGGAAGGAGCCTGGCATGGATTTCAAGCTGGTAACCGAGAAGCTTGTTGCCGCTTTCCGGAAACTGGATGTGCGGTATGCCGTAATTGGCGGTTTTGCCTTGGGACTATGGGGATATGGAAGGGGAACATTGGATCTGGATGTTCTGACGAACCGTGACGATTTGGACAAGGTTGACAACATCATGCAACAACTGGGATATGAGCTCAAATATCGCAGCGAGAATGTCTCCCAATATGTTTCTCCTCTCAAGATTTTTGGAGAAGTTGACTTCTTGCACGCCTTCAGGAGTGCAAGTCTTGAAATGCTTGCCCGGGCAGACGAAAAAGAGGTTTTCGGCGGCTCACTCACAATCAGGGTTCTGAGGCCGGAAGATCTGATAGGCTTGAAACTTCAGGCCATGAAAAATGATCCGGCAAGGTCGGCAGTGGATGCGGCGGACATAGAAGCCCTGGTCGCATCTCAAGGGAACAGTCTGAGCTGGCCCATCATTGAGGAATACTGCCGGATTCTTGCCATGGGCGACTGGTATGACAAGATTCGAGGTCGTGCGGGGAAATGAGTTTTTCCGAGGAAGCAAAAAGAGAGCTTGCGGAACTTTCAAGATCCGACTCTTTGCGGCAAGACATGCGAATTGTTGCGGCAGGGAGGCACAATCCGTTCAAGTTGGGGGGCAATGCGGAAGAATATATTGAGTTTGTCACCCAGTACAATGAGTTTATCAACCATGTCCCGAAGCCGTTCAAGCCCATTGCCGACAGGACGATGGTGTTATGACCTCGAACGCCGAATCCCGCCTAAAAGTTAACGATTTATCTATGGAAGAAGGGCCGTGAAAGGGGTATCATCTGGAGTGGAGGGGAAGACATGATCCATTCAGTGAGACCTTTCGCGGCGGCAAACCTGGGAAGACCCGTGATTGTGCGCGGATCGGACCGGATCGAAGGGGAAGATGTGAGCCGCCAGGGTGCGCCTTCGGGAATCAAGGATCCCGAGGTGGAAGTTTTGCTTCTGAAATGGAAGGAAGGGTCGGACAAGCACAAGGTCTTCAAGACCATCCCGGGGGCAGGGGGAATGAGCCCCATAGACTCCGTTTACCGGCAAGGTCTCGGAGCCGTCAAGCGTCTTGGGGATGATTTCTTCACCTTCTACTACAACACATATCCTCTCTATGGCACGGGTTTCAACTGGTCCCAGGATGTGTCCGGGATCACAGGGCGCTTGAATGACGCCGTATCCAGAATCAGAGGGATCATTCGCTGGACGGAAAAGACGGTTGCAGAGAAATTTCAGGGGGCTTCGCCGAGCACTTTCCTCAAGGCGGGCTTCGAGAAGGCCCTGGAGAATCAGAAGAAAATGGATTCCTTCCCCCCTTATTCCAATGGGTGGATGGAGAATAACCGCAAGATAAAGGCCCTTGGTGAGATCTATTTCGCCGCATCTACCGCGGTGGATCTCTATGACACGTTTCCTCAGAAGTAGAAGGAAATCGGTCTCCCTTAGGCGAAACGAGAAACCTTCACATTCGCTTCCGGAGGTCAGGTATTGCGGCTGATACGGATCAATCTTTTTGTTTTGCTTTTCACCTGCCTTTTCGCCGGGACAGCTTTTGCCCAGGGCGACCCCAAGGCAGATCAGTGGTTTGACACGGCCCGCCTCAACGTCCTGATTGCCATCATCCTTCTGACCGGCGCCTTTGCTTACTCTCTCTTCACTGCCAGAAAGGGCGCGAAAATGTACATCCGCCCCATCGCAGGGCTTGCTGCCATGGATGAGGCGGTGGGACGGGCCACGGAAATGGGGAAACCGGTCCTTTTCGTGGCAGGTATTGACGATATTGACGAGATCCAGACCCTTGCGGCCTTGTCCATTTTGAGCAAAGTGGCAGAAAAGACGGCTGAGTATGAGACGCCGCTTCTCATGCCATGCCGGGCCTCGGTCGTTATGACAACGGCTCAAGAGGTCGTGAAGGAGTCCTATCTGAGAGCAGGACGGCCCGATGCCTACCGCTCTGAGAACATCTTTTATGTGTCGGACGAGCAATTCGCTTTCGTTGCCGCAACGGATGGCTTGATGATGAGGGAGCGGCCTGCAGCCAATTTCCTCCTGGGATCTTTTTTCGCGGAATCGTTGATTCTGGCTGAAACGGGCCATGGTACAGGGGCGATCCAGATTGCGGGAACGGCAAATGCGCACCAGTTGCCCTTTTTCGTGGCCGCCTGCGACTATACCCTGATCGGTGAGGAGCTGTATGCGGCATCCGCCTATTTGTCCCAGGATCCTTTGCAGGTTTCCACCATCAAGGCTCAGGATATTGCGAAATTCCTGATCATGGCCTCCATCGTGATCGGCTGCAATGTCCACTGCTTCAGCCGCGTGTGGTTTGAGGCCTTTCGGAATCTGTTCGTGGTGCACTGACAGGGCCAAGGAGTATGAGATGAAACGACAAATTCCTCTGGTGATCGCCTTCATAGCAGGCGTGGTTATGCTTGGCGATTATTTTATTCCTCACAGGTTTTACAGACCTGTTCCCGAGATGTTCCTCACATGGATGAGAATCATTCAGGGCTTTGCCGTCGTCCTTGGAATCGGCAGCCTGGCCGTGAACCACTTGAACAAGATCTCCAAAGGGGGGAAGCAGAGCTTTTACAGTTGGGTCCTTTTGGGAAGCTTTCTTGTGACCGTGGTCTTCGGACTTCTTTGGAAAACGGATTTCACCCGCCCGGCAGGCTATATATTCAGGTATTTCTATACACCCCTTTCAGCCACTATGTTCGCCCTTCTGGCGTTTTTCATCGCATCTGCCGCATTTCGCGCTTTTCGCCTGAAAAACGTGGAATCAGGGCTCCTGCTCATTACGGCGAGTCTTGTCATGATCGGCAGAATCCCCCTGGGAAATCTGATCTGGAAATACGTTCCAGGGATTTCCAACCTGGTCAATCTCTCCCAAATACAGGAATGGCTGACCTTGAATCCCGTGACTGCCGCCCAGAGAACGATCCTCATGGGCGCCGCTCTCGGGGCTATCGCCGTTTCCCTCAAGATCCTCGCGGGAATTGACCGCTCCTACTTCGGGGGAGGGGAATAATGGCGGAAAAGCTCCTTCATCTGGACCGGAGAATCATTTTCGCAATTCTCTTTGTGGTCGTTGTGGTGAGCTTATTCTGGGCTGTTGAGCTGCCCTTCGAGGCGAGCGCCCAGGTTCGAACGGCTTACAGCCTGATCCAGGACCTTCCCAAAGGCTCCATCGTCATGATGTCTTTCGATTACGGCCCATCTACGGGTCCTGAAATCCAGCCCACAGCCAGAGCCATCGCAAGACAATGCTTCAAAAATGGGCTCTATGTCATCGGCATGTGCATCTGGAATGAAGGTGAACCCTATATTCGCTCGACCCTGGGTCCGGCGGCAGAGGAATTCGGGAAAAAAGAGGACGTGGATTACGTCAATCTGGGGTACAAATGGGGCGGCCCCACAGGCGCAGGTGTCCTGGAGGGCATGGGAAAGAACATAGCCGAGGTTTTCCCTGCAACCAGGATGGGAACGGCTTTCCACGAAGTCCCTTTTCTCAAGGATGTCCATGACTACAAGAGCATCAAGCTCATCGCCAGTCTGTCCGCAGGCAAGCCGGGCCTTAAGGAATATCTGCAAATGGTGCACTCCAGGTACAATATTCCGATCCTCGGCGCCTGCAGCGCCGTCACGGCCCCTGAAATGTTCCCTCTTCTGAATTCCGGCCAGCTTTCGGGCCTTGTGGCAGGCATGATCGGGGGCTCGGAGTACCTTGTTCTCATGGGGGAGCGTGAATCATCAAAAACGATGATCTTCGCCCAATCGGTGTTTCATTTTGTCATACTCGGGTTCATCATTTTCGGCAATATTCTCTATTTCATCGCAAGGAGCAAGAAAACGTAAGTCATGCAAGGTCTCGGAGATCAGATCGCAAACGTACTGAATGACCCTATGGCGCAAACGATCGGCGTCTGGATAGCGGCTTTCCTGACATTGGCCGTTTTCAGCTTTCTTTTCAAGGACAATCCCTTTTACAAGTTCGCGGAACACCTCTTTGTCGGGGTTTCCGCGGGATACCTGACGGCCCAGACCCTTCGCTCCAATGTGTGGGATGAGATGGTAAAAAAGGCTTTTCCCAAATTGCTGGGAATACCCGGAACCCCCAATTATTGGACCCTCGTCGGCGGCGCTCTTGGAATCATCCTCCTCTTGAGACTGATCCCGAAGGTTTCGTGGATGAGTCGCTGGGCCATCGCCTTCATCATCGGTCTTACAGCAGGAATCACCATCCATTCGCAGATTTCGTCCTTTGTCATTGCTCAAGTCTATGACACGCTGGTCCCTCTTTTTTCCGGCGGGAGTCCGGCTGCGCTTGTGCACAATTGGGTCATTTTTCTCGGGGTACTTTGCAGCCTTGTGTACTTTTTCTTCTCCGCAGAGCACAAGGGGGCCCTCGGGCTCGTATCACGGATCGGCATCTGGTTCCTCATGGTGGGTTTCGGTGCGGGGTACGGATTCACGGTCATGACTCGTATCTCCATCCTCCTGGGAAGAATCTACTTCCTGCTGGGAGACTGGCTCCATCGTCTGCCGAAGCCCCCGTGGTAGAACAGGACGAGTTTCTGGATCTCCTGGCCTCGGAAATTGTGAAGCGACGACTGGCCTCCATAGTGGTTCTGACTCTCGAATCCCTGAAGCCGCTGAGTTTCCTGGGAAGTCAGGCACTGATTTTTCTGGAGCCTTTTCTTGGCGCTTTCATGACCAAGCCTGAGACGTACAAAAAGCTTATCGAGATCCTGGAGGATCGAGATAGGCTGGAACGGCTCCTGGAAAGGATTGAAGAGCTGGAGCGACAACGCTGAGGGAGTGATCAACCGGTGGAAAAAGAAAAAATTCAGAGCATCCTTGCCACAGACTGTGGAAGCACCACAACCAAGGCGATCCTGATCGAAAAGCGGGGGGAGGAGTACCGCCTGGTGGTCAGGGGAGAGGCGCCGACAACGGTTGAGGCCCCTGTGGAAGACGTGACCCGAGGTGTTCTGAATGCGGTTTCCGAGGTGCAGGAGCTGGCTGGGAGGCCGATCCTTGAAGGGGAGCAGATCCTGAAGCCCCGCCATGAAGAAAAGGGAGTGGATATTTATATTTCCACCTCCAGCGCAGGAGGCGGACTTCAGATGATGGTGGCAGGGGTTGTCCGAAGCATGAGCGCCGAAAGCGCAGCCCGGGCCGCTCTCGGGGCAGGCGCCATCGTGATGGATACTCTGGCCACCAATGATCGCCGCCTGCCCCATCAACAAATCGAGCGAATCCGCCATTTGCGCCCGGACATGATCCTTCTATCAGGGGGAGTGGATGGCGGAACTGTTGATCATGTTGTGAAACTGGCTGAAATCATCGCCGCCGCCGATCCCAAGCCCCGTCTGGGCGCCAACTATCGGTTGCCCGTCATCTTCGCCGGAAACAGAGAGGCAAGGGAAGAGATCGCCCGTCTTCTGGGCACGAAGACGGCCCTGGATGTCGCGGAGAACCTGCGCCCGGTTCTGGAGCAGGAGAACCTGATGCCGACCAGACATAAGATCCAGGCCCTTTTTCTGGACCATGTCATGGCTCAGGCCCCGGGATACAAGAACCTCATGGCCTGGACGGATGTGGACATCATGCCGACTCCTGCAGCCGTAGGCTCCATCATGGAACGCATCGCTCAATTGCACAACATCCAGGTCGTAGGTGTGGATATCGGCGGGGCGACGACCGACGTTTTCTCGGTCTTTCAGGGGATCTTCAACCGCACCGTCAGCGCCAACCTGGGCATGAGCTACAGCATCTCCAATGTCTTCGCCGAGGCAGGAGTGGAGGCCATTTTGCGTTGGGTCCCCTTCGAGCTGAATGAGAGGGACCTCCGAAACCGCATCAAGAACAAAATGATCCGTCCCACCACAATCCCCCAGACACTCGAAGAGCTTATGGTGGAACAAGCTATCTGCAGGGAAGCATTGCGGCTTTCTTTCGACCAGCACAAGGCCCTGGCCGTGGGTCTGAAAGGGGTTCAGCAGGAACGAACCATTGCGGAGACCTTCGAACAGACTGGTTCAGGAGAGACCCTTGTGAATGTGATGACCCTGGATATGCTCATCGGAAGCGGCGGGGTTCTTTCTCACGCGCCCAGGCGCTCCCAGGCAGCCATGATGATGATGGACGCCTTCCTCCCGGAGGGGATCACACAGCTCACCGTTGATTCCATTTTCATGATGCCTCAGCTCGGGGTGCTGGCCCAGGTCCACCCTGAAGCGGCCACCCAGGTCTTCATAAAGGATTGTCTCATCTATCTGGGAACCTGCATCGCCCCTGTAGGCCCGGGAAAAGAGGGGCGTCCCGCCCTGTCCGGCAAGGTCCAGAAGACCGAAAGTGAGGAAGAGTTCACCGTAAATTATGGCGATCTTCGGATCATCCCCCTGGGTGTGGGAGAAACGGCGGAAGTGATCCTGAACCCTGCGAGAGGACTTGATGTGGGGTCAGGAAAGGGTGCTTCCCACAGGGCCACGGTGTCAGGCGGAACGGTAGGCATCATCCTCGATTGCCGGGGGCGCAAACCCTTCCATGTTCCCGCCGAGAGGTCACAGCGAATCGAAAAGCTGAATGCCTGGTACGAGGCGATGGATCTCTATCCGAAGAAATAGTTCCCTGAAGGCTCACCTCACGGAAGGTGCTGCTCTCAGCCTGTCCTGGAAAGATACGGCAGCACCAGTTTGCCCTCACTGTTGTAATAGGGCGTGTAGCGCACTGCTCTTTCCATGGCCCTCTGATAGAGCATATCGCTTTCTTCTCTTGTCCTGGGCTTTCTTCTCCTCTTCGGCCTGCCGGGATCAAAAGCTCCTTTTTCGAAGAGTTCCGCCCTCACTTCTCTGGCATTCTGTCGCAATTTGTCGTAATC
>JACPDT010000255.1:0-5801 GCA_016183865.1 Armatimonadota bacterium | reverse complement strand
TCAAGAGTCATGGTTCTCCCCCCCGGACATCAAGCCCGAATCTGCGATCATCTGAGACAGGCAATCCTCAATGTCCTCTTCTTGAGCCCTTTTCCGCAGATACGTCAGATCCACATACTCGCCGCATCGCTCTTTGATTCCCACTAATACCCGCGCCCACATGAGGCTATCTACATCACCCCACCACCTGGCGGCATTCAGTCTGTCTATGATCAGATCCTCCACAGAAACGACTCTTATCTCCAGGTCTTCGGCTATCTTGATCTTCACAACCCTGTCTTCGGCCTCGCGCCCCTCAGCCAGTGAGTCTCCGAGCCAGTCAATATATATGTCCAACTCCTTGCTGAACCACGTCCGTCCCCTTTTCTTGAAGCCCCACTCTTCCAGGACAGCCTTTGTAAGATCAAGGGGGGCCTTGATGTCAATATCCCCTGTCGTATAGCTTCCCTGAGTATACAACTCAAGAGCCTCACCACCCACAACGATCGGTGGGCTCCCCCCTCTAAGAACAAGTTCCCGTGAGAAAACCGCGAGAAACGCGGCCCTTCTCTTCACAGGGTCCTCGATGGATGCTGTTTTTTCCAGTTCTTCCTTCATAATGATAAGTATAAACCAGAAGGCGATTCGAGTCAAATTCGACTGGAGCTTCTTGTCTCCGGAAACTACTAATGTCATCGGTGGAGGTCCGCACTAATGCCACGCATGAGCTGATTGACGAAGTCAGGAGTCAGAATTCAGAATAGCCTGCGAATAGGTCTCCAACAGCTTGCTGACCTCCTCATTCTGACTTCTGCATTCTGACTCCTGACTACCTGAGCAGTCACGTTCTGAGTCTCAAAAATCCACAAGGACCGTCTTGAGCTCCACAGGCTTCGAAACCCGATAAATGGGAAGGTATTCCCCCTTTCGGAGGAAACTGTCCATGGCATTATATGTGACCAGGCTGTCCGCAGACTGGGGCTCAAGCAGGGTCACGGCCAGGCTTCCCCTGGGTTGACCGGCGTAGACGACGAAGGTGTCTTGAGGGAACTCCCGCAGCTCCTTGTGGACCTGTGAATCCACCAGAACCCTGAAATGTCCGTGTTCAGGGGCTGATGAGGGGTTAACTCCCGTGATGCGGAATTTCTCGATCTCCGCTTCCGCCGGCGCAATGAGCCGCTCTACCCAGATTCCGTGTTTCCGCAGTTTTTGGGCAAGGAATGCGCATTCTCCTTCGACAAGGTAAGCGAAGGGCCTCTTGATAGTCAGGGTGGGAACCAGCTTGTCCACCGGTTTCGTTTTCAGAGTGGTTACCTTGTTCCCATCGGCTTCCTGGCGGCCCGTCTTTTCAAGGAGGCGATACTCTTCCTCCCGGTCGCTGGGGACCGTTTTCTGCCGCAAGACCAGGTCCTCGGCAGGTGCGGGGCGACCGGAGGCTTCCCGAATCTCCTGCCAGTGGGAGTAGGTGTACTCCAGGGCAGCGCGCATGGCGGCTCTCTGGCGAGCCACTCTTTTCTCAAGGTCGGAAACACCCTTTCGGACCGATGTTTCAAGAAGAAGGGAAACCGCACCTTGCAGGGCGAGGTAGTTTCGATTATGGGTGGCATCAAAGCTTGCGGAAGTGATCCCAGCCTCAGGTTTACCGGAATCCACAAATCGAAAGTACCTGCCAATGGTCCATCCCTTTTTCTCCAGCTCTTTTCTCACGAATGGGGAAAGACCATTTTCTCCCAAATCGGACAGGGCTTTGGGGACATTCGGGTGGTGAGCGGTCTCCAGAAGCAGGTCATAGGCCCTGGACCGGGCCTCATGGGCGTCAATGACTACATGGGGCGAGAAGGGAACGACCACTTTCTGGATCAATGCCGCGATCTCCACGGAGTCCAGCTTGAGATAATCTCGATTCATGTCATAATGATGGGAGCTCCACCTGACGGATCGGGAGCTTCCATCGGGATTCAGTCTTGGAACAACGAGAAGAACGATCCTGTCCAGAAGGTACCGGAGATCGCCGAGGGCCGCATCGCGGAGGATCTCCAGGGCCGCCTCCGCGCCTGCAGGCTCATCTCCGTGGACCTGACCATCAATCATGACCACAACTTTTCCCAGTCGGGCCGCTTCTTCTCCGGAGGTCACAGGCGGATCGGACAGAATCACCATGGGAACCACATGCCCCCCTGGACTCTGACAGAGGTACCTTACCTTCGCAAAGGGGTACCGTCCTTGAAGATCAAAGATGAAGTCCAGGAGCTTCTCATTGCTCGTGGGGGAGGCATAGGCCCGGGCCTCCGATTCCGTCTGCGGCCCAGGTTGCGCAATGGCGGGCTGGGAAAAGCTCCATAGGATGCACCAGACTAAGGCAAGGATGACGGCAGGGAACAATCGGACAGGCGGGACGCCTGTCCTGCGGTTTTCCGTGCCTCTGTGTATATGTGGCGATGGGCTACGGTTCACTTTGCTCCATTTTCCTTGAATTTCACACCTGTGGGCATCGTTCGGTTGTAAGCCCTGCCGAAACCGTCGCGAGAGACCGCGATCACTCCTATCGTGATTTCTTTCGGGAACAAGGCCACACCCCGCTCGCAAGCGGCCTGGGGATGAATGCCTGATGCCATGTGATCATACACCACTTTGGACAGAAGGGTCTTAATGATCTCCTCCCCGATCCCTGTGGAAGCAACGGCTCCTTTTGGGCCCGCATAGAAGCCGCAACCCAGAAGGGGTGAATCTCCGATTCGCCCCAGGAGCATTGGGCTCGATCCGCCCGTGGAGTTCGCGACGGCAAAGTTCCCTTTCCGGTCCAGGCACACCGCGCCGACTGTGTCGCAGGAAGAAAAAACTTCCCGTAATGCCTCCGGGAAGTTCCAGATATCGGAAAGATTGTAGCGATCAAACCTTCCGGGAAGCTTGCCCTGGTGCTGTAAGATTGCCTTCTTCATTTCCTCGTATCGCTTCGTGGCTTGCTCCGAAGGGCCCGGATGTTTCTCTGCCTTCACATGTTGCGCAAAAAGGAACGCCCCTTCTCCTGCCAGCAGAATGTGAGGAGTGTCCACAACACCCCTTGCCACCTGAACAGGGTTCTTCACATCCCGAAGAATGGCAACACCTCCCAGGCGCCCTCGTGAATCCATGACGGAAGCATCCATCTCAATGGTCTTGCCGTCCAGTCTCAGGACAGAGCCGGAGCCTGCATTGTACCGCCCGTCATCTTCCAGGACGGTAACCGCTCGAACCGCGGCATCCATGGCATCTCCGCTCTTTTCCAGCACCTCCATACCCTTACAAGCCGCTTTTTCGCATCCATCCACCCACCCCTGAACCGCACCGGCCCCCCCGTGAGTGATGATGGCCATCTGCAATGCCATAAGAATCCACCTTTCTCTTGTCCTCCCCCGTCACTTTTTGGCCCACCTTCCGAAATTCCTGCAAGGCTTAGTAAGTGGTAAGATGCCGGATCACCTTGTCCCAGTCGGTCTCTTTCCAAAAGGCAAGGCTCGGATTATAAAGATAGGCGTCATTCTCTCCATCATCATCCTGGGGGAGGGGCTTGGTTATGAAGGAAGCATAAAGGGGAACAAAAAGACAAAGGCCGGAGGCCTTGTTGATGTATTCCCATTCGCCTCCGTCTCCCGTGATGTGGCGCTCAGCGGCGATCGCTTCTCTCACAAGGGGCGGGAGCTTCCGGGCGGAGCGCACGAGGTCCGGATGATTTTTCCAGAGCTGCCAGGATCCCTCCAGTTGCACGGCCAGATCATGAATGTCCACAAGGGGAGGGTCATCCTCATTGACATGTTTGCAGAACCGCTGAGACCGGCCTACGATGTACCTGAATTCTCTCAGATCCCTGCCTTCCAGTTTCAGGATCTCCTCACCGAAGTCCCTGATCGCGCGGTTCAGCTCCGGAACTCCCTTGAGATTCACGAGAGAATGGGTGGTCTGACGGTCTTCCTTCAGGATTCGCTTCCCGATTTCCAAAGGAGAGTCGAGCTTCTCCGGATTGGCTTGAGCCCATTTCCTCAGATTTTCCAGGTACCCTTCGGAAATGGAGAAGCTCTGATTGGCGATGAGATAATCGGCTGAATCCCGAAATTCGGAGACGATATCGGCGTGAGCCATGGTGCAGGAGCCGAATTTTACGATATCCACCTTCCCTGTTGCCTCTTTGACGGCCTGATCAATGGAGGGAAGAAGGGGACGAAGCTTGTGGGAATGGCCATCAAAAGCGATCATGTATCTTTGGGCAGGGTATTTCTTGATTCCCCATTTCAGGAATTCCGCGAAGCTCGATTTCTCTCCCGGCACTTTTCTGCTTGTCTCTTTTCGGGACGACTTCGAGAACCTTCTCACCACTTTCCCTGTTTCGGAAATCTGCGCCGAAACAACTCGAATGTGCTCATCTTTGCGGTAATCTACTCCATCGAAAACGTCCTGACCGAGTCCTTTCTCTTTCAGGACAAAATTAAAGATCGTCCAATGGTCGTGTTTGCGCCCCCGGCCTTTTCCGGCGACTCCTTCGATATTCACGAATGAACTCCCCATTGAGATTCTGTTAGTCTCATGTTCGCAAATCTTTCCGTCCCAATCAAGTTCCAAGGGGGCTCCAATTGGGGGAAAGGGTGTCGTGCAGGAGTCGGCGGAGCTGAATTCGAACCAGAACCTGAAATATTTGGCTTATCGCGAGGAGGAGGCATGTTGTCACAAAGCAGTCTATTGACTCGGGGAGAGGCATTCGCTCTTCTTTTGGAGTACACAAAGAGCGATGCCCTCATCAAGCACGCACTGGCCGTCGAAGGGACCATGCGACACATGGCCCGCCATTATGGAGAGGACGAGGAGCTGTGGGCCATCACAGGCCTTTTGCATGACTTTGATTATGAGATCCATCCGGACATGGAAAGACACCCGATTGGGGGCGCCAGGATCCTGAGGGAAAAAGAGATCCCCGAAGAGGTCATCCAGGCCATTCTGGGACATTCCACCCATACCGGTGTTCCACGGGAAACCATCATGGCCAGGACCCTTTTCTCTGTTGATGAGCTTGCCGGATTCGTCGTTGCCGTCGCCCTCGTCCGCCCGAACAAGCGTCTGGACGAGGTGCAGGTTTCCTCGGTGAAAAAGAAGCTCAAGGACAAGGCCTTCGCCCGAAACGTGAGCAGAGAGGACATTCGCCTCGGCGCCGAAGAGCTTGGCATGGATCTCGACACCTTGATCGGCCACGTTTTGGAAGCCCTGCGACCCATGGCGGCCTCTCTGGGGCTTTGAATCAATCTCCCGCCAACGGAGGCCGTTAACGTGGTAAGTGAAGAAAAGCGAAAAAGTGCGAAACCCTTGAGTCGGATGAGGTAACCATTGGCCAATCGAAAGAACAACGCGAGCACTGCAAGCGCCACTGTGGGCTACGAAGCGCAGCTCTGGCAGATGGCCGACACCCTGCGCGGCAGCATGGACGCCGCGGAGTACAAGCACGTCGTCCTGGGCCTTATCTTCCTCAAGTACATCTCCGACGCCTTCGAGGAGCAGCATGCGAAGCTAGTCGCGGAGAAGTCGAAGGGCGCTGACCCGGAGGACCCGGACGAGTACCGCGCCCACAGCATCTTCTGGGTGCCGCCCGAGGCGCGCTGGGTGTACCTGAAGGCACAGGCCCGCCAGAGCACCATCGGCCGGCTCGTGGACGACGCCATGGCTGGCATCGAGCGCGACAACCCGGCGCTCAAGGGAGTGCTGCCGAAGGACTACGCCCGCCCCGCGCTCGATAAGACACGCCTCGGTCAGCTCATAGACCTCATCGGCAACATTGACTTTCGTCAACCCTCACCCCCAGC
>JACPDT010000254.1 GCA_016183865.1 Armatimonadota bacterium | reverse complement strand
CCCCAGAACCCTTTTCACTGGTATAACCTGGGCTGCCTGTCCTTTGAGGAGAGAAACTTCAAGAAAGCTCTGGAATATTACTCCAAAGCCGTGGCCCTGGACAGTACCCGCCCCGCATTCCACGGGGCTCTCGGAAGGGTTCTCTTTTTCCTGGGAAGAGGAGGTGAAGCGGCCCAGGCCTTTGAGATTGCTTCCTCCATGGACTCAGGGAATCCCTGCTATACGGCCTTCATGGCTATCGGATTCTGAGGATCCGGTAGCCCGATATGCTCTGGGCAAGACTCTCCTGGAAACGGGAGAAGTTGAAAAGGCGGAATCGGCGCTTTCCACGGCAGTGAGACAGATGCCGGGGGAAGCTTTTTTCCAGCTTGGCCTGGCTTGCGCAAAGGCGGCCGCCGGCGCCTGGAAGGAAGCAGAGGCAGCCTTACGTGAGGCTGAGCGGCTGGCGCCCGCAAACGAAGATACCAGGGGGGCTTTGACTGCGCTGGAACAGTGGCGGCGAGCCCAAAGTTGATCTTGCCATGAAAGGAGTAAAGCAATGCTCCGAAACCCTGCCATGGAGCAATATCAAGCAGGAATTCAACTGCTGGAAGGGGCCGCTTTTCAGGAAGCCATCCCCTATTTCTCTACATCCATCAAGCTGAACCCGGAGCTCCCCCAGTCACACCTGTGTCTTGGCATTGCCTATCACAATCTGGGTCGCCTGACGGAAGCGGTCAATGCTTACGAGGAAGCCATACACCTTGACCCCGGCTATGGCAAGGCCCATCGCTTCCTGGGAAATGCCTACGGACGACTTGGAAACTACCCAAAGGCCCAGGAATCGTTGGAGAAGGCCGTGTCTCTGGATCCGACAGACCCCTACACGGCATTGGCTCTTGCCTGTGCATACGATCGGGATCAAGATATCGAGAAGGCGATCCTTTTCTATCAGAAGGCTCTGGAGATTTCCCTGGATGAGCCTTATCGAAAGGCTGTAAAAGAGCGTATCAAGGAACTTCAACAAGTATAAGGAGGCGGCTCTATGAAAAGCCCTGTTCAGCTTGCATACAAATTCTCCAAAGGGGAGGAGCGCAAATACAAGACAACCACTTCCATGGTGCGTGAGGTGGACGAGCGGACCAAGGTCATGCAGAAACAGGCTTCAACCATAGAGTCCGAGCTGGCGCAAAAGGTGATTGAAGTGGAGGGGGACGGCTCGGCCCACCTGGTAACCCACCTGGAGGTCAAGTCCCAGGAGACAGACGGACGGCCTCTGCCCACCGTTTCGGAAAAGCAGACCCTTTACTTCAAGATGGACCCCACGGGAAGAATCCTGGAGGTTTCCGGGATGAGCTCTCAGGGCAACCCGGCATTTCCATTGCAGCCGGTCCAGGAAGGGGATTCCTGGAAGGACGAGACGACCATCAATCTACCCTTCTTTCAAAGTCCCCAGAGGATATCCAGTACCTACACTCTTGAAGAAATCGTTCCTGTCAATGGGTTTGAGTGCGCCAGGATCAAAGTCGCGACCGATGAGGCCGTTTTTACGACCATGGCGACCATGGAGGTATCGGGCGCTCCCCAGGAAGTCAAACAAATCATTGAAAATCAAGGAACCATTTTCTTCGCCCACAAGGAAGGAGTCCTTGTCAGATCGGACATGAATACCCGGGCTGTGGCGAGGGTCGGAGAGATGGTTGTTGACACCACCACGAACGTAGTAATGGAGCTTGTGAGCTAGGAGGGACGCCCTTCGTCGCGTCCGATTAGTAAGGCCGGAGCACCTCTACCATGATTCTTGCATCCGTGTATGCGGGCTCAAGGGTGGCAACTTTTACAAATTTCATCCATGCATCCAGAAAAGCGCCCCACCAGTAAAAAATGATCCCCTGGTTATATATGGCTTCCACGCAAATGGGGTTGATCTGCAGGACTTCATTGAACTCGGCCACCGCCCGGGACCACGTGTGAGGGTTCCTGGAGGATGCAAAGGAGTAGCCGTTCCGGAAAAGCTCCTTCTCCCGTCTCCCTGATGGACTCTGAGATCGAAACCAGAGGCCCAGTCGTTTCAAGATGGACAGTTTTCGGGGAGCGGGCGCCCCTGTGGCGCCGTCCGTTCCTGAGGACAGCTCCCTTAACTGAAGAAAAGCTTGATCGTCATAGGAAATTCGCTTGTCCCCATCGGAAAGAAACTCGTAGGCCCGCAGAATCTCCTTCATTCGTTCTTCAGATTCGGGTTTCATCGGGTGGAGGTCGGGGTGATGGAGGGGCGTAAGTTTCACGAAAGCCTGTTGGATCTCTTCCCGGGAAGCGGCAGGCGTCACTTGCAGCACGTAATAAGGATCTCGAGTGAGTAATGGCGCCAAAGTCAATCCTCCAGCAGCATGTAGATATGATCCACGTACTTTCCTTTCCAGCGAACCCATCCTGGAAGGCGCCCAATCTCGCGAAACTTCAATTTCTTGTAAAGGGCGATGGCTCTGTCATTGCCCTCAAAGACCATAAGAAAGATATTCCTGGGCGAGAGAGCTCGGGCCCTATCAATCAACTCTTTCATGAGGATCTCACCCAGACCCACTCCGCGAAAGTCTTTCACTATGGCGATCCCGAGTATCACATTATCCCTTTCCCGCCACATTCCTCGCGAAGCATTGGCGCCTGCGACCTTTCTCCCCTCGTGTTCCGCCACCAGATAAACGGCCCGTCCCATGACCTGCGCCTGCAACATGGCCTCAAGCCACGCGGCCTCCGACTCCGGAGTCTGAAACTCGTCCAGAGTGATTGCGGAGTCTTCCTCCACGAGGGAATTGATGTAATTGCAAAGCTCTTTGGGATCCTCCCCTTTTTGCAAGAAGCGAATCAAGACTTCTCTTCCGTCCTTCAGTTTGACCTTTCGTCCTGAGTCCATTGCTTTTCCTCTGCTTTCACCAGGAGAACAACATTGTCGCCAATGCTTTTGTCCAGTGGGAGATGGCAAGATCCACCTGGCCTTTCCTGAAATACAAAGTTCCCAGATTGTGCTCTACAATCCAGTACTTGGGATTCAGAGACAGAACCTTCTCCCATTCCAGAATGGTCAATTCCGCTTTTCCCTGCTCCAGGTAAGCTTCCCCAATGTTATAGTAAGCCTGCCAGTAATTAGGGTTGTGAACTGTTACCCGCTGCCATGCGAGGATGGCCTCATCCATTTTTCTGAGGTCGAAATAGT
Organism: Armatimonadota bacterium; assembly: GCA_016183865.1. Taxonomy (GTDB): domain Bacteria; phylum Vulcanimicrobiota; class JACPDT01; order JACPDT01; family JACPDT01; genus JACPDT01. The sequence continues at coordinate 2,118 of JACPDT010000254.1, read as the reverse complement.
GAACATTGCCCAGATTCCAATGGGCCTGCCAATACTGCGGATTGAATTGAACCGTTTTTCCCCATTCAGACATGGCCAGATCCAGATTCTGTTTCACGTAATAGGCGTTCCCAAGATTGTAGTGGGCCTGCCAGTAACCCGGTCTCGCCTTCGCGGCCCTCTCCCACTCCTCGATGGCCTGATCAATGTTTCCCTTTTCATAGTACATGTTGCCTATGTTGTATCTAACTTCAGCGAATTCCGGATTCACCTCAGCCGCTTTCAACCACAGCTCCAATGCCGCATCTCCGTTGCCTGCATCCCTTTCGAGAATCCCTACATTGTACTGGGCCATGGCAAAATTAGGATCTATCTCCGCCGCCTTCTGCCAATGGGAAATGGCTTCATCCCGTTTTCCTTTTTCAAAATAAGCATTACCCAGGTTGTAAATGACCTCGGCGAACTGAGGATTCAATATCAAAGCCTTCTGCCATTCATCTATTGCCGCATCAATCCGGCGTTGCTTGTACAGCCCGTTTCCAAGATTGTAGTAAGCAGGCGCAAATTTGGCATTCAATACCGTGGTCTTCCGGTACTCCTCGATGGATGAATCGAGATCGCCCCTGCGGTAATAAGCGGACCCGAGATTGTAATGGGCCACGAAGTTGTTCGGGTTCAGGTCCACGGCCTTCTTGTATTCACGTACCGCGAAATCGAGGTTCCCGATACCGTCATAGGCGGTTCCGAGGTTGTTGTGAGTCAACGCATTGTAAGGGTCCAGTGAAGTGGCTTTCTCCCACTCCAGAATGGCCAGATCCAGTTTCCCCTGTTTGTAATAATTATTTCCGAGGATATTGTGGAGCGCCGCCTCGGCGGGCGAAACCTGAGGTTTGCGAACTTCCCCATATACCTCCCTGGTCAGGTCGGCCACAAATTCGCCGACATTTTGATAGCGCTCCTCCGGGTCTTTTCTCAAGGCCTTGAGAATCGCGACCTCCACTTCCTTGGGAAGGTCAGGGTTATGAAGTGTTGGAGGAGGCGGATCTACGGTGAGATGTTGCTGAATCAAGGCTGCCGGGTTCTCGGCATTGAAAGGCCTGTTTCCTGTCAGCATTTCATAGAGCAGTACCCCGAGTGAGTAAATGTCTGAACGGCGGTCCACTTTCTCGCCTCGAACCTGCTCCGGAGACAGGTACCCAAGTGTTCCCACAAGGGTTCCTGATTCGGTGAGAGATTGCTCCGTCTCCATCCAGGCCAGGCCGAAATCGGCCACCTTGATCTTGCCGTCTTCTGTTATCAGAATGTTGTCCGGCTTCACATCCCTGTGGATCACTCCATGCTGATGAGCATAATCCAGGGCGTGACAGATCGGGATGAAATATTCGAGAGCCGCCTCGATTCCGGAAAGTCTGTCCTTCTGCATGACATCCCACAGATTCTTTCCTGCAATATACTCTAATACGATGAAATAAATGCCTTCATGCTCATTGATGTCGTAGATCGCCCGAATTGCGGGGTGGTTCAAGCGTGCGGCTGTCTGGGCTTCGCGAATGAAGCGTTCCTTGCTCTCCAGATTGTTGATCAAATGGGGTGAGAGTATCTTTATCGCCACCGTGCGACCCAGGATCGGGTCTTCACCGCGATAGACAATTCCCATCCCTCCCCTGCCCACTTCTTCTACGATGCGGTATCGTCCTATGGTTGCGCTGATCATAAACCTTACCTGTACAGAATTCGGAGCAATGTGCGGCCGATCTTGAAAACCTGGCCATTGGAGATGGAAATCAAACCCGTGACGCGACGGTCGTCAACAAAACTGCCGTTTGTACTTCCCAGATCTTCCAGTACGTATTGTCCCTCTTCCCTGCGTACTACGGCATGGCGCCTGGACACATAGCGGTCGGTGGGAAGGGAGACCTCATTCTGCTCATCCCTGCCGATGTTCGCAATGTCCGCAATGAGGATCTCTTTGCCGTCCTGGGGCCCGCTTAATATCTCAATCGTCGCTTTCATCATCACTTGCCTACACCTGAATTCTTTCTCAGATATCCTGTCTCCTGTCTGACCGGGCATTCTGAATTGACACATATCGTAACTACTCAGGTAGTCAGGAGTCAGAATGCAGGAGTCAGAATGAGG
>JACPDT010000008.1:616-4323 GCA_016183865.1 Armatimonadota bacterium | reverse complement strand
TTATGGGACTGACCGTGAACCACCGCCCGACAGGGGATGCCTTTCACCGAGAACTCCAGCTCTCGAAATTGTCCCGCTTCCACAGGTGAGTCAACAAGCTCATCGTAGTTGGAGGCGGCGAATTGCCCGGGCTCTCCCGCCGGTTTCAGGGCTGTTGCGACACTCCACCCTTTCGGAGCGACTACTTTGAGGCGGCAGGGATCGTTCCTATGTCCCACGAGACAGGGAAAAAGGAAAGCCCCGTTAAAGTATCCGTGCGAGTCGTTCAGTTGCGCCCCATCCACGGTCAGGCGGTTTGCATAAACCTTGTAGCGCACGATCAGGTCCGAATTTCCGACCTTCAAGATCCTCCATGTCAGCTTATCCAGTTTCTCAATCTTGAGCTTTTGCCCTGACCCGTCTTCTGCTTCCATTTCCTGCAGATTTCTCGCCGGGTTAGTTATGTCGTAATATCCGGGAGTCCAGGCAGGCATGGCGAGTTTCGCCCCATCCGGATCGGGCGTCGAGAAGCGCATCTGGATCTGAAAAAGGTGGCTCAGAGGATTCTCCATGCGCACTTCATACATGATCTCCACGGATTCCGCCGCCGGGGCGGGGTTCCCTGAAGTCAGGAAGAGAAGCATCACGATAGAGAGCAGCAGGTACACCCGATCACCTCCGGTGGTCGTGGAATTCGACCACTCCTGGTCCGGGTCCTGGGGAGGAGTAGCCACGAATGAACACGAATTTGCACGAATTATCAGGTGGCGGATTCAGGATCTGCCGGGATTCTCTGAAATGGAGCAAATTGCACGTGGCACATGCGTATACCCCTGGGCTGAAAATCGCATCCAACACCGTGATCCGCAAGGAGCGGAGGCTTCCCCTGAAGGGAGATGTCCTCGTCAAGGTCGGTGATCCCGTAAAAGCGGAAACCGTGGTTGCCCGCACATTCCTGCCCGGAAACGTGAAGCTCCTAAATGTGGCGAACAAGCTGGGAATCGAGGCCCCGGAGGTTCCTTCGAAAATGCTGAAAAGAGAAGGGGATGACGTTCGGGGGGAAGAGGTCATCGCCCGAAGCTCCGGACTTTTCGGTCTTTTCAAGTCCGAATGCGCTGCCCCTGCTTCAGGGACCCTGGAGAGCATATCTTCCGTAACGGGACAGGTGGTCATCAGGGAACCCTCGATCCCTGTTGAAGTGAAGGCCTTTGTTGAGGGGGTCATTGAGCGTGTGATGGAAGATGAAGGAGTGGTTGTCAGGACTCACGGGACTTTCATTCAGGGAATCTTCGGCATAGGTGGAGAAGTCTGGGGGAACCTTGTCGTTTTGGCAAAAAACCCGGATGATCTGGTTCAAGATTTTGAGATTCTCCCGGAGCACAAGGGAAAGGTGCTGGTCTGTGGGTCTCTTTTGACGGCGCCGGCCATTCAGAAAGCCCGAAAGGTGGGGGCCACGGGCATGATCGGAGGCGGCATAGATGATCAGGATTTGCGCCAGTTTCTCGGATACGATCTGGGTGTCGCGATAACCGGCTCTGAGGACCTCGGCATTACCCTGATCACTACAGAGGGCTTCGGGTCCATCCGGATCGCGGACAAGACCTTCCGGCTCCTCTGCGATAATGCGGGACGCCTTGCGTCCATCAATGGGGCGACCCAGATTCGGGCGGGAGTGATTCGTCCGGAGGTGATCGTACCCGATCCGAGCAGGGCCACCGCAAAGCCTACCCCTTCCGAAGAGGCGGCCCTGGAGGATCTTGGGATGATCATCGGTTGCCCAGTCAGGGTGATTCGAGAGCCTTACTTCGGGCGGCTGGCCAGGGTGGTGGGACTCCCTGTCGAGCTTCAGCCCCTGGAAACTGAAGCAAGGGTCCGGGTCGTGGAAGTGGAATTCGAGGAAAACTCCGGCAAGGGTCCTTCCAGAGCCATTTTGCCAAGGGCGAACGTAGAGCTTATCGAGGAGCTGGATGCCTCGACTCTGGGCGCCTCCCCCGGAAACTAGAAAAGAATCCCTGGTTTGGGACGGGAAAAGGAGGATTTTTTCTCTATCCCCTGAATTGTAATACCCCATTACAGGTACTTCATTGCCAATCATACCTTGCAAGTTTCAAAATCGGCAAATACTTTGGCACAGAATCCCAAATACCAAACTTTCATCCGGGGTTTCAAGGAGGTGTGGGTAGTAAAATCCCGGCTTAAAAACTATCGTACTAGTTCAAGGAGGTGTTTTCATTGAGGAACATTGCCTTAGCCCTGGCGGTTCTGATGGCGGTACTCGCCGCAGCGCCCCTCATGGCCGCCCCCTTCAGGGACACTCCTTCGGCTCACTGGGCCCTGGATGCCCTGGATCAACTGGCTTCAAAGGGACTTGTGGAAGGATACCCCGACACGACATACAAAGGAGACAGGGCTGCCACCAGGTATGAATTGGCTCAGGTAGTTGCCCGAGTCGTAGCCAAGATCGAGAAGATGGAGCCCCCGGATCTTTCCAAATATGCGACAAAGCAAGATCTGCAAACCCTCAGGAGACTCGTTGACGAGTTCCGAAGTGAGCTGGATGCCCTGGGAGTCAGAGTGGGAAAACTGGAAGACACGCTGGCCGCCCTGGAAGCAAGGGTCACCGAGTTGGAGAGGGTTCGCGTTTCAGGCTCTGTGCACGAAGTCGCCGTATTCAACGGACTCGATCCCCAGGCGGAGGGAGGAATGCGGCGCCATATGAGTTTGAATACAGGCGCTCCCGCCCACGCGGATTTCACCACTTTTCCGGATCGAGGCACCAACTCTTTTGTCATTCAGAGTGCCACCGGGCTTGTCTCCCGAGCCGATCTGGATGTGACAGCCAAGCTGTCCTCCGAATACCAGGGAGGAGTGAGGATCTCAGCTTACAACCTTGTGGGAAGCCCGAATGCCACGTACTGGGCCCAGCCTGCACCCTATTTGAGCAACGCCAATCTCGGCTTCGGCAACAACCTGATCGCTCAGTTGGACCATGCGTGGGTGGACAAGAAGAACACAGGGTTTCACGCGACAGTGGGCTCCTTCACGCCAAGCCGTATCGGAGATTATATGTACAAGGGCCAGTCGAGCCCCAGTCTTCTCGGGCCCGACTATCTCCCCCTTTATGGTGTTGATCTGACCGGCGGGTTCAAGACCTCCTGGCTTCCCAGGGACGTGAGCTACGAGGTTTTCGGCGCACGGTTGTCATCCAATCAGAACCTGCCCGGTTACGGTGCAGTCGGAGTGGCCGCCCCTGGCGTGCAGTTCGGGCTGAATCTGGGAACCGAGTTCAACAACAAGCTCAGAGTCAATCTCAATTTTCACAGGGTCATCAATGACGCCGTTTATATGGGCGGGGCCACTGGATTCATCCCCCTTCCCAACTTGTGGCCTACCTGGCGGGCTGTCCAGTTCGGCGCTCCCTCCGATGCATTCCTGACGGGAGCGTGGGGCGCTACAAACGCATGGGGACTGGCAGGCGGCGGAGTGGGTCCTCAGGATCAGAACACCTGGGGAATTGATGTGGGCTATGCCCTTCCTTTCTGGAAAATGTCGCAAATGTCTGCGTCTTTCTCATCCAGCACATATCGTCCTTTTCAGGGCAGTGTCCCTGCTGCGTATGCCGCGACAGGACAGCCGACCCAGGTGACGGGGAGTCTCTGGAATGTGGAGGTCATGGGACCCATCGGGAAAACCAACTGGTCTTTGGGCTACTTCTCCTGCTCACCCAG
>JACPDT010000008.1:0-596 GCA_016183865.1 Armatimonadota bacterium | reverse complement strand
CAGGCTCTGATGAGCTGGCCCGCCACTGTTACGCCCCCTGTGATATTCCACGAGATTGCCGAATTCACCAAATATTACCTCCACTACTCCATGCATGATGTGAGGAAATTCCCTCACAACCGCGATGGATTCAGAGTGATGGTTCAGTATCCCTTTGATCGGGGAATGGTTTTCGCCGGTTACCACAACCTCCAGCAGAAAGAGGCGGCCACCCTGGGCAACATCACTCAGGTAGGTTTTGTGGAACCGTGGTTTACCAGCCTCACTCAGGTTCCCGTGGGTTTTGGAGGATCAGGAGGAGTGAATGTGCTGGGCCGCACCACCAAGCTCATGCTTGGAGGCGGCTATGGCTTCACTCCCAGGTTCAAAGGCGGCCTCATGTATATGAGTGTGAACCACAACCGCGCCACGGGCGCCAATCTTGACAACATAGACTTCCTGATGGGCATCTGGAAAGTGGACCTGGATTACGGGTTCACGGACAAGCTCGCCGGTTCCCTGGGATACATCAACGGTCGCATCGAAGGGAACTACTTCAATCCGAGCAATGCCGTCCGGAATCTGGATATGACCCAGTCCGCGCCTTACGTGGGCCT
>JACPDT010000017.1:20066-32934 GCA_016183865.1 Armatimonadota bacterium | reverse complement strand
CGCAAGCTCACCCTCGCTTTTTCCTTAGAAACGTAACAAGAGTGCACCTCGTTGGTGATCGAAAAATCACTGAACAAACCCTGATTCCTTTGACCATACAGGCGCCACCAAGTTCAACATTTTTTTGATGGGGGATTATGGAAATCCCTAAATCCACCGCCTGTTTCCCGAGGGCTTATTCCTCCCCCTTGAGGTGTTCGAATCCCTCTTTCTACGCCAGGCTTTCTTGGCGGCAGAATCGAAGGGTGACGGAATTTCCTCTTCGCCCCTGCTGCGGCATTACCCCTGTGAATTGCGCTCGGGGACATCAGGCGCGCTGAGACATTCTTGAGAGGCGAAGGCGGAATCAGAACTATGGCCTGAACCGAGTTCGCCCTGCGTTTCCGGCGGTTTTGCGGGCGTGATGGAGGCAACGACGGTCCCTAGAACGATGAGCCCGCCGCCCAAGATTCCCAGAGGGCCAAGTCGTTCTCCCACCAGCCAGTAGGAGCAAAGGGCCGCAAAGACAGCCTCCATGGCGAAAATCACCGCCGTATGGGATGCGGAGGCGTATTGTTGAGCCCAATTCTGGATCAGGAAGGCCGCAGCCGTACCCCCAATGCCCGAAACCGCGAGGGCCACCGCCACAGGTGCCGTAAGAGGCAGTCGGGGTCCCTCAATCCCCATCGGAACCTTTGCCGTTGCGGCGCAGAAAAGCACTGTAAGAATGAGAGGAACCCCTATTTGCGCCAGAACCAACTGCTGGAAAGGGAACTTCCCTGCGAAACGCTCCACTGCAAGAATTTGCCCCGCATAAGCGACGGCGCACAAAAGAGTAAGGAAATCTCCGATTCTGCAATTGAGGTCCAGAGGATGGTAAAGGAGCCAGGTGCCCCCAAGGGCCAGAACGGTTCCCCACATGATCCCGCCTGGAGGGAACCGTCTCGAGAGCAATCCCCCCAGTATGGGCACCATGATCACCGACAAGCCCGTGATAAAAGCGGATTTCGATGGAGTAGTCGTGAGAAGCCCGAAGGTCTGAAGGGTGTATCCCAGAAACATGAAAAGCCCGATTATCCCGCCGGCGGTCCAGCCTCTGACAGGCCACCTCTGAAACCCTTCAGGGCCAGCGGAGTAGCGTCCCGCAGTGCCGCCTTGACCACCGGAAAGGTCCATCCCCAGATGAAAGTCACGAAAAGCAGAGCAAATTGAGCTTTTAGAACCATTAATCAGGGTAGACCATAAGCCGACGATGGGGCTCAGATCCGGTGCTGCGGGAACGGAGACGGTACTTCTCGATTACCTGATGCTGGAGCCTTCGGATGTAGCTCCCCTGTGCCGACAATTCCACCGCTTCCCCGTATCGCAGAACTTTCATGGCGGCTTCTTCCGCCTCCTTCAGGGCGAGCTCTTCCAGATTCAGGTAAGGGAGATGGAAAATCTCCCGAAGACATGCTTCGATCTGCACCACTGTGTTGCTTTTGATGATATGGACGCTTACCCCGTGTCTTGCCAGTTCTCTCAGTTTCTTGGATTCCCGTCTCTCCTGGGATTTGAGGGTGATGATGGCATCGGCCTCTCCCCAGTTTTTCACGACCCTTGCCGAAACCTTGAGATTCTCAACGGCCCGGTCCAGGCGATTTCGGCTTATGGCATAGGGAAAAAGTCTTGTCATCGCCTTCTGTTCCGAGATCTCCAGGATCTCCCGGGATGGTGAGGCAGGTTCCGCCAGTGCCTCCACATTGGACGTCTGGACGACCTCGATCTGCCCTTGCTCTCCCCTCACACGGATTTCCGGCTGGGGAGGAGTGCCACGAAGCATCAGATCCACAACCCGATCAACTCCATCGTGGATGGCAAGGCTGTCCCTGCCCTGGATCTCGATCACCACATCGAATGTGGGCGGAGCCTTCCGTTCAAGCACGGTTTTTCGAGTTCTTCTCTTGCGCGCCTCTTCATCGCTGAGAGTCACCGCCTGGATTCCGCCCACCAGATCGCACAGCGTCGGATTCACCAGCAGATTCTCCAGGCTGTTCCCATGAGCGGTGGCCACCAGTTGCACGCCGCGTTCGGCTATGGTTCTCGCCGCGTAGGCATCGGCCTCCGTCCCGATCTCATCCACAACGATCACTTCAGGCATATGATTTTCCACCGCTTCGATCATCACCGAATGCTGCTGCTCAGGGGATCCTACCTGCATGCGGCGGGCCCCTCCGATTCCCGGGTGAGGAATATCTCCATCTCCGGCGATCTCATTGGAGGTATCTACGATTATCACTCTTTTGCGGAATTCGTCCGCAAGAACCCGGGCCACTTCCCGAAGCATGGTGGTTTTTCCCACACCCGGGCGCCCCAGAAGGAGTATGCTCTTCCCGCTTTCAACGATGTCCCGGATAATCTGGATGGTGCCGAAGACCGCCCGACCTACCCTGCAAGTGAGGCCTATGATTTCGCCCCGGCGGTTACGAATTGCGGAAATCCTGTGCAGTGTGCGCTCAATGCCTGCCCGATTGTCCTTGCCGAAGCTCCCGACCCTGGCGAGAACGTAAGCCAGCTCTTCGTGAGCCACGTTTCTTTCGCTGAGGTACTGAAAGCTTCTTGGAAAACGGGCCTCAGGTTTTCGCCCGAGGTCCAAGACGACTTCCAGGAGCTCCTGATAGTTCGAGCACTCTTCCACGGCGTGGCGCGTCTTGGGTGGGAGAATATCCAGGAGTTTCTCCAGGTCGTCGGTGACCAGCAATTCCTGAGGATTCTTCAAGATTATCGTACCACCCTGAGTGTCCCGAGTTGAGGATCAACCGGGCCCTGGATGTGGACACCTGCGTTCATCTCGATCAGAAGATAGTCCACGATCCATTGGGTCACCTCTTCGCCCGGGCAGAGGATCGGAATTCCGGGGGGATAGGGGGTGACAACCTCCGTACAGACCCTGCCGACTGAATCTTTGAGCGAAACGGTCTCATAAGGGGAAGTAAATGCTTCCCTCGGCGAGAGCCTCTGGGGGGGCCAGTCGGGAAGCTCCAGGGGGCGATCCTTTGTCTCAAGAATGTTCTTGTGATGGAGCACCGTGTTTGCCTCCCGGGCGAATTGCTCGAAGGCTGCGGCCAGTTTCTCCCCATCTTCAGCCCTGTCCCCGATCGTTATCAGGGCAATCACATTGAAAATATCGGAAAGGTCAAACTGTACATTGTACCGATCCCTGAATATTTTCTCGACCTCGTAGCCCGTAAAACCCAGTTTTTTGGCCGACGCAGTAATCCTTGTCGGGTCCCAGCCCGATACTCCGGGTTTCCCCACGATCTCCTTCCCGAAACAGGCAAGACCCGGAAGCCTGTTGATGCGGGTGCGGACTTCCTCCGAGATTCGAATCGTTTCACTCAGAAGCTCCTTCCCCTGGGTTGCCATCTGCATTCTTGCCATGTCGAGGGAGGCAAGAAGAAGACAGGATGGGCTTGTGCTCATAAAGAGCCTGAAGACCGATTCCACTCGGCCCAGGTCCACTCTATCCCCGATCACGTGGAGCATGGAGGACTGGGTCAGACCTGAAAGGAGCTTATGAGTGCTGTTTACCACAAGATCCGCTCCCGCCGTCGTGGCACATGGGGGGAGGTCCGGGTGAAACCGCAGATGGGGTCCCCATGCCTCATCTACAAGCGCGATTTTCCCCGCATCGTGGATCAGGGAAACAAGTTTTCGAAGATCGGCTGTGGCTCCGTAGTATGTGGGGCTCACAATCAGGACCGCCTTGGCCCGGGGATTGTCCCGAAGGGCCTTTTCGATACTTTCCACGGTAACTGTATGGTCAATGCCAAGCTCGTAGTCATACTCAGGGGCGACATAGACGGGTATGGCCCCGGAGAAGATCAATGCACTGGTCACCGACTTGTGGGCATTTCGAGGAACGATGATTGTGTCGCCCGGGTCGCAGACAGCCATGATCATGACCTGGTTTCCGCTGGAAGTTCCGTTCACCAGAAAGAAGGAATGGTCGGCGCCATAAGCCCTGGAAGCCAGCTCGTGGGCTTCCTTGAGCGGCCCTGTGGGTTGATGGAGGTCATCCAGGCCGATTACCTGCGTCAGGTCCAGGGCGAAGGCGCTTGATCCCACAAAATCAAGCAAGGCTGCCGGTATGCCCTTTCCTTGTTTGTGTCCTGGGCAGTGAAAGGGGGTCGGAGAGGTCTTCAGATGTTCCATCAGAGCATCCCAATATGGGGTGCGCTCCTGGCCTCCATGGTTTATCGGGGGGCGGCAGGAATCTCTCGCTTCAAGCACCGTGTTTGTCGCTTCTTTATATTCCCTACCCCACCCGGTGGGGGAGCAGGAGGGGGAGTCATGGGTTCCACTCAAGGGTAATCTCTTCTCCCTTCTGTGCATTCAAGACATCTTGAGCCCTTCCCCCGGCGCATGCTATCTCCACGTATCCAAAGCTCTCAATGAGCATCATCAATTCCCCGGGGGCGGCTTGCGCATAGCACGATTTGAGCTCGGAAATTCTTTGGCCACAGATGGCCGCAGAAAATCTCTCACCCGGAAGCTCGGGCAACACATTGCCCGGAATGTTGGAAATCAGATTTCCAAACCGGTCTATGTGCTGGATCTTTCCCCGCATTGAGGCTGTTTCCCTGCACGGTTTCTCAACAGCCGGCCGAACGAAGTCCGCGATAGGGGTTCCCAGCTCCTCAGGGGGCACACCCCGGGCCAGGTGCGCCGCGACAGGGGCGAAAACGTCCCTGCCGTGAAAGGTGCGGCTTGTGGGTTTAAGCCAGTACAGCGGGCGGTCGAGGTGATAGGCCCTGTATTCCTCTCCGGAGACCGCAAGGCCCACCAGGCCGTTGTCGGGCGCTACAAACAAACGATTCCTTGTTGAAACGAGGAGTGACCGCCGCGGACCTCCAACGCCCGGGTCCACCACCGCCACATGCACGGAACCGGTGGGGAAATACTGAACGGAGCGCGCCAGAATGTAAGAGGCTTCGGAGATGTCCTGAGGATGGACCTCGTGACAGAGGTCCACGATTCTCGCATCAGGCGTGATTCCCAGGATTACCCCCTTCATGATTCCGACAAAGGGATCCCTGTGACCGAAATCGGTCAAAAGGGTTATGATTCTGCTCACACTAAGAGCCTTTTCGAAGTTTCAAGCTCCACACTTCCCCTTCCTTTTCCAGGGAAAGGATGGTGTGACCCAACTGCTTGCACCAGGCACGGACATTCGACTCAAATACCGGATCATCGGACAGAACCTCAAGAACCGCGCCTTGAGGTCTTTCCCGAATTGCATGCTGCATCATCATCAACGGTTTCGGGCAGCGGAACCCGCGGGCATCGAGTTTCAGCTTCCGTGTACTCATACGTAAATCACCTTTGTGTCCTGTCGAAGCAGCTCAATGGCGAGCTCCAAATTGGTCATGATGCGGTCCACATCAGGGATCAGATGCTCTTTCGTGAGACCCATTGCATCAAGACAGGACTTTGAGGCCCAGTACTGGACTCCTGCCTCCCGGGCAATCTCCATCAAATCTTCAATGTTTTTGATGTTGCCTTGCTTCCGAATGAGCCTCATCATAAAAGGACCCATTCCCATCATCTGGAAACGGGACATTTTCAAGTATTTCGTACCCCCCCGGTTCATCCACATCATCATTCTTTTCATCCAACCCTGCTTTTCCTTGGATTTTCCTTTAGGGTCACGAACCAGATTCAGACCCCACCATGTGAAAAAAATGGCGGTCTCCACGTCGAAAATGGGCGCTTCCACAGCCATGCAGAAGGCCTCAATGGCCTTGTCCATGTCCGCCGAGAACAAGACGATAATGAGCCGCTTGGGCATCTCTTCCGACATGCTACTCCCCCAGTATCTGTATGATCAGCTCTCTCTGGCGCGGCTGGGTGTCGAAATCCACCAGAACGATCTGCTGCCAGGTTCCCAGGGTGGGCTTTCCGTGTGCAAAAGGGATGGAGAGAGAAGGTCCCAGGAGACTCGCCCTCACGTGAGAATGTCCGTTGTCGTCGTGCCAGGCCGCGTGATGGGCGTAAGGAATTCCCTTCGGGACGAGACGCTCCAGGGCCTCGGAAAAATCGCGCAGAAGACCCTGCTCGTATTCTATGGTAGTGACTCCAGCCGTTGATCCGGAGACGAAGACAGTGACCAATCCGCAGTTCAGCTCAGAAGAAGCAACCGCTTCATTGACCCTAACCGTGATATCCTGAATCTCGCCGTTGCCTCGGCTGGGTATCGTAGTTCGGACGGTCTTGCAGCCCATACGGATCATCCCCCCGATGTATCACATTCACCGCAGGAAACCTGTTTCCCTGCCGAAAGGAGGAAGCAGGCTCTCTCGGGAAAGTACCTATTTTATTTACGGTGTATTCTCCCAGGCAGCCAGGAATCGCGTGAGTGATTACGTCGCGAGAAATGGGAAAGCCACCGAAGACTTGATTTTTCACTCGGACCGTGGTAAGATATTCATGTTGTTGAAAAACTGAATAAGCGATCGGCTGAAATCAAGCTGATCCGCTTGAGCGCTGAATTCCCTCAGGGAAGCGGGGGACCCAATTTTCGGGGCTAATCTTGTCGGGGCTTAATACAAGGTGGGAACCTTGTGAATGCGCCGGCGAGACGGGTCACACTCTTTCGATCCGAGCCCGTCAGCTAACTTCGCAAGCGTGGAATGAGGAAGCGGGTTGGGTATGAACTTTGACTCAAGAACCGCTCTTGGGTCTTTTGTTTCCTTACAAGTTCGGACCAATGCCGCGGAAGCGATTGCTGACCGCGCATCTCGGGGGAAATGGGCGCTCTTCCGAAAGGGAGGGCTCAAACCTTGGCTGATTTGCTGGTGGACCTCGGGCAGATTGCCCACAATGTGCGTCAAATCCGGCATTCGTTGGCTGTGCTTACGCACCTCTGCGCTGTAGTCAAGTCAAACGCATACGGACACGGCCTCATCCCTGTCGCCCAGACGGCTCTCCGGGCCGGTGCGGACTCGTTGGCAGTCAAGACATACGGTGAAGGCGTTGCGCTTCGGGATAGTGGAATACGCGCTCCCATACTGGTTTTCAATCCGTGTACTCGGGAGTGCGCAGAAATAGTCACAAAATACCGCTTGACCCCAACCGTCGGCTCACGGTCGGAACTGGAGCACCTTTTCAGGGCTTCCCGCCGGGCAAATGACCCAATTTCAGTGCACATCAATGTGGAAACCGGACTGAACCGTCTCGGGATTTCCCTGGATGAGGCTGTGCCGCTGTGTAAATATGTTAAAAGAAACACTCATCTCAGGCTGGGTGGCATCTATACCCAGATGAAATCCGTTGATCGGGCGAAAGAGCAATGGATTCGCTTCAGGAAGCTATACCGAGCCATCGGAAACGAATGTTCCGACACGCCCTCTCTTCATGTGGCCGACAGTGCGACCCTCCTTGCCCATCCCGGCCTGGCCCTTGACATGGTGCGTATCGGGCTCCTGGCTTACGGCATTTATCCGGCAGGGCCCTTGCCGCATTCCCTCGATATTCGCCCTGCGCTGACCCTTCGCGCACGAATTCTGCGGGTCTTTGTCGTCAAGAGAGGCGAATCGGTGGGCTATGGAGATGGTGCCGCCGTGAGGCGGGGCACTCTGGCGGCTACTGTGAATGCAGGGTATTTCAATGGCGTTCCCCGACGGCTCGCAGGCAAGTCCGCGGTCCTGGTCAAGGGAAGGAGGGCGCCGGTTCTCTTTGTTGCCATGAATGACACCGTAATAGATGTGTCTGAGGTTAAGGGCTTGAAGGAAGGGGGAGAGGTCGTTCTCATAGGACGACAGGAGAGGGAAGAGATAGCCCTTTCCAATTGGGCACATGCATGCGATACGATCGAAGCCGAGGTGCTTTGCAGAATCAGGGCAGCGCCCGTCACCTTTTTCAGAGGCGACGACATTCAGACACGGACAGCCGTATAGCCTTTGGCGGAAGTTGGGCCAGGCAGAGGGAGGCAAGACTGATGAAATGGCGGGAACGAGCGACAAGAAACGTTCAGATCTGGGACTCCTGCGCGAAAGAGTATGAGGAAAGCATTGTCTGCGGACATCCGGAGATTGTCCGCTATGAGGCATTCGAAAATGACCTCGTGGATTCGATTCTTTTCCATGTCATCAAATTGCGGATGCGGAAGATCACTTTGATAGATTTGGGCTGTGGCTCAGGGCGTTTTCATGTTCGCTATGGGGCGAAAACCACGCATCCCGACAACGTTCCGACCGCGGATCGCCAGGCGCTTTGCCGTCTTCAGTCAGGGCGCCCTGATCTTCAATATGATTCCTTGCTTGATCGGCATCTGCAGGCTGTCTTCGGGGTGGACTTTTCGGAGGCCATGCTCCGATTGGCGGCAGAGAAACTTTGCTGCGAAAGCGGCCTGGGGACCGTGCTGGAGAACCGGCTGTTCCTCGATCGAGGTCTTGCTCAGGAGTTCATTCCTGCGTTTCCCGTGGATTATCCTGTCGTGATCTGCATGATAAACACAATCGGCATTTTTCAGGGAGTGGAGGGGGCGATAGCCCTTTTGCGCCATATCCGCGATCTTGTGGAACCTCACGGAGGCATCGGAATAATTTCTGCCCTGCGCCAGGAGCGGATCAACCCTTACGCCTTATGTAACTATGAATCCACGATGAATGTCTCCGGCCAGCCTAAATGGTTGGAGGCAGAAAACGGAAAAATCTACGGCAAGGGCTATGATATCCGGCCTGAGCGCCACAAGCTGTCTCTTTTCAATGAGAGCTACGTGGATGCCTGCGTTTACGATGCTCAGGGACGCGTCGTAGAGGAGCGCCTTCGGTTTCATCGGATTCCGGAGAAAGTGAGATATGTTCAGGAAACCGGCCACATCCATACCTATTCGGATTACTACTCAAAATGGTACTCGAGAGAGGAGCTTTGCGAGATGTGTGACCTGGAATGGGGCGGGGCCCACCAATGGGTCCCGGCGGAGCGCGTGGACCGCTTGAGAGGCCAAATGGGACAGATCGTACTTCTCGGAGATCCCGACATCGCACGTCTGGTTTGCATGAAAGGGGGTTCGGCTTCATGATGAGCCTCCATTCCGGATCACTCGATCCTGCAAGAGAAATAAGCCCGGCGCCCTATCACAAGATTGTACTTGATGGGCTTTACTCCGACAAGGCCATTGCGGACAGGGGCAAGAACGACCATGTCTTCAGGTCCTGGGAATTGCCTCTCACCCGCCATTTCCTGAAGCCCCATGTGGTCGAATGGGCCGCGAAGGAAGGGAGACATCCCCTACGGATCCTTGATCTCGGGTGCGGGACAGGGGAGGGGTATGAGCTTTTGGCCGAAATCGAAAGGTTCGCGGCGAACCGTGGAATCGAATACCACGGTTTGGATTTGAATGAGGCTATGATCGCCGAAGGGAGATATATCCGTCAAGATCTTCCGGAAGTGCATTTTCACCTGGGCGACATGAGATGCGACATCCCCTGGGACAGCGTTTCTTCCGGTTTTGACGTCGTATTCTGCTCCTTCGGCTCCCTCTCTCATCTGAACAGGGAAGACATGAAACAACTTCTAATACATTTGGTTTCCCGCAATTCCAGGCCCTTCCTGTTTGTCGGAGACTGGCTGGGGGAATACTCCTATGAATGGCAGGACTACTGGGGAAAATCGCCCTGGCGCGACTACTGCATGAGCTACTTCGAGTTTCCGCACCGAAGAAACGGTCATATTGCGCCAATCCGGAAATGCCCGGCCGGGAAGCATTTTCCCATGCAGTTCTGGTCCAGGAAGAATCTTGTGAATCTGGTGAAAGAAGTGGCTGCCGGAACTTCTGCTAAACTGGTGCTCAGGGAATGCTTTGACCGATCCATCCTTGTAGGGCGGCATATGGACACAGGCGAATACAATAGAAATGCCCGTCCCCTTCGGCGATGGGTGAATCATCTTTTCAACCCTGCCGTGCGAACGCCGTTGGAGAATCTCTATTTCCGCTATTCCCACGAAGAGGGATTTCACGGACAGAATGTCTTTTTTGCCGTCCTGGAGATTGCCTGGAATTATCTTGTAGGCCGCTTCCAGAAGGTCCTGGAACCCGGAAGCTCGGCGCCTTCCTGGGCGCCTAACATCTGTCCGCCGTGGAACGAAAAGCTTGCAGGCACCATTATCTCCATCGAAGAAGCTCTTTTCGCCATGAGCGCCGCAGATCTTACGTCATCGAGAGAGTGCCTCATGGAGCCGCTTCTTGCCTATGGACTTCGGGCCATCGAAGGCTGCTTGCAGGAAGGCACGGGGTACGGCCATGGATTCTTGTCCGTCATCGAGGTCGGCTGTGACTGAAGGGCCGGCGGAGCGGGGAAAGGGGGCGCCCTTCAAGGGGGAGGAATAGAGAGGGGCATCCCTCAAGGGGCGGAATAGAGGCGGGGGATTTGCGAAGACAGGCAGGTTTTTCTGACCCTGTCTTCGTATAGGGATCACAGGTGACTTATGATTCCAAGAATGCTCCAATCCCGCATTGTTTCCGCGATTGCTGCTCTGTGCCTTCTCTTTCTGGTCGCGAATGCCGCCCATGCCGGTGAACAGGTCGGTACGGGTTCGGTCAGCCTGACCGGCCATTGGGCGGGGATCGCGTGTCTCCTCATTTTCATTCTGGCTTATATCCTGGTCATGGGCGAAGAGTTTCTCCATCTTCGCAAATCGAAGCCGATGCTTGTGGCTGCGGGTCTGATCTGGGTTTTGATCGGTCTGGCCTATGCCCGGTTGGGGGATTCCCACACTGCCGAAGCTGCGGTACGACACAATCTCCTCGAATATGCGGAGCTTTTCCTGTTTCTTCTGGCTGCCATGACCTATGTAAACACCATGGAAGAGCGCCAGGTCTTCGATGCCTTGAGAGCCTGGCTGGTTGCCCGCAGGCTCTCTCTTCGCGCCATGTTCTGGATCACCGGTCTTCTGGCTTTTCTCATCTCTCCCATTGCCGATAACCTCACGACCGCCTTGATCATGGGGGCTGTGACCATGGCCGTGGGTGCCGGGAAGCCGAGGTTTATGGCCATCGCCTGCGTCAATGTGGTCGTGGCGGCCAATGCGGGGGGCGCCTTCTCGCCTTTCGGCGACATCACCACCCTCATGGTCTGGCAGGCTGGACTGGTGTCGTTCGGCGGTTTTTTTGCTCTCTTTGTGCCGTCCCTTGTGAACTGGCTTGTGCCTGCTTTCATCATGTCTCTCGCAATCGAGAAAGGAAAGTCCCAAAGCAGCACCGAGAGGATTGTGATGCAGCCGGGCGCCCTTGTCGTTGTGGGTCTCTTCATTGCCACCATCACGATGGCCGTGTGTTTCAGGAATTTTCTGCACCTTCCCCCTGTCATCGGAATGATGACAGGTCTGGGTATTCTCAAGTTCTACGGCTTTTTCCAAAACTATCTTTTCAACCGAAATCGTCCCAGCGCACCGCCAGAAGGGCTTTTGGCCGAGTTTGAGGAGGCGCCGGCCCCGAAAGCCGAACCTTTCGATATCTTCAAGCTGCTCCAGAAAACGGAATGGGACACTCTAATGTTCTTTTATGGCGTCATCCTGTGTGTCGGTGGGCTTGCAACCCTGGGCTATCTTGCGGGTGTATCGGATCTCTTGTACACCGGCCTGGGACCTACGGCAGCGAATATCTTTGTCGGGATCTTGTCCGCGGTCATTGACAACATACCGGTCATGTTCGCGGTCATCTCCATGAATCCCGACATGTCCCATGCCCAGTGGCTTCTCGTAACTCTGACGGCCGGGGTGGGGGGGTCGCTCCTTTCCATCGGAAGCGCCGCGGGTGTCGCCCTCATGGGGCAGGCAAGGGGTGTTTATACCTTCATGTCCCATCTCAAATGGGCATGGGCCATCGCCCTGGGCTATGCGGCGAGCATTGGGCTGCATCTA
This sequence comes from Armatimonadota bacterium, assembly GCA_016183865.1. Classification (GTDB taxonomy): domain Bacteria; phylum Vulcanimicrobiota; class JACPDT01; order JACPDT01; family JACPDT01; genus JACPDT01. The sequence continues at coordinate 21,051 of JACPDT010000017.1, read as the reverse complement.
TGGATCAATGGAGGGAAATAGAAATCAAGGCTTGTCGCCGGATGCCATCATGCGGCAAATGGTCAAGGCCGAAAGCGCCATGGGTGTGGAGATGAGGGGCTCGTCTTCCCTGGATGCGGTGAAGCGGTTCACCCACGAGCCGTCAGGAAGCTGACGCCTGAGAAGCTCCTCAGCAAGGGACCTCGCCCATTTTCGGTTCTCCTGCCCCTGGACGATCTGTCCCAATTCAAGCATTGCATGGGCCAGGGACCAGCAATAATAGTAATAGACGGAGTCTCTCTGAGTTGCACTCCCTTTTTCGAAGTGACCGGGGTTCACGGCCGGATCGAAGTGTTCTTCCAGCCAGTTTCGGGCCCTTTGAATTCTGGGATCACCAGGGGGGAGGCCGCATCGGATCAGAGAGCGCAGGCCGTCTGCCGTCGCACTCCCGTAAGAGTGGATTGCAGGATGCCCGGCCTTGTCCCCACCGGCTATGCCAGCCTTGTTCTTCACGAGATGGGTGGGTGAAAGGAAAAACCCCCCATCTGAACCCGGACCGGGTTTCCGGTCGGAGAAGTTCTGGCACTGTTTCACAAAACGAAGCGCCTTCAGGATGCATGGATCTTTTGGAGTGAAACCTGCTACTCGAAGTGCGCCGACGGCAAAGAGGGTAGCCGAAAGGTTGGAATCCCCCATGGGGTCTTCCGGTTGTCCAGGGGCGGGCTTTCTGGGCAGAGAGACCGAATAGCCCCACCCGCCATACTGCAAGTCGCCGGGTTTCCAGCCCAAAGGCTCAACCGATTGATAGCTGCGAAGAAAGGCCAGCCATGCGTCCCTGGCTTTGCGGTAGGAGGGGTTCCCATCCCTTGTCAGAATGATAACAGCTCCTGAAGCCGTATAAACAGGGTAAGCCAGATCGGTCTTGATCTTGCCGTCCGGCTGAGGCAGAGCGGCAAGGTAGGCTGTGCCTTTGCGATAGGCGACCTCCGTGCCTTTTCCGGAGAGG
>JACPDT010000017.1:0-20007 GCA_016183865.1 Armatimonadota bacterium | reverse complement strand
GGCTGCGAGACCGAGCCAGATGAGGGCAAGATGTTTTCTTGTCATTACTGGGACTCCTATTGTTCACGTTCAGGGGGGCTGGGTTCGGGGGACAGTAAACTCTCCGCGTCTTCCAAGTTCCCCGACCCCTGGTCCCTGACCCCCGACCCCTCTGAACGGTTACCTTACCTGCTTGCCAATGGAGACGATGCCCTGTCCGCAGTCAGCACCAGAACGGCGGCTGCCGTGCAGAAGGTGCGTCCCGTGATGCAGTGATGACCTGTCCAGCTACCGTCCTGATTCTGGATTCGGCCCAGGTTGTTCCGCATCGCCTGATCCCATTTTTCCCATTCCCTGCCGCCCTTCACCACAAGACTTTCACTGATATTCATATAGCTCAGGAATTCCTCTCCACCATTGGAGCCGAAGCCGCGAATGAACTGGTCGTCATTCAGTCGCTTGAGGACCGAATTCATGGCCGCCCCATGTGCCTCCTCGGCATCCCGAAAGCGCGCAAGCTCTTTTCTTGCCTCAACACGGGCCTTCATGTCCTTTGAGGTCTCGGCAATCTGGCGCAGATCCTTTTCCCGTGTCTTGTTGGTAGTAACCGACTCCTGGAGAGCGCCCAGATTGGCCCCGCTGGAATAGAGTTCGACCCCGGCCGCCCCTTCGCCTTTGAATTTTCCCGATGCCCTGTCATACTGGCCTGAGGCGTACCGCTCCGCTTTCGCCAGTGCTTCATCCGATACCTTCGCGCCCGATTGTCTTGCCCGATTCAGGCTCTTTGTGGCAAGGGATTGGGAGAGAACCGGCGCCCAGCCCGTGTTGTCCCATGTGCCGTTCTGTTTCTGGTTTTTCTCGATTTTTGAAAGGACCTTATTCAAAGCCCTTCGTAGCCTTTGTTCTCTTTTTGAGTCAGGCATATGGCCCTTGACCTCGGTAAGGAGCAGAGAGGTCAGGAAGGTATCCACATAAGGCCCGAGCTTCATTTGAATTCGTGTTCCCCTGATGCTGGTGACGTAGAGAGAGTTGGGGTCGGAAGCTTCGATCTGACCGACTACGAAATCAACTGCCCTCGCCACACTGTCGGCATAGGGTCCTCGATCCGGCATGCTCCCGGCACGAATCAGGGCCATCGCCGCTGTGCAGGTATCTCCCACATTTGGTGTCTCGGAGAGCTGATTCGGGGCCCCGGGAATGCGGCGAGGAGAATATCGGCCCGTTCGGTCCGGATCGGTGGTCTCGGAGAGCTTACCCGATCCCCCCATATTTGGGGATTCGTCTCCCTGCGCCCACCCTCCGTTCTCGTGCTGGTGAGAGACGAGCCAGACCAGGCCCTTCTTTACCGTCGAGTCCAGCGGCTTTTTCTGGACTGAGGTGGTCCACCTGGATGACGCCGCCTGCGCTATTCGCTCATTTGGGCCGGGCCCCCCCGGGGAAGTGATTGCCAGAAAACCTGCCAGTACCAGGGTCGCGAAGGGAATCAGGTCTCTTGTGTCCATTTTTGCTCCTCACTTTCTATCAGGTCTGCCGAGGCGCACGGGGAACCCGGATGCAGCCGAAGATCCTGATCCGTGCACGCCTGGCGGTCCTTGGATTGGGTGGAGGAGCTCCTCATCTCTAATGTCGGAATAGGCGCAGGATTTCTCGAAAAACTTCCCGCATTGCGGGAAGTTAACAATTTGTTCAGAAAAAGTTTACAAATCGAAGGCTTGTTTTCCGGCATTTTTCCCGCTGATAGCCCGTTGTTATCGGACACCTGGGAAAGACATGGCAGAAGCAGTTGGGGACGGGAAAAAGGAGGAGCTGAAATGTGGCGCTGGCTGTAATTCCAAGGCTCGATGAGTGAGGAAAGATAAAATACGATGGAGGTGTCCGAAATGTCGAATTTTCCCGGAATATTCACGCAAAGATCTGTAAAGAACCTGCCTGATGCAAATGTCGGCTACCGGTTTGATCGCGATTGGTTGGGCCGCTTCAAGATCGAGCCCGTGAAAGGTTACGGAATTGATCTGAACAATAACGGCGAATACGATCGCGGGAAAGACGGAGTGCTCGGCTACGACTTTGATCACGATGGAAAGATCTCAAAGGATGAAGTGGAACGGACCAATCAGATGATGAAAGCCGCAGCGGGCGAAGAAGATCTGAACGGAGACGGCATCGTCACACAGAAAGAAAAAGAGCAGGCAGCCTATCTTCGGGGTCGGTACGACGGCCTGGATCGAAATGGGGACGGCAAATTGCAGAAAGAAGAGATGGAGCAGGGCGGCATGAAGGTCTGGAGAGACACGAACGGTGACGGACAGATCGGACAAGACGAGCTGTACAATCCTTCCAATCTGGACCATAACGGAATTTCCGGCCTCTTCAATCCCGGACGGTCCCTGGATGAGGTGGACCCCCATTCAGGCACTTCCCTCATTTCCCCTGCCTACCGGAAGGGATTCGGGCCGGAACCTCTCGTTCAGTACGACCAATTCGCGGGACGGGACCGACTGAATTTGAAAGCTTGAGCGAGCCTGTTGACTTTTCGAAATTTGAAGGTATATAATCATCAATAGGAGCCGAGGAGGAGATAAACATGAGCGATCCGATCTCGAACCAGTTTCCGATAAGGCCACGGCAGCACGACTCTCCTCCTCGCGGTATCAACAAGCCGGAAGAGGCGCCAGGAGAGACAGTCCCTGAACAGAGTCTCGAAGATCGTGTTCCCGAAAGACTGGAGTTTCCAGGAGTCCCCCCGGATCCCGAGCTTCTTGAAAAGCTCAAAGAGATCCTGAACGATCATGCAGATCACATTCGGGGAATTCTGGGAAATGACCCTCCGAGAAAGGTCAACGTCGGCAGCTTTCCCTGGCGATGATTGCCTCTGCCGGAGCTTAGTCAGAATAGACTGGGAGGGAGATTCCGATGAGCAGTGATCTGATCAACCCGGGCCAATACCTTGCCAATCAAAATTTCGGCAGCCCCCTGCCTGTTGTTTCACAGCCGCCGAATGCGGCCGGAGCGCCTGAGACTGCCGAAAAGGCGCTGGACGAGAGCCAGGTCGCAAAGCTGAAAGGGATTCTCGACAGCATTAAGGAAAAGGTTGAATCCATCCTGGGCGGCGATATATTTTCCAGCCTCGGCGGATGGCTTGGTGGAGTCCGTTAGTGACAAGGTTGGAGCCGGTGTCTAATTGAAGGGGCCCTTTCTTCCTTCCTCGATTTATCTGTACGAAGCGGCCCTGATCCTTAGTGCGCTTCTTGTCCTGATTCATTTTTTCCAGGGTTTTTCCGTTTCTTTGTGGGAGTTGCTGCTCGTTTCCGTGGTGCTTTTCTTTGGCTATCGCATTACTTTTCAACCCTCAAGAGGCAGCTTTCAGGTCTGTTTCGTGTTTCCCCTCATTTTGGCCTCGATTCTCATTTATGATATTCAATCATTGTATCCGATTTTTGTAGCCCGCTTCGTCACATCCTATCTTCTCTCAAGGGGCCAAACTCGAATGCCGGTCAGATTCGCCTTCACAAATGCCTCTTCTGACACTCTGAGCGCGATCCTGGGGGTTTTTGTCCTGATGGCCACCAAAAACTTCCCCTATTGGGTCAGCGTGCTTTCGACATCTGCGACTGTAGCACTGGCGCAGATCGGCCTCTTCCTTGTATGGTTTGTTCTCAGGACAGGGGAGGTCAAGAGAAAGGAAATCCTGCAGCATGTTTTTTTCAACCTTGTTGAGGCGTCCCTTGCTCCTATGGGAGCACTCCTGGCCTTGTGTTATTTCCGCATCAGCCATGGTTCCGCTCTGCTGTTTCTTGCGCCCATTGCCGTAGGTTTTCTTGCCTTTCGATTCGCTTTTCGGACTCAGGAGGAAAAAGGAGAGCTTTCAACTCTCTACGACACGACAAGCGACCTGAACGGGAACATGGAGCTTGGCAGCATACTTTCCCTCATCGTTGGAAACACTCGCGCGGTTTTCAAGGGGGATCGTTGCGCCATATTCCGTGAGAGCAGGGAAGGCTCAGGGCATCTGGTTGTGGATCCGGATGATTCATACTTCTCCCTCTCTTCTTTTCGGCAGAACCCGCTCAGTTGCTGTTTGAAAGGGGAGACGCTTCTCACGTCAAAGGCCCCTGAGTTTCCCGGTTCCCTTGTAGCGGTTCCGCTGCAGGCTGGGGAGAGGGTTCTGGGGGTCCTTGCGGTCCACAGGAAAGAGCCTGATTGTTTTTACGAAGATCATCTTCAGTTTCTTACGATCATGGCCGGCCATGCGACCCGGGCGCTCGTGAATGCGGAACTGTTCAATGAAACGGTGGAAGCCCACACAAGATTGGAGGAGGCGCACACCAGGCTCAAGGAAGCCCAGGCCCATCTGGTGCAATCGAGCAAGCTGGCCGCCGTAGGCCAGCTTGCTGCAGGGGTCGCCCACGAAATCAACAATCCCCTTGCAGCGATCCTCATCAATGCCCAGGGGCTGCAGCGGGATCCCCCGCAATGGGAGTCCTGGCAACGGGAATCCGTCGAGAACATCGCCACAGGGACAAAGCGTTGCAAAGCGATTGTGGAGCGGCTTCTCAAGTTCAGTCGCCTCTCAGAGGAAAGAAAAATTGCTTTCTCGGCGAAGAATGCCCTCCAGGAGGCCCTGGATCTTCTGGCCAATCAGCTCGCCCTGGAAAGGATCGCTCTTGAATGCCTTATTGAAACAGATGCCCTGGTGAGCGGCAATCCCCTGGAATTCTCCCAGATCGTGACAAACCTGGTCCTGAACAGCAGGGATGCAGTGTGCCAGAAAATGGACGCCGACTCGGAGATCTCCGGTCAGATTCGGGTTTCCCTCCGGAAAGAGGAGGGCGTGATCCTGAAGATCGGCGACAACGGGATCGGCATCGAGCCCGTTCATCTCTCCAGGATCTTTGAGCCCTTCTATACGACCAAACCTGTGGGCAAGGGAGTGGGCCTCGGGCTCTCCCTGTCTTACCGGGCCGTGGAAAAAATGGAAGGGCGGATTTCCGTCGAAAGTATCCCGGGAGAGGGAACCACTTTCACAGTGTGGTTTCCGGAAGCCCTGGACGACGCAGCAGAGCCCTCCAAGACCCCTGAAGCAACCGCACCCCAGGAAGAGAACGCGGGCCTCCGGGCCCTCGAGTTTCTGAAAGAAGCACGCAAAGGAAACTAGGTTTCATGCATTTGCTCCTTGTTGATGATGAGGAACTCCTCCTCAGAAGCTTGCAGGAAGTCCTGACCAAGGCGGGATATCAGGTCAGCGCTGCCCGGAATGCCAGGGAAGCCATCGGCCTGGCGCGAAAGCAAAATTTCGACCTGGTCATCTGCGATATCCGCCTCCCGGAGGAAGACGGTCTTAAGGCCCTTTCCCTCATGCAGCCGCTCCAGCCGGGTGTCCGCAAGATCCTGATGACCGGATACGCAAGTGAGGAGAAACCTATTGAAGCCATAAAACTGGGAGTGGATGATTACCTCCTGAAGCCCTTCGATCTGGACGAGTTTCTGAAACGGGTCGGTCGTGTCGCGGAAATGCGCAAAACAGAGCTCGAAAAGGAGGAGCTTCTCCGCTCATCGGAAGACACTCTCCTGGGAGGACTCAAGGAGCTGGTGGAAACCTGGGAGGGGGAGGATCCGTTCAGAAAGGGCCATTCCGCCGAAGTCGCTCGAATCTCCGCGGATTTCGGGAAAACGCTCAAGGTCGCGGCGTCCGAGCTTCGCTCACTGGAGCAGGCAGCCTGGCTTCGCGAGCTGGGTCTCATCGCTCTTGGAAGGGAGATTCTCCAGGGCGGCGCCCCCTTGCCGGAAGAGCAGTGGGAGAAGATCAGGCGCCACCCCGAAAAGGGGGCGCAGATCCTGGAGCGCTTCTCTTCCCCAAAATCGGTCATTGAGACCGTCCGGGCCCATCACGAAAATTTTGACGGATCCGGATATCCTGGAAGGCTTTCGGGTGAGGATATTCCTGTTTCCGCACGGATTCTCAGGGCCGTTGACATGTACACCGCCCTCACCAGCCCCCGGCCCCACCGGGGGGCCTTTTCCCAAGAAGATACTTGTGAAATCATCGGGAAGGCATCGGGAAAAGAGCTCGATCCCGGGATAGGGGCCGCATTTCTTGAATACTTGAAAAGCACGGATGAGGACGACGCCTTCGGCTCCCTTCGCAACGCCCTTTCCGAGTACAATGAGAACAACTACCGTTCTCTTCTCTGGCTGGCCCGGACCTATGGCGAGGCCAGAGATGCGGAAGCGGCAAATGAGGCGTATCTGGAGCTTTTGTCCCTAAGTCGGGTTCAAGGGGATGGCGACATCGTTTTTCAGGCTCTCCTGGGCTTGACAAGCACCAGCCTGCAGAAAAGGAATCTTCAGGATGCTCTGCGCTGGGGTCGCTTGACTCTTGATGAAGCCATTCAAATGAAGGATACCTACAAAACGGCCCTTGCCCTCACCCGCTGGGCTCATTGCGAGATGATTCAGGATTCCTTCGACACGGCCTCTCGGTTCCTGGAGGAAGCCCTTTCCTTCATCACACCGGAAGAGGCGCCCATGGAAGTAGGGAGAGTGGCTCTGTATCAGTTGTATCTGGCGACAAAGACCCCTGGCTCAGAAAAGGCAGCCGCCCCCCTGGAAGGGTTGTCTCAATTGACCCCGCCTTGTCTTGCGGGTCTTTTCAGGGAAGAATGGCTCATTTTCGATGAGCTGGTCCGCTCCCAGGTCATCCCCCAGGAGCCCTGGCGACTTGTGCTGGAAAAAGCCGGACTCGTCGGGGGACAGGATGCGCAGGGAACAGGGACTCTTGCGGAAGTCCGCAAGGATGCGGCATTGAGGCTGCATTTCCTGGGGCCCTTCCGGGTCTATCTGGGGAACCAGTGGGTCAGAGAAGAGGCATGGAGGACCCGGAAGGTGAAATACCTTTTTGCCTACCTTTGTTTTCACCGAGCAAGACCCGTGCCTGAAGAGCGAATACTGGGTGAGTTCTGGCCCGACAGCCCGCCCCAGAAGGCCCGTAAGAGCCTTTCGAACGCCATGTATCATCTCAGACAGTTGCTGGGTCCCGACCGGAGCGCACAGTGGCTCATCCATGAGAGAGATCTTTTTCGGGTCACACTTTCGGACTCTTCCTGGCTCGATACGGAGGCGTTCCTTTCCAGATTCCAGGAGGCGCAACGCTTCCATCAGGAGGGGGATTCGGCGAAAGCCCTTTCTGCCGCAGTGGAAGCGAAAGACCTTTTTCAAGGGAAATTCGTGGAAGAGAACCTGGATGACGAGTGGCTCCTGGAGCCCAGACAGCGATTTTCCGATCTGTACGCGGAATTGTCGCTCATTCTTTCAGAGAGCTATTTCAAGACAGGGAACTATCTTCGTGCCGCTCAAGCCTCCCAGACCATCCTCGTCGAGTCCCCTACCCACGAGAAAGGGCACATTATTCGCATCGAAGCTCTCTGGAAAGCAGGCAGGAAGGAAGAAGCCGTCAAACAGTATCAGAAATGTGTGGCTGTCTTCAAAGAGGAGCTTGGCCTTTCCCCTCCACCGTCCATAATGGCCCTGTACCTCCAATTGACGCAGTGACCCCTGAAAAGCGAATCGCCCGGAATTTCCGGGCGATAGCTTTTTGCGACGGTTGTACCGTCTACCGTCTCATCCCGGGCAGGGACGCAACAACATTATACTTTGCCGGGCTTGTTGCCTGCAACTTTCCCGGGTTCGTATAATAGTGGGCAAAGGATTCCGCGAAATCTTCCATGCGGTTGGTTTGCGCGTAGTTGGTCACAAAGGGTCCTTGTCCGAAGCCGTTGCCGCTGATTCCATACTTGAAGTCCACGGCATGCCCTGCTTCGTGGAGGAGGATGTAATTTCCATTGCTTTGGAAGGCATTTCGGTCAAGAATGATGCTTCCGCCCCCGTCCACAGAGGATGTGAGGCCGCCTACTCCCGGCTGAAGGTCCCCCATTTTAACGCTCTTGATCGCTTCTCTCTGCTCCGGAGGAAGCTGGGAGAGGATCTGATTGATTCTTGCCTGCTCCTCGGCTGTAGGATCACCTACATTGGACGCCTGCGCATTTTGTGCCTGATCGGCATTCTGCGCTTGCGGCGCGGCTTGTTCGGCGCCTTGAGGCGCTTGCTGGGGCGCCGCATTCTGTTCCTGCTGGGCCTGCTGTTCGGGCGCTGCGTTCTGGGCGCCTTCCACTGCCTGTTGCTGCTCCTGGGCCTCGTTGCCGGGCTGCTGGCCGGTCAATTGTCCCAGCTCTTTCTGCAGACTTTGAATTTGCGCAAGATCTTTGGCTGCGGCATCCCAATCGCCTTTGGCCATGTCTTCCTGGAGCTTTTTCTGCAACTCTTCGAGTTGTTTCTGGATCTCTTCCGCTCTTTTTTGCTTTTCTTCCTCGGTCATTTCATTGGGATCTTTGGGCTTATTGGGGTCCTCTACCTTGTTGGGATCCTGGTTGTTCGGGTCATTGGGGTCCCGGGGCTTATTTGGATCAAGCGGCTTATTGGGATCCACCGGAGGTTTCTGGTTGGGATCCTGCAAAAGGTTTTGCGCCTGTGGATTCTGACCCGGAATTCCCTGGGGCCCATTGTTTCCAGCGAGGAGCGTTCCCAATGGGCTCAAAGCGGTACCGTCCTGGGCAGGTGATGGTGTAATTCCGCCTTGAGGCAGCCCTGTCGGAAGCGGCGAAAAGGTCGGCGTTATTCCTGTTATGAGACCGGGATTCATGATACCTATAGGCGCCATAGGGTTTTGCGGATTCGGCGGCATGCGCTCGGGCCTCCCTTCATCTCGATGTCTTCTCCATTATAGCCTGGGGTCATAACAACCGGATGACCTTCGGGTCACACCCTCATGACTTCCGTAGGATTCTTGTGAACAGAATGTAAAACTTTGGAGAGCGAGTTACGCAGGAGAACTGAAGTTGCAAGAGAACACGAATGACACGAGCAGACGCCGGCAGAAAGGACCAGGACTTCATGACCCTTCAGGAAAGAAAGATCCCCGTTCACTACCATCACCTTCAAGTCGAGGCGAAATGGCGCAAGATTTGGGAGGAGTTGGAATCCCATAGGGCCCGGGAGAATTCCGGAAAGCCGAAGCACTATTGCCTGGACATGTTTCCATATCCAAGCGGGGACGGGCTTCATGTGGGGCACTGGCGGGGATATGTCCTGTCCGATGTATGGAGCAGGGTCATGAAGATGAGGGGTCACGAAATTCTTCATCCCATGGGATACGATGCCTTCGGCCTCCCCGCGGAGAATGCCGCAATCAAGAACGGAATTCATCCGGAGACATACACGAGAACGGCTATAGAGACATTTCGAAGGCAGTTGAAAGAGATCGGCGCCATGTATGATTGGGACAGAGAGATCAACTCTTCCGCCCCCGATTACTATAAATGGACCCAGTGGCTTTTTCTGCAACTCCATAAGAAGGGTCTGGCCTTTAAGAAAGAGGCCCCTATTAACTGGTGCCCGTCGTGCCGGACAGGCCTGGCGGATGAGGAGGTGGTCTCAGGGCAATGTGAGCGGTGTGGCGCCACAGTTACCAAGAAGTACCTTCCTCAATGGTTCTTCAAGATCACGGAATACGGAGAACGTCTCCTGGAAGACTTGAATGAGCTGGACTGGCCCCAGAAAGTCAAGACCATGCAGGCAAACTGGATCGGCAAGAGCGAGGGGGCCGAAATTGTCTTCTCTCTTTGTGACAGGGAAGGAGAGATCCTGGTTTTTACTACAAGGCCGGACACTCTCTTTGGCGCCACCTACATGGTACTGGCCCCCGAGCATCCCCTGGTCGCTCAAGTCACCTCACCGGCACTGGCGGAATCTGTACAGGCCTATGTGGAAGGCGCATCCCGGGAGAGTGAGGTGGAGCGTCTGTCTCTTGAGAAGGAGAAGACGGGAGTTTTCACAGGCGCCTATGCCATGAATCCCGTAAACCACGAGAGAATTCCCATCTGGATCTCTGATTATGTCTTGATGGGATACGGGACTGGGGCCATCATGGCCGTCCCTGCCCACGACTCCAGGGACTGGGAGTTTGCCGCAAAGTTCGCCCTTCCCATTCCCCAGGTGATCGTGCCTCCAGGAGGTTCGCCCGGCCTCAGTGCGGCTTATGTGGGGGATGGAACCATGATCAATTCCGGCGACTTTACGGGGATGGGTTCCCGGGAAGCCTGGGGCGGGATCGTGGATTGGCTTGGAGGCCTCGGTCTCGCGAAGAAGAAGGTGAATTACCGCCTGCGGGACTGGTTGATTTCCCGCCAGAGGTACTGGGGTGCGCCGATCCCGATCATTTACTGCGGGGATTGCGGAACAGTGCCCGTCCCTGACAGGGATCTCCCTGTCCTGCTTCCTCCCGTTGTCCGCTATCAACCGACTGGAACAGGTGAATCCCCACTCGCTCAGATTCAGGAGTTCGTGAGCACCCCCTGCCCCTGTTGCGGGAAGCCGGCGCGAAGGGACACGGATACCCTTTCTCAATGGATATGCTCATCATGGTACTATCTGCGCTATGCTTCTCCCCATGACGACCTGAAGCCCTTTGACCGCAAGAGCGTGGACTACTGGCTCCCTGTTGACCAGTATGTGGGAGGTGTGGAGCATGCGGTTCTGCACCTTCTCTATTCCCGTTTCTTTACGAAAGTCATGTATGATCTGGGTCTCATCTCTTTCAAGGAGCCCTTCGTGCGCCTCTTCAATCAGGGCATGATTTACCGAAACGGCGCAAAAATGTCGAAATCCAAGGGGAATGTGGTCAATCCTGATGATCTTGTGCGGAAATACGGCGCTGACAGCCTGCGTGCCTATGAGCTATTTATCGGCCCCCCCGAGCAGGACTCGGAGTGGAATGATCGAGGGATCGAAGGGGTATACAGGTGGCTCAGAAAGCTCTGGACCCTTGTGGTTGAGGGCGCCTTTTATGAAGGAGCGGAGCGGGAAAAGGACATTCTCTCATTCACCCACCGGACGATCCAGAAGGTGAGTGAAGACATCGAGCGGTTTCACCTGAACACCGTTGTGAGCACCCTCATGGAGTTCGTCAATTTTCTGACAAGCCGTGCTCGTGAGCTCCCCGAAGGCTTGAGCTCAGAGACTCGTGACATATTGCTCAGACTCACGGCGCCCATAGCGCCTCATCTGGGAGAAGAGCTATGGCAGATTACGGGGCATTCCGCCACCATCTTCGAAGGTCCGTGGCCTTCCTGGGATTCTGAGCTTTGCAGGGAAGAGGTGGTCACCATCGTGGTCCAGGTGAACGGGAAACTCAGAGACCGCATCGAGGTCCCCGCCGCCTGGTCGGAAGACCGGATCAGGGCAAAGGCGCTGGAAGCGGAAAAAGCCAAACCTTTTCTCGGCTCGAACCCGATCAAACACTGCATCTATGTCCCGGGGAAACTGGTGAACATCGTCACAGGATGAGCTCCTCCGAAAAATGACGCGATTTCAGTGAGTCTGAGAATCAGGTGGCTCCGACCGCGGACGACATCTTCACCGGATCAGTTTCCCCTTTTGATTGTAACGGTAATAGTCCACTTTCCCTGATCTCTTGTTCTTGTAATACTGTTCTTTGGCTCTGCCATTCAAGTGGTAGGAAGTATACGTGATCCCGCGGTCATCCTCGAAAAACCGCTCCGCGATCTTGCCTTTTGCGTGATAGCGTTCGTAGTCGGTCTCGCCGGTCTTCCTGTGCACGTAGCGCTCCCTGATTGCGCCACCGGGAAAGTAGCTCGAAAAGAGAACCTCTTTGCCGTCTCTATGATACTTTTCTTTCAGGACCCCATTGCCGTATCGAATCTCCAGGTTGACATCCCTGCGATTTTCGATTCTCCATCGAATCTCCTGGATTCTGTTCGGGATGTTTGCCTGAGTCGAGGCCCAGCAGGTCAGAGTGACTGCGGAGACGCACAGCAGAAATCCCGCCAATGTCAAGGTTTTCGTCATAGGGTACCCCCTTCCAGGAACAGGACTCTGAAAGGAAATTCCATAAGACTCTCTTTTTCCCTTTGGGAACGGGATAGGAGACGCCGACACGTCAGCTCTGTGCAGGTCCCCTGGGTCTTCGGAGGATTCTTCTCAGTCCCTTGCCGGCGAACCAGATGCCCAGGAACAGGGGACAGAACACGATGAGCCAGATCCCCAGGTGGGTGAGGGCCTTGATCGTGCCCAGAAGCGCATGGACCGCATCCTTTGCCGTGCCTCCGAGATTCCAGTATGAAATGGGAGGAGCGCCGGGGACAGGCTCCTGAAGAGTCAACGTGATTGTGGCCATCTGAACCTGGTGACTCAGGTACTTGATTCTACCCGTGGCCTGCTCGATCTCCCCCCGAACCCGGGCCAGCTCCTTTTCCACAAGAAGAATCTCCTGAACCGTGTTGGCCTTCTTCAGTATCTCAAGAAGCCTGGCTTCTTCCCGTTCCAGGTTCCTGAGCCTGGATTTCTGGTCCGTATATTCCTCCGTCACGTCCTCTCCGGTCACAGACTGTGACACAATATGGCCCATTTGGGAAAGCTCCTCCAGAACCTTCCGAAAGGTCGCAGAGGGAACCCTTAGTGTCATATTGACGCTCTTCCGGTTATCGGAGAGAACTTCCAAACTTGACGAAGAGACATAGCCGCCGAGGGCGCTTATTTTTCCGGACAGGGATTTTCGCAAGGAGTCGGGGTTCTTTGCTTCCAGAACCATTGTTGCCGTATAGATGACCATCCGGGTGGTTTGCTTAGACTTATCTGCTTCTTCTTCCGATCCCGGAGCGGGTTTTGGCGACTCCTCCCCTGACCGAACGGTGCTCGTCTGCGGCTCGCGGCCGGGGAGACCCTGAAGGTTCGACCGCATCTTTGCGGAACAGCTTGCGGAGAACAAACAGGAAAGAACGAGTATGACCACTAATAAGTGTTTCATAAGATCAGTCTCCTTTCAGGTTTCAGGACAACCGTCGTTTTTCCAGGCATTCTCTTCCTGGAAGAAACCGGATGAAGTTGCGACCAATACACCACTCGCGCAGGGAACACGCGCTGAATACAGAGATGGTTGGGGAGTGTCTAATTATGACTAAATCTACCAGGATGCTGATCTTTCTCCTATTCTTGCTCGGTTTTCCAACACCTCTTCTTGCCGATGGGTTTATTATCCCTCACCCCCCCAGGCCCGAGATCAAGATCCCTCCCCTTTCCGTCAAGTATCACAGGGTCCAGACCGTTATTGACAATCAGGTGGCCACAACGAAAGTCAGTCAATCCTTCCAGAATGATTATGACAGGGACTTGGAAGGAACCTATTTCTTCCCGCTTCCCGAGGAAGCCGCCATATCCAGGTTTTCCATGTGGTCGGACGGCAAGCTTCTTGAAGGAAAGATCCTCGGAAAGGACGAGGCCCGCAGAATCTATGAGGACATTGTCCGGCAATTGAGAGATCCTGCAATCCTGGAATATGTCGGCAGGAACCTGTTCAAGGCTCGTGTTTTTCCCATCCCTGCCAGGGGAGAAAAAGAGATCTCTCTGGAGTATTCCCAGATGCTTCGCTGCGAAGGTGGAGTCTGTCAATACCGGTACCCCTTGAATACCGAGAAATTCTCCGCCCGCCCCTTGCAGGAAGTGACTGTTTCAGTTACTGTTTCTTCCAAGGTCCCGATCAAGGCCGTTTATTCTCCTACCCATGATGTGAAAGTAGTAAGGAAAGGAGACCGCACGGTTACGGCCAGCTTCGAGAAAAGCAACATCAAGCCGGATACCGATTTCATCCTTTATTACACTTTGACGGAGAAGGAATTCGGAGCGAACCTCTTGACCCATAGGGAAGCTGGTGAGCCCGGGTACTTTCTCCTTTTCATTGCCCCAAGATCCACGATCAGGAAAGAGGAAGTCCTGGCGAAAGACGTCGTCTTTGTTCTGGACACTTCGGGAAGCATGGAAGAAGAAGACAGGCTCACCCATGCAAAGAAAGCTCTCCGCTTCTGCCTGGAAAACCTCGGTGAAGACGACCGCTTCAATGTGATTTCCTTTTCCAGTGAAGTCGAAACCTTCAGGAAAAGTCTTGTGGCCTCCTCCGAACAGAATCGGTTGAAAGCCAAGCAGTTTGTGAGTGATCTCAAGCCCGGCGGAGGAACCAATATTCAGGAGGCGCTGTTGACTGCAATCCTCCAATTGGAACCCAACCACTCTCGACCACGGTATGTCGTGTTTCTGACCGATGGTCAGCCCACGGTAGGAGTCACCCGTCCCGAGGACATCAGGGAAAATGTCAAGAAGGCTGCGAAAGGGGTGCGTCTATTCACTTTCGGGGTAGGTAGCGACGTGAATGCCTTGCTCCTGGATCGCCTTGCCGAAGAGAACAGAGGTGTGCCGGAATATATGCGGCCCGGTGAGGAGATGGAGACAAAGCTCGCATCCTTTTCGGCAAAGATCAGTCATCCCGCCCTGGCTGACCTGGAGCTGGATTTCGGGAAAGTGGAAGTGAGCCAGATGTACCCCAAGAGCATCACTGACTTGTTGACACAAGGAAGAGACTCACGAATACCCTGCTCTTTTCCCTGACCGCGATTCGAACCATGATTTCATACCCCGTCTCTGGGCCACAAGAAGGGTGGGTTATCTCCTCGATGAGGTGCGAACTCACGGTGAGGATAAAGAACTTGTGAACGAGATCATAGAATTGTCCAGAAAGTATGGAATCATTACCCCATACACCTCTTTTCTGGTTGAGGAGCCCAAAAAAGCCGACCATGGCGCCAGGCCCAGAGGCGGAGACGAGGAAAGAAGTCTCTTTCGCTCCACGCTGCCGAAGACCTATTCCGGTGAATCCGCGGTGGGGACCAGCAAGGACATTCAACAGTATAAGCAGCAGGAAGGCCTCTATCAGCCTTCTCCTCCGTCGCCGGAAGTAGCGCAGGCGCAAGAGAAGACGAAACAGGTCGGGAAGAGAACCTTCTATCAGCAAGGCGACTTTTGGGTGCAGGCCGAATACAACCAGCAGGAAGTCGTGACCGTGAAGTTCGGAAGCAAGGAGTATTTTGACTTCCTGAAGGATGAGGAGGCCTCTAAGTCTCTCTCCATTGCCCCTCAGGTGATCTTTCAACTTAAAGGGAAATGGATCAAGATTGTGCAATAGTACGCTCAGCTTATCCCTCCCCCTCGATGGGGGAAGGATCAAGATTGTGTAATAGTATGCTCAGCTTATCCCTCCCCCTTGATGGGGGAAGGATCATGATTGTGCAATAGTATGCTCAGCTTATCCCTCCCCCTTGATGGGGGAGGTTAGGTGGGGGTGATTGAAACCTTGTTAGGGGGTCCACAATGCGCATTGCTTCGTACTTGATACCCTTGTTTTGTCTTTTTTTGGTCATTCCCGGCTGCGGCAGAAAGCAGGCTGCACAGACGCCTCCCGCACCTTCCGCCCTTTCCGTCACTTCTCCCAAGCCGCCTCCAGTCAATGAGCAGGCCCCTCTCGTGACTGCCAGGCAGGCCTTCGATGCAGCCCATCAAAAGGCCCACCAATGGGACAATAACTGTGTATTGATTTTCATGCAGAGTCTCCCCCCGATTGATATGGCCACAGGGAAAGCCAAGAAATGGGAATTCCGGTTCAAGAACGACGAAAAAGAATATCGGGTCCAGACTCTGGGACCCGAGGTCGTTGAAGTCACGGAAATGGAGCGAAAAGGAACAGGCCCTGCCGGCCCGAAACTGGGGCTCCCGCTGGCTTTTGTGGACAGTCCGGAAGTCCTGAGCAAAGTGAGAACTGTCCTGAAAGATTTCAACGCAGAGTGGATTCAAATGCCTCCCCTGAAGGCAGGGTATCAGGGAAAAGGCGTATGGGGAATCGGATCCAAGGACGACCTGACGGAGCTCTATGTGGATGGCCAGAGCGGGGAGTATCTTGGGAAAAAATAAGAGATACAGTCCAAAAATACCATTGCCGATGGCGCAAGACTAAAGCCATCGGTCCCTCCGGGTTGGACCCGTGGTCCAACCCGTGAAAGCGAACTACCCCTTATCCCTTACTCAGTGACACCCAGCCTGAAAACCTGATAAATCCTCTCCCCGCCTAAGAGTGGGGCCGTCCCCCTGTCCCAACACGGCCAGTATACCACAGAAAAGGCGGTTTGTCGTTAAGGCAAGGTTAAAGAAGGGTTAAGAACAGGTTAAGACACTATTACAGTTTGTTCACAAGTTTCGCAGAAAGCAGGAGTCAGGAGTCAGGAGTCAGGAGTCAGAAGTCAGGAGTCAGGAGTCAGGAGTCAGACATTATTACAGTTTGTTCACAAGTTTCGCTGAAAGGACGAATCGCCGGGGTTGCCGGACCCTTCTCGCCGGGAGTTCTCGTAGACAAGGTTCCTGGCGGTCAGGAGCGAGAGCAGGACGGGTGCGGCCTGACAGGTGGCGAGTTGCCAGGGGTGAACGACAATCCTGTGAGGGGTTTCTTCTCTCTCACTGAAGAAAAGCAGATCGGGCTGCTGATTTCTCAGGAATTCCTGTCTTGACAGGTTCTCAGCGAGCCGTCCGTTCAAGGCCCTGAGGCGCATCTGGAGCGACCACAATGATGCCTGAAGCCTTCCCCGCAACGTTTCGCCCAGGATTTGCCAGGAGCTTATGAGCAGGGTAGTGGACATGACCACTCTTTGCCGTTCCAGCTCGGAAAGATTTTCCTGCACTTCCCGGATCCCGTGCTGGACTTCCATGATTTCCGAGAGGATGGATGATTCTTCCCCTTTCAGGGTAAGGAGGGTTTGTTTGAATGGGTCCTGCCCTTCCCCTTCGCACGAAAGGTGTGAGGGGATGAGGTCGCTCTGGGGATCGTGTGAAACGTATTCATCGGTCTTCGGTTTCGGGGTTTCTTTCTTTCCGCCGCCTTCATCAGAGGATTCAAAGAAGTACCCCCCCCCGCCGCCTCCCCCCGAATCGGTAGAAGTAGGAGAGATCGCGGTGCGGGGTGTCTGCGATACGTTCCGGAGCGGATCAAAGGTCACAGCATAACACCTCAGCGCATGTCTTCCTATTGTATAATAACTCAAATCTGCGAGAATGTAAAGAGTCTGCGCCCTTGACTTTCAAGGAGAAATAAGGTAAAGTAATTCTGGTGGTCGGACCCATGGAATCGGATCAGATCTAAGGCGGACCGTGTGAAAAGAATTCTTGTCTTTTTGTGTTCTTGTCTGTTCGTCCTGGCATCCCTTGCTGTCGGCTCGGGTGCGACTGAAACCAGGCTCACAGCCAGAGAAGCATTTCGCCTGGCTCAGCAGGCTGTGCAGGCCAAACATGGTGATTGCATTCTTTTTCTGGTCACCGGCACCCAGGCTCTCGGAGCGCCGACGGACGGGAAGCTCCCTGTGTGGAAGTTCCGCGTTTTTTCGAAAAATGCGCGAAAAGAGCTGGAAGTGGAAGTGGAGAACGGGAGCGCCCGCATCTTGAAAGAGAAGGCCGTGGACTCTCAGGAGGAGTTTCCCCCTTCCGATGCAGTTCAGTGGTGGATGGACAACTGGAAAATTGACAGTCAGCAGGCCGTGGCACTGTCCAGATCCAACGGGGCAGATACGTTTCTGAAAAGCAACCCTCAGGTCGTCATGGGCCTTTTCCTCGGTCCTCATAAGGGTGCGGGGAAATGGAGCCTGACCTGGGGATGGAAAATCCTTTATATGGTTCCCGGAAAGGACTCCTTGACCATTGAAATTGACGGCAGCTCCGGGCAACTGATACGGAAAGGTTGATCTCACATCAGTCACGAGAAATATACGGTCGAAAATCTCTTTGCTCCTGTTTTCAAGGGGCGTCCTTTTGGGGAAAAGCTTGCCATCATAATGATTCACCCGATCACATGGCTTGTGCAGTTGTTTTTCTCCGGTCTTCTGATTCTGGTCATCATTTTGAGCACTGTTTCCGTAATGGGCGCGTATGGTCTTTTTGTGGTCTTCCTGGGCGGCTGCGCCGCTCTTTTCTTTCCGATTCTCTACCTTGCCATCTTGTGGTTCATTGATTACGAGAAGGAGCCGCTTCGCTTCATTTTTTCCCTGTTTTTGTGGGGCGCCTTCGCGGCTACCATTGCCTTTGTCGTGAATTCCACCATCCATCTTTTTCTTGCCGTGCTTCTTGGCGGAGGCGCCGTTACGGTTCTCTTGCTGACCGTTTTTGTCGCCCCGATTGTGGAGGAGTCGGTAAAAGGTTCCGGCCTTGTGGTCATTGGCGAGCACCACGAGATGGACGACACTTTTGACGGCTTGCTTTACGGCTTCAGTGTAGGGATGGGATTTGCCGCTGTGGAGAATTTCTTCTATTTTTCCGCCCGCCACGGTTCCCATGAGGGTGATCTGGCATCATGGCTCTGGCTCATCGCTTACAGGTCTCTTCTTTGCGCCATCGGCCACGGCTGTTTTACGGGAACGCTGGGCGCGGTAATCGGGTGGATCAAGACTTCCAAGTACAGCCCATATATGCTTCTGGCCGCCGTTCCAGGGTTGATCCTGGCAATGTCCGTTCATTCCCTGTTCAATTTCACGGCAGTCGTCCAGGGGATCGTCACCCTTGCCTTGAAAATCGGGGTAGAGTATCCTGTGCCCATTTTCCACGGCCCTCTCATGCTGGCTCTGGGCATTATCTATTTTGGGATCATTACACCTCTTGCATGGAAGCAGACCAAGCGAAGGATTATGGCGGAAAAAGCCCGGGAAGGGGATGCTTCCTGACTCAAAATTCTTCTCCGCAACCGGCAAGGGTTCGAATCACACGATCTTCCTGAGTTCTGACCCCTCCTATGGAAATGTTCTCTCCATTCGTGATCATCGAAAATGCCAGAGTTTGACCATAGGCGGTAACCACGTATCCTGACAGGGAGGTCACTCCTTCGATGGCCCCTGTCTTGCCCCACAGGGTCACCCCCCTGAGTCTGTACTTCAAGGTCCCGTCTTTTCCGGCCACGGACAGGGTATTTCGAAAAGTCTCCCAGTCATCACGGCGGCGCATTGCAGTGAGCAGATCCGCCAGAAGACGGGGTGTGACGCGGTTCAATGGGGAAAGGCCCGATCCGTCAGCCACGACGAGTCCATCTGAGCTGATTCTTTCTCCTGCAAGAAATTGCCGAATGATGTGGTCTGCATTCTCCAGATTCCCCTCTTTCTGGGCGTGAGCCGCGACGGCTTTCAGGAAATGCTCTGCAAAAAGGTTGTCGCTCTCCTTGTTCAAGTGGGCCAGGAGGCGCACGACAGGAGGGGATACGTAACTGCAAAGTTTCGTCAATCCCCTGACAGATTCGCCCGGGCCTATGGCCCGAACATCCCCCCAAATTCGGATTTTCTTTTTCTTCAATGCCTCATGAAACGCGGAAGCCACGAAGAGCGGGGGGTTGTGGACGTTCACCTCGAAAGCGACGGGCCCTTCCCATCTCGATATCCCGCCTGACACAATGATCAGGTTGTCATTCTTCTTTCGGCCTACCCGGAGAGAATTTCGATTCGTCGTTCTGGTCTTGTTGACGATCTTAGGAAAGGTCGCTTCCGGCTGCACCGTGATCACCCCGGGGGCCGAATGATGGGCGCCGGGGGAGACTATGATGCGCAACTGGTTTCCTGCAAGGGACAGGGCGCTGTGCTCCGCACTGTAGTACTCTCCCTCATAGGAAGCTTTCCATCCCTTACCCAGGAATCTGCGGTCAAAGAGGGAGTCATCG
Source organism: Armatimonadota bacterium (assembly GCA_016183865.1). Taxonomy (GTDB): domain Bacteria; phylum Vulcanimicrobiota; class JACPDT01; order JACPDT01; family JACPDT01; genus JACPDT01. Next base: position 398 of record JACPDT010000017.1, on the reverse strand, counting down.
GCCACAAGATCCCCCGTGATCTCATGTATTCCCCTTTCCGCGAGCTCTGCGGCAAGGGTTTCGAGAAAAACGGCCGGATTCCGGACAAAGGGATCACAAATGCTGGGATCCCCACCTCCCCTGAGGTAGAGATTCCCTCTCAGAGCGCCCGTTCCGTCCGGTGCGATGGCCAAAAGGGATGTCTCAAAGCGATAGTCCGGCCCCATCTTGCAGAAAGCTACAGCGGATGTAAGGAGTTTCATATTGGAGGCCGGGGCCAGGGGGAGATCGGCATTTCGTTCGTAGATGGTCGTTCGCGTGTCAAGGACGCGAATGATCAGTCCTGATCTGGCGCCATGGAATGCCGGACCATTCACGATTTTCGAGAGCTTTTTCCGCACAAATTCCAGTTGGGCTGT
>JACPDT010000264.1 GCA_016183865.1 Armatimonadota bacterium | reverse complement strand
TCCCCTCAAGGGGGAGGGATTAGAGAGAAGATCCCCTCAAGGGGGAGGGATTAGAGAGAAGATCCCCTCAAGGGGGAGGGATTAGAGAGAAGATCCCCTCAAGGGGGAGGGATTAGAGGGAAGATCCCCTCAAGGGGGAGGGAATAAGGGGTTATGTCATTCCCACGAAAGTGGGAATCCAGAATCATAATACTGGATTCCTGCTTACGCAGGAATGACGTTGTACCAGATAACCCACAATTTATGTGTTGACAATGCACTTGTGATCAAGAAAGGAGCGCCGGCTTGAAGAACTTTCTTTTTGTTCTTAATGACCCACCCTACGGGACGGAGCGTTCGTACAACGGATTACGCCACGCCATGGCCCTTTTCAAGGATGAAGGGGAAGTAGACATAAGGATTTTTCTTCTGGGGGATTCGGTCTTATGCGCGAAAGGGGGCCAGGAGACTCCTCAGGGATATTATAATCTGGAAAGAATGATCAAAGGGCTTTTGCTGAAAAAGGCTCTCGTAAGCACCTGAGGAACATGCCAGAAAGCCCGGGGTCTCCGGGAATCCGAGATGATAGAAGGAGTGGGTCAGGGCTCCATGGTGGAGCTTGCGAATTGGAGCCAGGAGGCCGACCATATTCTGGTCTACTGACCGTGAAGGTGAAACCCTGAAATCAGGGCGCCGTCCTTCTCGAGCTGCTCGAAAAGAACTTCCCTCATCACATCAAAGGCATGGAGAACTTTCGGGTTTGCCAGCCTGTAGTAGATGGAAGTTCCTTCTTTTCTGCTGACCACAATGCGGTTCTGTTTCATGAGTCCAAGGTGTTGTGACACATTGGCCAGATTTGCGCCTGTCTGGCGTGCGATCTCCTGGACGCTCAGCTCTCCCTCCCTGAGAATATCCACGATTTGCAGGCGAAGCGGGTTTGCAAGGGTCTTGCAGACCTCTGCATGAAGCTCATAGAAACGGAATGGAGGCTTTTCAACAAGATGTTTTGCGGCCACGTTGTCTCCTTTGTCTCTTCGCGAGATATTGCCTTGACAAGTAATACGAAATCGAATACAATGATCGTAGCGTTCGATTCAAGAATCAATCGAATTCTAATTTTTTGATATCACTTCAAACATTTTATCACATGTTTTTATGGAAAGTCAAGTGGAAAGATCTCCAACTTTATCGGCGAGCCGTATATTTCTATTGCCGGAAGCTTGTGGGCAACCAGTGGTCTTTTGTAATCGGCGGCCTGCTGATAGGGCTTTCGGAAGCACTATACTACATTAAGTACGATCATCCCATACATCTGACCACCGGCCTGGCTGAGATGTTTGCCTCCATGGAGCGTCTCCTTGGCTTTTCCCTTCTCAGCCGGTATTATTCCCCTTCCGTCCACTGGGTCATCGTAGGCGCCGTTCTGGCTGCCGTTATTACAGCCATGATGGAACAGGATTGGAGGGCATGGGTTCATTATCCCCGGTCCATTTTGTGGCTTTCCTTCGCAGGGGGAATGGTCTTCAGCTTCGGCTCCCGGTTGGCCTCTGGTTGTACCACATGGCATTTCCTCGGGGGACTTGCCACAATGTGGACAGGGAGTCTTGTCGTAGTTTTTGTGGGAATCCCCACAGCCATGGCGACTCTATGGATTCTGTCCAGGATGCGACTGTCCGAGTTCCTGAAGCCTCAGGAAAACAAGGGCACAGTCGTCGCTGCCAGGATGCTCGGGTATGCCCATGATTTCTCGGGATTGGACGAAGGCTACAAGCCCGCAAGAGATCGAATCCGAATCATTTTGATCATCTTCGCTTCTCTCATTCTGGGAGGCTCTGTCATCGCCTCCTGGACCTCCACCGCCAGGTCGGCGGCAGAGATACTGTTCCTGGTCCTCGTGGGCCTCTTGCTGGGGTTGGGATTCGCGAAAACTGGGATGGGCACGGAATGTGCGGCCATGTCCCCGGAGACACGGATTCTCCGGGATCGCTTTGAGCTTGCCGGGATACCAAAAATAACGAAATGGACCTTTTCTTCCATCATGCCCTTTGCAGGACTGCTTTCTGCCGTCATACCCCTTCATCTTGTCATTCTGTGGCAATGGATCGTTCGAGGTCATCCCCTGCCTCTGGCTGGGTCCCCCGATCTTCCGGGGATCCATCTGGGCTACGTTCTCGGGGGGGTTCTTCTCGCCATCGGAAGCATGCTCATGCTGGGCTGTGAAATCAGGACTTACGCCCGTCTCGGCATGGGCTACACGACCGCTCTGGCCGCTTTCCCCGGGTTTTATCTGGGTTATGTGCCGTATGCTTTGTACCATCAGCGGATTGATGCCTTCCTGACCTCCATAGCCATCCCGCTGCCCCAGAATTTGCCGGCCCTTGCCGGGGGATTCCCCATGGGCCAGACGGCCATCGCCGTCCTTTACGCCTGCGCCCTTGTCGCGCTTTTCCTGTGGAGCGTCCGGGTGGGAACAAGCACATTGGGATGCTCTTACGGCGAGTACTTCTTCACCTCCACAGACAACCTCTATGTTCGGAGCGAGCAGCGGTCGCAGGGTGGTCAGTGGCCCACGACATAAAGAACATATATGATTTGGCGATGGATGTGACGCGCCAAGGCGTGATGGGGTTTGTGTCGTGGGTCGCTCCAGGCAGGAGAAATGCCGAGCTCTCCGAACAATCAAGATCATTCGGTCTGACCGCATAGATCTTGAAACGGGGTTGACAGGTTGGAGATCCTGCCCTATGCTCTTCTTTTGGGGAGCCTGTTCTCAGGACTCGCCGGGCTGCATTACTGCCGACTGCAGGAAGTGGGTCTCTTTGTTCTTGCCCATCTTCTCTCAAGCGTTCTGAGCGCTACGGCCCTGGCCATGGCTTTTCGCAAGTCCAGGATCACAACAAGATTGTGGCAATATCTTGGTTTCGGCCTTGTTTTCTTCGCTCCCGGCATGGGGCCCTTCGGTGTGACTCTTCTTCTCATCCTTTTGAAGGTAAAGCCTTCCTCCCGAATGGGGAACCTTTTGGATGAAATGAGGGAGCAGATGAAGGATCAATTCCATAGAATCAAGCAGATCAGGGCTGTTGAGGACAAGCGGGGATTGCTCATGGAGCATTTGCAGGTTCAGCCCCTTGTGGATATGCTGGAAACCAGCGACCTGCAAATGAAGCGGGCCGTTATCAGCGCCCTTGCCGAAAAGAAGGGTCGGAAGATGGTGGAAAAGATCCAGGAATGCCTGAAAGACCCCCATCCGGAGATTTATCAGCTTGCTTTGGCCAAGCTCGGGAAACTGCAGGAAGACTATACGAAGGATATTGCCAGGCTTATGGCCTCTGCAAAGGAAAACCCCGATTCCGCCGCCGCCCATATGGAGCTTGCCCATCTTTATGTGGATTATCGGGAAAGCGGTCTTCTGGACAGAACTTTGGAGGATTTCTACTGGGACCTTGCCATCAAAGAGTATGATGAGGCCATACGGTGCGATCCGAATCTTTCGGGGCCGCTGCTCACGATCGCTCGATTGCATATCGAGAAGGAGCGGTACGAGGATGCCCTGAATACGTTGAACAAAGCCCATGAGAAGAGTCCCTACGATCTGGACATCCACGAGGCACTGGTGCAGACTTACTATGGGTTGGGACAGTATGCCGCGATGTTTCGCGTCATACGCGAAATGACAACCATACAGGGTCCGGGTGGGGAGATGGATCCCAAAGTCCTCGCCATGACGCGGTGGTGGTTGGCGGGATGAACGGTGAAGCGATATGACTGATGTAGCGATGATACTTGAAGGGACCTATCCGTATGTGGCGGGGGGCGTATCCAGTTGGGTTCATGCCCTCATAACAGGCATGCCCGATGTTCGGTTTGGCTTGATTTTCATCGCTGCAAATCGGGAGTGGGAGAAATCCATGAAGTTTACTCTCCCTCCCAATGTGGATTATCTCCTGGAGCTTTATGTGTATGAAATGGTGACGGCAAGACTTCCCCGCCGGGGTCCCAGGAAAGAAGCCTGGGACGCCATAGAGAGATTCTATTTTGAGTATCTTCAGGGAAAGTTTACTATGGAAACCTGGGAGAAGCTTTACAAGTATTTGAGCGGCGATCCATACCGCGCCCTGGACATCGCGGAGCTTGCCTTTTCATACAAGACCTGGGAGCGCCTCGTGGCCTATTACCGAAAACATGGCTCAAGCGTCTCCTTTGTGGACTTTTATTGGACCTGGAGGTTTGCCGTTTATCCGATTTTTCAGTTGTTCTGCATGGAGATTCCTTTTGCCAAAGTCTACCACGCCATTTGCACCGGCTGGGCGGGGCTCATCGGGGTCATGGGGAGCCGGAAGCACAAGAGCCCCTTGATCCTGACGGAGCACGGCATTTACACCAATGAAAGAAAGATCGAAATCAGCCAGTCTGAGTGGATCTATACGGAAAAGGATGAAGGGTTGACCCTCAGGAGGGATGTGGGTTTTTTCAAGGAGCTTTGGATCAACATTTTTCTGGCCCTGGGCAAGCTCACCTATGACAAGTGCAGCAAGATCTACACCCTTTACGGCGGAAACAAGAAAATGGAAACCACCTATGGCGCCAATCCGGACATGATAGAGGTCATTCCTAATGGGGTAAAAATAGATCAGTATATTCCCAAAAACCCGGTGGAAAAGCCTGAAGGAGTGTTCATCATCGGTTTTGTTGGTAGGGTGGTTCCCATCAAGGATGTGAAGACTTTTATCAGGGCTTGCCGAATTGTTGTGGAGAAGTTTCCCAATACCGAAATTGATGTGATCGGCCCTTATGATGAGGACAAGGAGTACTCACAGGAATGCATGGACCTGACCGCCCTCCTGGGACTTTCCGAGAAAATGCACTACCTCGGGAAAGTGGATGTGAAACAGTATTATCCGAAGCTGGATGTGCTGGTCCTCACGAGTGTCAGTGAGGGGCAGCCCCTCGTGATCCTTGAGGGCTATTGCTCCGGCGTTCCGGTCGTAGCCACCGATGTAGGGGCCTGCTCGGAGATTGTTTTCGGACTTGAGCCCGAAGACAAGGCTCTGGGCCCTTCAGGATTCATCACAAGGGTGGGGAGTCCTCAGGAGACGGCGGAAGCCATCATAAAAATCTTCTCCGATCCGGAGCTGATGGAGAGGATGAGAGAATCAGGAAGACAACGAGTGAGGAAATACTATAACTATGATGATATGATCAAAAGGTATCACGATATCTACGATCATTATCGCGAAGAGCGGGAAAAGCAGCAGGTCGCTGCGGGTTAGTCGCTGAGGCCGCCCCTCACCCCCACCCTGCCTCCCCCCTCAAGGGGGAGGAGAAGCACGAGAGGAAGAACAGGGAAACATGGCTGGAATCGGTTTCAAGCTGCGCACATTCGTAGCCGAGGGGACCCTTATGGGCATCCTCAAGGGGTATTTGTATTCGGCCGTTATCTCATCCGGACCATGGATCATCACGGTATGCACGCTGGCCGCCATCAGTCTCATGGGAGGGCATGAGAAGCATTTTGAGGTAGCCATTCTCTATGTTTACGCTTTCTCCCTGATCGTGACCGGTCTTTTTCAGTTCATTGTCACGAGATTCCTGGCCGACCGTCTTTATGCCGAAGATCTGGAGGTCTTTCTTCCCACATTCATGGCGGTCTCCCTTGTGGTATCCCTGTTTCAGGCCGTCACCGGGATCCTGGCTTTCGGCGCAATGGAAACCTCCCTGCTTTTTCGGATTCTGGCCGTCGTCCTTTATATCGTAGTCAGCAACCTCTGGCTGTCCCTGATCTTCCTTGGGGTCGTTCGGGCCTATCAAACCATTGTGTGGGCTTTTGTTATCGGATCGCTCATCAGTTTTGCCACTGCCTTTCTCCTTGGGAAGGATTTCGGAGGGGAAGGGTACATCTTCGGTTTCACTCTGGGCCAATTTGCCATCTATGTGACTCTGATGTATGTCATGTTCACCGAATTCGAAGCGAAAAGAGTGTTTGATTTCTCCTTTCTGGGCTATTTCAAGGTATATCCCGCCCTCGCCTATCTTGGTCTGGTCTTTTACATGGGGGTTTGGGCGGACAAGTTTCTTTTCTGGTGGTCCGACAGGGGAACCGTGATTGTTGCGCCCATTTTCAGAGCCAGTCTGGAATATGACACTGCCGGCTTCATTGCCCAGCTCAGCGTGCTCCCGGCCCTTGCTCTCTTTATGGTGAAGGTGGAGACCGGGTTTTACGAGAAATACAGGGACTTCTACGGTGGAATTACCGCAAAATTATCCTTCCAGGACATAGAGACCAAGAAAAGAGAAATTGTAGAGAACTTGAAGTCCGGCTTCGGAGACTTTCTGAGAGTGCAGGGGCTTACCACCTTCTTCCTGGTGGTATTCGCACCCCAGTTTTTCTATTTTCTTTGGCTCAGCGACGCGGGGTATGCGCTCCTTCAGATTCACCTGGTGGCCGCATTCTGGCTCACAGGTCTTCTGCTGGCGATGATCATACTTCTTTATTTTGAGTATTACCCTCAAGCCATTATCAGTGCGGGAGTTTTCCTTGGCTCCAATCTGTTGTTTACCCAGGTGGGTTTGCGCTGGCGGGCCTTTGACGGATATGGTTACCTGTTGGCATGCCTGTGCGGGTTTCTGGTTGCCGCGTGGTTTGTGGCCCGGGGGCTTGCTCTTCTGGAATTCGTCACGTTCTCGAAGCAG
>JACPDT010000251.1 GCA_016183865.1 Armatimonadota bacterium | reverse complement strand
TGAGATTGCCCGCTCTTGCGCTATGGCCCGTTCCACTGTTGCGGACTGTCTGACTCGCTTTCAGGTGAGTGGTATTCCCTGGCCCCTTCCCGAGGAAATGGATGACCAAACTCTTGAGGATGGGCTGTATCGGGAGCACCAAGGTCCTCCATCTGACAAAGACGAATCGGACTGGGCATATATCCATCGGGAACTCTGCAAGAACAAACACGTTACCTTGAATTTGCTATGGCAGGAATACAAGGAGGCTCATACCCAGGGATATCAATTTTGCGCGCAATAATACAGGTGCTGCGCCTATCCCGAAGTCTCACGTCTGGGCTTGGGAATTTTGTGCAGTTCGGTGTTGTCGCGGTGTTCGCGGAACTCGTGCTTGAGCACACCCACATCAAGTGTCAGATTGGCAGCTTTTAGCTCCAGCCGATCTGTCTTCTGCCCCAGCCTATCTACCTTGTGGTCAACATCCTGCAGCGTCTCACCAAATGCCTTGAAATCACTTCAGCAACGGAGGCTTTTGTGCTGATTTAGTCGTCCAGACGCACGTGGGCGAGCGCTTTTCCTGCCATGAATGCGGCAGCGAAGGTGGCCAGCGCAACCGTCAGCCCTGGAGGCCATCCCAGAGCCTGCGTGACCCCACTTAAACCGATGGCCGCGGCGGCGAACTGACCGAATGCGGCGCTTGTGCTGTCGGCATTCTTGTAGGCTTTGCTGCCCTCGATGGACTGGTCAATGAAGTAGATGATGCCTGCGCCTATGCCGGCAAAGGCCATGGCGGGGATGTTCGTCTGGGGCGTTCCGCCCGGCGCACCGCTGTTCAGAATCGTGAGCCCTGTAAGACCCAGTACACCGGCGCCGACAGCGATGTCGGCAACAACTTTTGCCGTTTCCTTCCCGTCATTTCCAGACTCGGGCTTCGCGACCCGTGCAAGGGATGAGCCCGTGTTGCGAAAAGCGGATGCCAGACTTGGGAGACCGCTTGCGATGCTGTTCATTTCTTATCCTCCTCTTTCCACAAAGCTTTCCTTATCAGGCTTTCAGGCGGGCGATGCCTTTGCCCACCATGAATGCCGCCGCGACAGTCGAGGCGGCTACGGTAAAGCCCGGCCCGGCTCCCATGGCTTGACCGATTCCACCGATCAGCATGGTGATACCTGCTGCCAAACCATAGCCTGAGCCTACCTGACCGCGGCTCTCCTTGGATACTTCCATGCCCTGGTCCAGGGTGTACACCAATCCAAGGCCCATGTTGGCATAGGCGATAGCAGGCACATTGGTCTGCGCGAAGCCGCCCGGAGCGCCACTGCTCAGGATGGTCAATCCGGTGAGGCCGAGCATCCCTGCGCCGATAGCGACATCGGCAACGACTCTCGCGGTCTCTCTTGAGCTTCCTTCGGGATGGTCTTGTGCGACCTGGGCCAATGTGGAATTCACGGGGCGATAAGATGGGGTGAAACTGGGAAGTGCGGAACCGATCGTACTCATACCCGTTCTCCTCCTCGAGTTGTATGTATCCTCATGGTTCCCGGGTATGATCCCGACCTCTTCCTTCCCTGTGCTCACACTATATCAGATTGTTTTGTAAAATGATACAGGGGAATTGTAAACAGAACGCGAACTTTCCCGCACTCTGAATCAGGTTGGACGGTTTCGCCAATACGTCTCGAACTGTTGCAGGAAATTTTTGAGATCGTTTCTGTGCTCCTCTTCCTTCTCGGGCGTGATGTGATGGGGGTCATAGGTAAGGAGCTCCTCATAGGCCTCCTCTGCCGACCGGCCCTGAGTGATTCGGAGACAGCCTATCATCAATCCGGTGCGGCCCTGTCCTGCCAGACAGTGAACGTAAACAGGGCCGATCTCGGGATTGTCCAGAAGTTTCAGCACCTGTTCCACCTGCCCCGTGTCGGGCGATTTGTAATTACTGACCGATATCTCATACACTTTCGCATTCTTCCACCTGGGGAGGGTTAATCCGGTCGGCCTTTCCGGAGTGAGATCAACGACCGTCTTGATTCCACAGTTTGCCACAAGCCAGTCCGCGCCTTCCTGCGTGGGAAGTCCTCCCCTGAACATGGTCAGCGAGACCTGATCAAAGTTGGGTATGGCGCCGACGGGAGGACTGTTGACATATGAGCGGCAGGGCATTCGGGACATGGAACCCATGAGTCGCTTGTAACTGGAATCTCTGACCAGGTTCATGAGCTTGTGAAAATCTGTTCTGGTCTCGGTGGAATCAGGCGTTTTTTTCATGGGCATGGCGGAAGTGATTTCTTTCTCACGGGTATAGGCCAGGGAGCGAAGCTCTCTTTTTTTCTGTGAGTAGTTCTCAGGGGTGAGCTCAAGTGAAATGGTTTCAATTCGGCGAAGAACATCCTGGGCAGAAGCGTCGGTGTCCGAAAGCTCCCGGGACAGCTTGCGTGCTACGTCAACAAGGCTGTCTTTCTCGTCGGAAAAGGCGGTTTTTTCATTGAAGGTCGCCCGCTCACCGGAAAAATCGGGCCTCATGTTATCATGGCGGATTTCCATTGCCCTCATCCCTGCGTGTTATCTCAATCTTGAAACCATTTTACCACGAAGCCCCATGACAATCAAGTTCCATTTAGTTTCCCGCTCCTCGCACCCCGAGGAGGGTCAATTGTAGCGAAGAAGGACCCTTGATGATCACCCTGATTTGTTCAAGCCGCGGATGATCGGGGAGCCGTTTTCGAGTCACTTCGTATGAATAGGCCTCATAGGGAGGGGGCATGGCGCCCTTTTCCTGAGCCGCAGACGGCCTTGAAGCTCGGGCTTCTTCCAGTTTCTCCTTCGCGAGATACAGTGCCACTGTGCGCACTTCCGAGCGGTGGAGGGAGCGGATCCCCGTCGAGAGAACGGAGGAAACCGCAAGGCTCGCGACAAGAAGAAGCGTCATGGCCACCTGGAGCTCAACCAGGGCGACTCCCCGCTTCTTCACAGGCCCACCCCCCATCGGGTTTTGGTTCTGAGCCACACGGGCTTTTTTTGTTTTTCCACACAGAGCTGGATCATCAGGAGCCCCCTGCGGTCTTCCTGGAACGTAAGCGACATAATCCCCTTTCCGAGGATCCTTGGATTTCCGGGCTCTTCGAGAGGCTCAAGTTCCTCCCGATTTTGAAACCCTTTTGTGGGATCGTACCGGGTCTCCAGGATCATCCCCTTGTCGAGGGAGAAGCCGATTCGCTCTTTCTTTCCTTCACCCAGCACGTCCAGTACAAGAAGAGATGTTCCTGAATCCGAGAGCAGCACATTTCTCCTCGGATAGATGACCTGGACGGCGTCTTCCCTGATTTCTCTGCTGATCCGTTCCAGGGCCACGGAGGCCTGTCGAAAGGTGGGGGCATCGCGCAGTTTTTCCTGATATGTGCGCAGAACCGAAATAAAGACTCCAAAGACGCTTCCCATGAGGGCCATGAAAAGGGTGGTGGAGACCAGAAGCTCTGTAAGGGTCACTCCAGATGACATCTTCCGCATCACTGGGTCTTCCTCTCTTTCCCAGGGGCGGACCGGACTCTGGCAAGATCCCACAGTGGGGCGCAAAGGGTTCGGGTCACCCGCTTCCCCTTATTGATCTCCCCGTGGGAATAAAGAAAAGAGCCCT
>JACPDT010000261.1 GCA_016183865.1 Armatimonadota bacterium | reverse complement strand
AAACCACTTCCATAGCCAGAATTTTTCGAAAAGGGTTTTCCCATAGTGCCAAAGGGGTGAAGGAGAGCCCATCTTCAACGGCTCCGGCGGATCTTTGTACAGGTTTCCCTTGGCAAGACTGGCTTTCCCGTAACCATATTCCAGAACACACAGAGCCAGGCCGTCATACTCCTTCTTTCCCCCGACCCCTCGAATATCGGAGATGATATTCTTCGCTACTACCTCAGCCTCAAGGTGGGCAAAGGCGCCCGCTTTCGGGAGCGGCTTGCCGCTGCTGGCAGGAATCGTTGTCACGTCCCCCACCGCATAGACCCGATCGAAAGTTGTCTGCATTGTTTTCCGATCCACCGGGACCCAGCCCGCTTCATTGCAAAGACCGGCATCCTTGACCACCTTCGGGGCTTCGTGTGGGGGAACAAAAATCAGTAGATCGTAGCCCTCTTCTTCTCCAGAGGCGAATTTCAGGATCCTGCCGGAGGGGTCCACCGATGCCAGGACCCGCTCCCCATGAAAGGAAATGCCCCGTTTCTCCAGCATTTCCTTGACCGTCTTTCCGCTCTCCGGGCCCAGGGCCGGCATGGGAAGAGGTTCCGGCGTGGAAATACTGAGATTAACCGCATTTCTGGCGCCATTTTTTGCAAAATATTCATCCAGAAAAAAAGCGATCTTGTAGGGGGCCGCAGGGCACTTGAAAGGGATCGAGGAAATGACAACAGCAATTCGGCCTTCCTTGAATCTCCCCAGATCGTCTCGAAGTTTCTCCACCTCAGGAAGGGAATAAAAATTGTATCCGCTTTCACAAAGACCCGGGACTTTCTCGGGTCGTGTCTCCGCTCCCAGGGCGGTGATCAGGTAATCTCCTGCGAATGTCTGTGTTTGAGTCATGACCGTTCGGGTCTTCGGGTCGAGTGAGAGTATTTCTTCGTGAACGACGTGAACATTTTTCTTTTCCAGTGATGAGAGGGGTCTCGTGATATCCCTGGCTTCGCGCTTTCCGAGCATGAGCCACACAAAGGCAGGAGCATAAATATGATTCTTGTTCTTGTCTATTAGAGTGATTGTGGCTTCGTTTCCCACGTGCTTTGCGAGCTCATTCGCTGCAACGATGCCTCCGGAGCCTCCGCCCAGGATCAGGATGGATGACTTGGCCATGGTAACCTCCAGGTTATTTCCCTGCGGGACGAATGCCGCTACTGCGGCCATATGGAAGAAGTTCATGGGAACTGCGGGAAATCCTTCATCAAGACGCTCTCCCGGGACAGAGGAAAGGAATGATAGCAGGCGAATCTAGTTTACTGAGTGCCGACACGGGGTGCAATAATGGAATTCCGACTTTTCACATCTGATGAAGCAAATCGTTTGATACCAAGCCTGGAGCCTCTGGTCAGAGACATGGTTCAGAAAAAGCGGCAGGCCGATTTTTGTTTCTGGCAGTTGGGCATTCTTCGGGAGCGCGCGGCGCAAGGAGAGCGCTTTGATCAGGATGAATTCTCCAAGAAAACCAGGGAACTGTCCGGTCTGGAGCAGGAGATCCTGGAGATTGTGGGCAAGGTGCAGTCCCATGGCTGCACGGTGAAGGATCTGGGTGTGGGACTCCTGGACTTTCCAGCGGTTATTGAGCAAAAGCCCGCCTACCTCTGCTGGAGATTGGGCGAAACGGAAGTTCGATTCTGGCACACCGTTGACGATGGTTTTGCCGGACGGAGACGCTTGGAATGAGAGGTACCTTATCTTATTGAAAACCAATCAGATCCGAAAAGTCCACCGAATCATCGGCTATTGGGCCTTTTTCTTCTGCCTCTGGTCGGCTGTTACCGCGATTTTCCTTACCCATCGGGATGACATCCGGAACATCGGCAAAAAGGCCGCGATTTCGGAGCCGAATTTCTGCTTGAATTACACGATTGCCGCCATGACTCCCGATGATGCCGTAAAAAGGGCCTGGCAGGACGTGAAAGACGCAGGCTTCAGGCCAACCGGCATAAACCGCCTGGAATTCAAGTATGAGCAGGGCACCATGATCTACAGGGTGCGCTTCAAGACGGATGGGCCCTGGGAGCCGGAAGCCACCTTCGATGCTTTGACCGGAAAGATGCTGGTCTCAGCTCAGCACAGAGAGATAAAGGCCCTGATGAAGGATTTCCACCACCTTGAATTCGTACCAGGTCTCCCCGCACTTATCGGGCAATACGTCAACGATGTGGCCTGGATCAGTATTCTGCTTTTCGTGCTTTCCGGAATCTGGCTTTTCTTCAGAACCCGGAAATGCCATTACAAGGACCGGGTCCGAAAATGGCACCGGATTGCGGCTACTGTTATTGCATTCCCCTTCCTGGTGGTCATCGTGTGCGGGCTTCTCCTGAATCACAAAGACCTTCTTCCCAGGAATTACAAGACTCCAAAGGTCACCACCGAAAGGTCCGAATTCGAATACTCGAAACTACCCATAACGGTGGAGAAGGTCTGTGGGATTTTCCAGAGCCAGTTCCCCAGATTCAAGAATGAGCCCATTCGGCGCATTTTTTTGAAATACAAGGACGGTCGCCCGGCAGCCTACGAAGTCGGCACGACCCGGTGGCGCAGAGGTTATGCGGTAATTGATCCATACACAGGAAAGATCATAAAACCCCTCAATAAAGGGGGGTTCGAAGAAATCGTGCGGGCCCTGCACCAGGGGATTTTTCTCTTTGGGAGCTTCTCCAAATTTCTGGCCGACCTGATCGCACTTGTCGTCATTTTCTCTGCCTTTACAGGTGGATGGCTTCTTCTTCCCAGAAAGAGGAGGATGAACCGAAGCATGGGAGGCGCCGACCAGGAGGCGAAAACCGATGGCTAAGGCAAGCCTGCTCCAGGCTGGTCTTGTCGGCGTTGCCGGGCTCGTGCTCTTTTCCAGTCCCGTTGCATCTCAGGAGAAACCGGAGAGATTCAAGGTCACGGGGCAGGTTCGCGCAAGAGTGTATGTCAACCGATTCAAGGATTACAAGAAAAAGAACGAGGAATTCATCTATCTTCGGACACGTCTTTGGGCCAATGGACCGATCTCCCCCAATCTGAGGCTCTCAAGCCTTTTTGAGCAGAAAACGGATGACGACGGTGACCGCTTCCGGTTCAGGGAAGCGGCCCTGAAGCTCGGGGACAAGCTTTCCCTCACTGCCGGCAGGCAGATGCTCAGCTTCGGTGCAGGGGATCAATATGAGTTCCTCATTGGGTCGGACAAGATTGATGTTTCCATGGACGGCGCCAGCCTCCGATGGAATGCCGCACCCTGGGATGTTTCCCTCTTGACCTTTCGCCCCAGTCCGGACAGCCCTACCCGATTCAGAGAACAGGAGGTGTACGGCCTCTATGGCAGGTATTCATATGCCACGGGAAACAAGATAGATCCTTATCTCCTGATTCGGAGAGTCAAGAGCGGGGAACCGGGGGCTTTTTCCAGAACGAATGCGGCAGGGGTTCGATGGGAGTGCGCAGGCTCGGAGAACTGGAAATGGGTTGTGGAGGGCGCAAGGGAGTGGGGAACATACCAGTTGACCCCTGCCCGACAGGTCCCTCTGGATGCCTTTGGAGGCTATGTAAAAGCGGTTTATGCTCCACCCGGGAAGGCGTCCTGGAAACTGCAGTATGTCTATCTGTCCGGTGACAACCCGGGGACCGAGGGATATGAGGGATTTGATCCCCTTTTCAACAACATCAGGTATGACTGGGGTTATCTTGTGCGGCCGGGGGGAAAGGGGGACGGTAACGGCCTCGCCGAACCCGGCGGCTTCTCGATCCTCAATGCAGGGAGAAGCTGGAAACTGGACGATAAGACGACGTTTTCCTTGAATGTGTTTCACTTCGTTTTGCAGCGCCCTCCCGCCACAGGGGCGGCCGCCGGTCAGAGTCAATATGCGGATGAGGTGGATCTGGATTTCCGTCATATTCCCGCAAAGGGCGTGCAATATCGCTTTTTTGTGGGGGCGGGATTTCCAGGCAGATACCTGGAGTTGACGAAAGGCCCCAATACCCGCTGGATTCTCAGACCGGAAGTTCAGGTGAGCTTTTGATCCAGGGGGCACAGGAGATGGACCTCTGTACGTCCAAAAGTCCGTAAAAGGAGGTGGAATATGGCAGTTTTCAAGTGCAGCAAATGCGGGACAACCAAAGAGGGAAGATGCAAACCCCAAAAGTGTGTGAAATGCGGCGGCGCCGGAACTTTTCAAAAGGCATGAAAACAGAGGAGACTACTCACGAACAGGGGCTTTTCACGCGAATTTGTAAGAATCTCGGAAAAGTGATTCGGGGAAAGCCCCGGGTCATCGAGTCCCTGGTGGTCGCTCTTTTTTCAGGTGGACATGTTTTGATGGAGGATGTTCCCGGGGTAGGGAAGACCACCCTTGCCAAGAGCCTGGCCTGCTCCATCAGGGGCGCCTTCAAGCGGGTTCAGTTTACCCCTGACCTTCTTCCCACGGATATCCTCGGATCCTCCATCTACAATCCGAAAGAAGCGAGTTTTGATTTCAAGGAAGGACCCGTTTTCACTAACATTCTTCTTGCCGATGAGATCAATCGCGCATCCCCCCGCACTCAATCCAGTCTCCTGGAAGCGATGAACGAAGCCCAGGCAACCATTGAAGGCAGGCGGTATCCCCTTCCCGCGCCTTTCCTGGTCCTGGCCACGCAGAATTCCATCGAGTTTCATGGCACTTACCCCCTGCCTGAAGCGCAGTTGGATCGTTTCTCCGTCAAGCTGCAACTGGGATATCCCCCACTGGAAGACGAGATCGAGGTTCTGGAGGGACAGAGGGAGGTTCATCCTCTGGAAGAGCTTGCCCCTGTTGCGGACCTGGAGGAAATCATCGAGGTCCAGAAAGGGGTGCGCTCGGTCAGGGTGGAGAGACCGGTGGCCGAGTATCTGCTGGCACTTGTGCGACAAACCCGGGAAGACCCGAGGCTGCGGCTCGGCGCCAGCCCAAGGGGTGCTCTGGCTCTCTACAGGATGGCACAGGCTTCCGCCTTTTGCCGGGGCAGGGAATATGTGCTGCCTGATGATGTAAAAGATCTGGCAGTTCCTGTCCTTGCGCATCGCCTGGTAATGGAGACCAAGGCAAAATATTCGGGCGTCACAAAAGAGGCCATCATCTCCGAGCTTCTCAAGACCGCGAAGGTTCCCACATAAAATGGCTTCTGGAGCGCAGCCCAGGATACGCGTTCTCAAGTGGTTTCGCACCCTCTATATGGACAGGCTCACAGGAAGTGGAAGAGCCCTCTTCTGGGTCACCGTCCTCATGGGAACAGCGGCCAGCACGTCCTATATGGTGAAAATGTACCTGCTCCATTGCATCCTGGTCGCTTTTTTCGCGGTCTCCGTAGCCCTTGCCCGGCTCTGGCGGGTCCCCTTGATTATCCGCGCTCATCTCCCTGAGCGAAGCACTTGCGGCGCCAGGTTGGCCGTAGCCGTTACAATCAGGAACAGGAGCCGCAGGGACTCCGTTGACACGGTCATCCGACCCTTCGGGCTCCCCCGCCACATTCGGTTGTCCGCCGAGCTGTCCCTGCCCCACATACCCGCCGGTGAGGAGCAGTCCCATCTGATGGAGCTTGAGTTTTTGCAAAGAGGGCACTTTGAGTTTCCCGGGATGAGCCAGGAGACACTCTTTCCCTGGGGACTGTGGCGGGATGTTTGTTTTCACAAGGACCCCCGGGCGATTCTGGTATATCCCAGGTTCCACCCCCTTCGAAGTCTCGATGTTCCCGTGGGCAAGAGATACCAGCCCGGCGGGATTGCCTTGAGCTCCAACCTGGGAGATTCCGCCGAATTCATCAGCACCCGGGAGTTTCGGCAGGGGGACAGTCTTCGCGCCATCCATTGGCGCTCCTGGGCTCGGGTAGGGACGCCGATCGTGAAGGAGTTTCAGGAGGAGTACTTCTGCCGCATCGCCCTCCTACTGGATACGTTCATTCCTGAGCGCTTGAGCGAGCGATATGCTCCCGCCTTTGAAGCGGCCATCTCCATTGCAGCGGCGGTAGCCGATTGTCTTTCCAGGGAAGAGTATGTCATTGACCTTTTCGCCGCAGGGCCGGAAGTATACTATTTCCAGGCAGGGCGGAGCCTGGCTCACCTGGAGAATGTCCTGGATATTCTGGCTTGCCTGGGACAGTGCCATGAGCCCCCTTTCGAGAAGATCACCCCTCTTCTTCTGGATCACCTGGAAAGGGTCACAACGACGATTGTTCTCCTCCTGGACTGGGATGAGCGAAGGGAGGGCTTGATTCGAATGATTCGGGAATGCGGATGTGCAGTCAAGGTGATTCTGGTCAGGGACTCCCCTCCGACCATGGATTCCGCGTCCGCCGAGGACCTGACCGGCAGGATCGCCCGCATTTCCACTCAGGACGTGGAAGGGGGCTGCGAGGAGCTTTGAGGAAAGGCCGCTCTCACCGCTATGAAGCCATCGTCATTCTCCTCGCTGTCACGGCTTTTTCCTTCACTGCAGGACACCCCTTTGCCTTTCAGGCACTGATGGGGGCCGCCCTGTTGGGATTTTTTTTCGGAGGTCTCATCCCGATCCCCAGGCCACTCCTTCTTGTCCTGGCCCTCATCGGAGGGCTTGTCCTTTTCGGAAGCCAGCCTTCCCCTCCCTCAACTCACGGTTTTTTCATAAATACTCTGGCACTTCCAGTTTATCAGGTGGGCCTTTTTCTGGCCATCATGGCAGTGGTTTTCCTATACAGAAAGAACACCCCGGGTGAGGGCCTTTTCGCTCTTTGCCTGGCTCTTGGAGTCACCGCCGGCGCAGGGGTCACGTATCATGTCTGGCCCTATGTGGTCTTCATCGTTCTTCAGGCTCTTTTCCTCGGACTATACTTCAGGTCCGACCTGCCTGGCCTGCCGAAGGGTTTCCGTTCCACCATAAGAGTTGTTCTTCCCTTTCTTCTTTGCCTTATCACGGCAAGCGCCCTTGCTGTTTGCCTCGGGTGGACAGAGTCAAAAGTCAATTTTCTCCTGTCCCTTTCCGAACCCCCTCTCTCGGGATCATCCGCCTTCTCCTCAACGACCGGTCTTTCTTCCATACGAAGCATGGAGTCAGGGGGTCGGGTTGTGATGAGAGTCGCCTCCCGGGCGTCGGGCACTTATCTCCTGGGCAGGGTTTATGTTCACTATCGGAACAGGGAGTGGGGCAGTCTCTCGAAGACTCAAGAGATCGGTCCTGCCGCCGTACCTCTCGCCGAAGGAATCTTCCCCCAGGGCCGGGGGGCAGTTTTCTCGCTGAGGGAGGCCGTTCTTCCCCGGGAGGGGTGGCGTCCGACCTTTGTTGAGCGCGTGGACCTGGTTTCACCCGATGGGGGAACCCTTTTT
>JACPDT010000260.1 GCA_016183865.1 Armatimonadota bacterium | reverse complement strand
TCGGGGTAGGAGTTTCCGCTTTCCCGTGGAAACCACTGGACAGAGAAAAACGATTTTCCTATCCTTCGGCGTCACCCCTCAGATTACATGTCGCGATGTAGTGCTAGCTCCAATTTCTTTGTTCAAACTGGATGTTGTCCACTTCTTCTTCGGAAATAGCTCTGGATTTTCGCTTTACTTTCTGTTATAATGTAAAGCGAGGTGATTTTTCGTGCTGGAGGTCAAACTCTCGACCAAGAATCAAATCGTCCTGCCTCGCGAGGCTAGGAATGCCCTCTCCGTTCAGGCGGGCGAGAAACTCCTTGTCGTGGTGCGCGGAGGGATCGTGATTCTGCTTCGCAAGCCCCAAGAATACTCTTCGGCGTTGAGGGGAATCGGAAAAGGGATTTATCCGTCGGACTATCTGGAGAAGGAACGGTCAAGCTGGCAATGAGCGGAAACTTGCTGGCGGAATTCTTGTTCCGCCACCGCAAGATCGGGCTTGATACCAGTATTTTTATCTATGAGGTAGGAGCAAATCCGAAGTATCTCTCGCTAACCTCGTACGTTTTCGGTTGGTTGGAACAACGAGAGGCTTCTGGAGTGACTTCAACGCTTACCATGTTGGAACTTCTTGTCCAGCCCTACAGGCTTTCGGACATTGACAGCGTCAACAAGTTCTATGCCCTGCTCTCTACTTATCCTAACCTTGCGTGGATTGAGCCGACGCTTGAGATAGCCGACCTTGGGGCGAAATTGAGAGCCGAAAACAACCTGAGAACTCCAGACGCCATCCAGGCGGCAACAGCCTTAGCCTGTCGTGCCACAGGATTCCTCACAAATGACCCTGTGTTTCAAGGATTAGGCGGCTTGGAAGTGGCCATCCTGGATAAGCTTCTCGCCGCATAATGCTCCTGCCATAAGCAGATTCTCGTCACCTCATGGTCTGCACGAGAAAATCTCTGACATCGTCCAGAGCCTGTTTGCGAGCCACCGAGTCCGAATCCCGTGAGCGAAAAGGCGGAGCATATACAAGGAAACCGTGGCCGGCGTCCTTGTACTGCTTGAAGGTTGCGTTCTTGCCCAGCCGCACAAGGACCGAGTGGAACTCGATGGCCTGATCCGCCGGCACGATGCGATCCTTCTCACCATGAAGAATCAAGACAGGGCAGGAAATGCGGTGGGCCACGGCTCTGGCATCTCGGATTTCAAACGCCTGGGGCCTGTCCTTTGGACCTTTTCCGTAAGTCTTGCGCGACAGCGGATCATCTGTGTCGAACCCGTGGGTTTTCAGATAGTCCCACCAGGCATAGACGTTTGTGACTCCGTAACACTCAATCAGCGCGACAATCTCCGATGTTCTGGAAGCCGCCAGGATGGCGATCAGTGCTCCGTGACTGGTTCCCAACAGGGCGATTCGCCTCGGATCCACGCCAGGCAGCTTCTTGACAAAAGAGATGGCGGACAAAACGTCCTGTACCTCGCCTTTGGCCACTTCCACCTCTCCATCGGACCCGTCCTCCCCGCGAAAGGCAGGGGCAAAGACGACATAACCCCAATCGGCCATTTCCCGACAAAAAAGAAGTGTTTCCCTACTGATGCCCGAAACGCCGTCATGGCAGTAGATAATGGCCGGATGAGCCGTCGCAGCCGCGTTTCTGATTCTGGGCCGAAAGCACCGAGCAGTGATCTTGAGCTTTCCACTGGTATAGGCGAGCCTTTCAGACCCCTGCCAGGCAGCTCGCTTCTTACCACGGGGCGGAGACCAGCACAAAGTTGGACTCGTGGGAAAAATCCAGCTCAGGCCCGCCCACAGGGAAGCAAGCAACAACGCCCCAAGTCTCGAACCGCCTCTGCGCAGCACTGCGACGCCTCCTGTATCACTTCTGAAGAGTTTCTTCAGGCAACCGGGCGGTCAGCGCGTCCCGAGTAGGGGCGATGGCCATTACAATCTTGTGCTCTCCCCCACTCCTGAAAGAGCCCACAAAATTGCGCTGCGCACTGGGGTGTTCCTTGCCCTGTGGTCCATAGAATCTCAACCTTCTACTCGTCCACTCATGCCGCTATCTCTCTCTCCAGAACCTTTGTTATACAATTGATGGCCCCTTCCAGGCTCGAGATGGTGACCATGTCCACGGGAACGACGTTGTAGCCCCGTTTCTCGTAAACGGCTTTGGCTGCATTATCCAGGGCGGGGAGGCCGAAGACCGGCATGAAGATCCGGTCTTCATCGAGAAGCATGTTGTTATAGGTGATCCATGGGGCTCTGTGGGCCAGGCGCTCTGTTCCCAGGTGAGGGATCCGGTCAACGATGAAGCCTTCTTCTTTCAGAGTTTTTGCCACATCGTCGAATCTTTCCTGGTATCTCTCATCAGCGGCGTCCTGAAGGTCCTGAAGGGGATCCTCGGCAGGGGACGAAAGCTTGGACTTGATCTCATCCACCGCTCTTTGGTAGCCCTGGGGATCCCTTTCCTTCGCCTGGATGATGAGGCGTTTGGCCATGGAAGGATCCCCTACGACCGCGACCGGTCTCCTGGTTTTCAGGTCGTTCCCGAGCATGCTTACAGCCATGTCAATATGGAAACCCGGCTGCTCCATTGCTCCATTAGGGTTCTCGCTTCCAATAATGACGAGTTTCTGGGAGGGAAACCGGGTCTCGATGATCCTTCTTGCGAGATCCTCCTTGGTTTCCCCGGGGATCCCCACAAGATGCATGCCATTGATGACGTATTCCTGCATGGGAAAAGAGGACATCTGGCTTGCAGCGAACTTGAGGGCATCGGATCCCACAAAGAGATACTCAGGTGAAGCTATCTCATTGCCCCCATCCACATACATTCCGTGAAACTCGATGGCCTGAAATCCCGGGTTCGCATCAGCGGCCAATTGCGCCACATCGCGGTCTCCATAGCCCGGGTACCACATCCGGTCAGGGGCGATGAAAGTGTTCCCCTGGACAAGGATGGAATCCTGAGCCCAGATCGAGAAGTTTGATCCCGCATCCACGACCTTGAATCGGCTTATGTCCTGTATTCTCCCATCATCTTTCATCTCGGCCAGCACGCCCTCAATGCGCTCCCGCGTGGATTTCCCTGTGGCCAGAATGGTGAACTGAGTATCAGGCATGTTCTCGGCCAGGGTTCTCAGAACATTCAGGTAGCTTGCATCGGCGCCACGCCCGTTGGTTGTCATGAGAAGCTTCTTGATCTTTCCCGTACTGGTGGGCATCATCAGGTCCGCCATCTGTGTAGTGGATGTTGGAACACCGAGGAGGGACCTCGCTCCCGCCTTGAATTCGCTCACCCCCCGTGTCAGGACTCCCAGGAGATCATCCAGATTCAGGGCAGGGATC
>JACPDT010000018.1:55879-66589 GCA_016183865.1 Armatimonadota bacterium | reverse complement strand
TTGATGACGATTCGTTCACCTCTCCCCTGGCCTTTCCGTGAGTTCCCGGATTATTCCCCGGGCGCCTTGCTGATCCTGACTGCGCAGCATTTCAGCTCAGGCTGGCCTGAGATGGGATCAGGGGCGCCTTGAGTGGCCAGGTTTGCGGTTGAGTCCCCTTCCCCTCGCTTGTTGGTCCCACCTTCGAGATCGGAGAGGGGACCGAAATGGAAGGGGGCAAAGAGAATGCCGGCAGAGACCCTGTCAGTGAGCCAGGCTTTTGCCTTGAACTTCCCTCTAGGGGACTCCACCCATACGTAATCTCCATCTTTGATGTCATGCTTTCCTGCATCGTCGGGATGGATCTCGAGCCAGGCCCTGGGGACGGCGAAATGGATGTCACTCACCTTTCCAGTGCGGGTCCTTGTGTTGAAATGCTCCAGGCACCGGCCGGTTGTGAGATAAAGAGGGTACTCGGCACCCGGCAACTCTTCCGGGGCCTTGTAGGGGGTCTTATGAAGCTTGGCCTTGCTCCCTGGTGCGAGGGGCCTTCCGGCAGCTTTTGTGAAAAGTCCATCCTTGTACCGTCTTTTCGTACCCTCCGCCTTTTCATTTGGGCAAGGCCACTGGATTCCCAGATAGTCCTTCTTGTTCCCCCTCTTTAGACGGTCATAGGAGATTCCGGAGACATCGCAATGCGTGCCTGCGCTCACTTTCCTGAATTCATCCCAGATCTCGGAGGATGAGGCATAAGGGAAATGATTTTCATGGCCAAGCCTTTTGGCCAGATCCACGAGGATCCTCCAGTCCGGGAGAGCCTCTCCCGGGGGGTTGGTCGCCCGCTCCGCAAGCTGCACCCTGC
Source organism: Armatimonadota bacterium (assembly GCA_016183865.1). Classification (GTDB taxonomy): domain Bacteria; phylum Vulcanimicrobiota; class JACPDT01; order JACPDT01; family JACPDT01; genus JACPDT01. Next base: position 65,748 of record JACPDT010000018.1, on the reverse strand, counting down.
GCTCGATGTTCACGAAAACGCCCTCCCCCTCTCCACAGGGCAGGGCAGCGGGCAGAACCACATCCGCATAAATCGCGCTTTCCGTGGGATAGAAACAATCCACCAGGACCGTGAAAAGCCCGGGGGTTTTCAAGGCGGCGTGGAGCTCGGAAACCTGGGCCGTGCTTACGGCAGGATTGGACCCGATTATGAAAAGGCCCTTGATCTTTCCCTCTTTGATGGAGGCGGTGATGTCGGTCATGGAGAGGCCGGGCTCGGATTTGAGATTCTCCCTCGGAACGCCCCAGAAGCGCGCGACCTCATCCCGATCGGCGGCACTGATCACTCTTCGTCCGCAAGGGAGCAAGCTGGGGAAACTCCCGGCCATCCGGGCCCCGAGGTCGTTTGCCTGTCCCGGAAGAGCCCAGGGGGAGCCGCCCTCTTTCCCCACATTTCCGGTAAGGAGATGGAGGTTATTGACCGCCATGGCATTCAAGGCGCCGTGAGAGCTGTGACCCAGGCCGGATGACCAGAATGTTGTGGTGGCCCGGGCCTTTCCGATGACCCTGGCTGCTTCCACGATCTGTGAAGCCGGGAGTCCGCTCACCATTGCCGCATACCCTGGTGTATAGGCAACGGGCGCAAAAAAGTGCTCATCATTCCCGAACCTCAAACGAGCGCCCGCTCTTCCGAAGAGGAACTCCCGGATCTCCGAAAAACCGGAGACATGGGACTGGACATATTCCTTATTGTAAAGGTCTTCCTTGATGAGGACATGGCAGATGGCGTTCAGGATCGCTGTATCGGTTCCGAGCCTTCTGGGCTGAAGATGGATATCGGCAAGAACACAGGTAGGGGATTTCCTGGGATCCAGAACGATCACTTTGATTCCATTCTTGAGCTTGTTGTCCGCTACCCTGTAAAAGAGGGCAGGGTGGGTTTCGGCCATGTTGGACCCTGCTATGAAGATGCATTCCGCCACATCGGCATCTTCGATGCAGCCCGGGGGGCCGTCTGTGCCGAAACTTGCCTCATAGCCCGCAAGCGCTGGGGCTGCGCTTATGCGGGAGGTGCTGTCCAGGTTGTTGGTGCCCATGGCGCCCTTGACGAGCTTGTTCAGGACATAATGAGCCTCTGTCGTAAGCTGGCCGGAAACGAGAAAAGCCATAGCATCCGGGCCGTTATTGAGAATGATCTCCTTGACTTTGGAGGCGACCAGCTCCATCGCGTCATTCCATTTGGCCTGGTCCGCGCCTGCTTCGTTACCCTTTGAGGCGACGACTTTTCTGATCCTTGGAGACTGGGCCCGGTCCTGGGCGCCGACCACCTTGGGCCAGGTGAGCCCCTTCACGCAAAGCTTCCCGAAATTTACGGGAGATTCGGGGATTCCTTTCAGGGCAACCACCCTGTTTTCTTTCATGCCAAGGAGGACCGGCTCTCCATCGGCGCAGTAGTTGAGAACAGACTGCACCCAATGCTCCACAAGGGCATCGGGAACCTGAAGAGTGGACTCCCCGCCGGGTGGCTGAGAAGTAACAGGCTTCTTGGCGCAGCCGGCGGAAAAGGCCAGCGATGCTCCTGTGGCAACTAGAAAATGGCGACGACTCAAGCTCATCTATGAATCCTCCTTCAGCGCTTTTCGGCCCGGGTCCAGAAGCGGATGATAGGATCGGGGCTCCTGACCCTTGAGATCGCGGTCTCTTTCGCGTGACACTGCTCACAGACGGCAGCCATCTTCTCCCTCATCTCCTCCGTGCGATTTTCCAGGGTCCGTCTATCTACTTGCCGGAAGAGACCGCGTTCCCGGTAACGTGGGATTTCCCCTATTTCACTTTCATTGAGAATGTCCAGAAAGGCCTCCACTTCAGCCTTGATCACTGGAGTTCCTTTCGCTTTCTCGTAGGAAGCAAGGAAAGCACGAATCGGCTCAGGTTTCATCTTGATGTGCTCCCTCTCGGCGGACAACTCCTCTGTGACCTTCGCCGTATCCTCCCCCGCGAGAGGGGCCCGTTCCCGCTCCCTGTCCAGGAGGGCGCGAAGGGCGTGCGCATCTCTGTATTCTATTGTGGCACTCACATTGTGGTCAAAAACGGTGTCATTTCTCGTCTGGGCCGTCTCATCATGGATGGAGCTTTCCCAGAAATGGCACCTCTGGCAATAGGCAGCTTCCTCTTTTCCCTTATCCTGGTAAACCACACCCATTTTGGAGTAAAGATACACCTGAACGTGGGGTGAAGCCTGATGGCAATTGATGCAGATGAGGGGGTTTCTGGCAATCTCCAGATCGAAATCGTGTATCGGATGGCAGGCAAAACATGTAGTGCCCGATTGAGGAGTATTGCGGTGTCTCCCTTTTTGAAAATCTTCCACTTCTCTTCCATGACATGCCCTGCAACGCTCAGGCTCCGGTCTTGCCGCGAAATCGAACCCGTGGACTCCGTGGCAGGCATTGCAACGGATGCCCATGACTGCGTGTCTGCTCGCTTTCCAGGTCTTTACCACAAAAGGGGTCGCCTCTTCATGGCATTTAAGGCATTCGATGGAATTCACGGGAAGGGTCTCTTTCGGAAATGCCTTTCCGACTCCCTTGAGGCGCACATTGTGGGATGGTGGCGCCACGGTGAGAGGCTTGGTTTTCGGGGGTTTCACCCTTGGTGAAAGGGGGATCTGGAGGATGGGGTTTTCCGGCGGCTCTTGCTTCCCGCAAGCGGTCAAGAGACATGTGAAGGCAATCAAGAAAAACCAAGCAAATGAGCGCATTGATCGCCTCCCTTTCTACGAGCGTAACCGTTCACCCCCACCTGACATCCCCCTTCAAGGGGGAGGAAATCGGTTACTTATGGTCTATTTCAGCAATCTTCCGATTCTTACCTGCCGCCTCATGGCCTTGATCTCCTGAGGCGACATCATGGCATGGCGGGTCACGATATGGCAGGTCACGCACACATTCTGATCCATGCAGGCCGAACGGGCAATCACGCGGGCTCTCGTCAACATCTCTCCGCCTTCTGTCTGTTGTTCCACGTTCCCTGTCTCGGAAAGCTCCTTGCCGTGAACCATCAGGTCGTAGTAGACTGCCCCGGGGCCGTGGCAGGCTTCACATTGGGCCCCTTCTTCGACATAGGACTTCGTGGCTTCATCGTAACCTGTGGTATGGCAGGGGAAGCATTTTTCCCTGTCAGGGCGGTTCTTGATGTATTCGAAGGCCCGATATTTCCAGGCCCATTCATCCACATGGGCGCGGTTTCGCTCAGCGTGACATCGCAAGCACTTAACCGATCCCACGTAGCCGAGCTTCCCTGAGAGGGGGACCATCCCCTCATGGGCGCGCTCCGATGTAGCTCTTCCCTCGCCGCCGTGGCAGAGGGTGCAGCCAAGTTTCTCGAAGGTTGCAAGAGAAATGGTCCTGTGCTTGCCCTCGAGGGCTTGATGGTCCGCGTGGCAGGTGGTGCAACGGTCCACTTTTCCGTTGCCCAGGAGAATCTGCTTCACCTCGATCTTCTCGATCGCCTTTCTGGCCAGGGCCTCTTTCTGAAAGGGAAGCCATGGCCGGGCCTGGTCCTGCCATGTGGCATAAGCCAGAGCAAGGAGAAGAGCCAGGCTCGACCACCCGAAGATTTTGTTGGCCTTTCGGAAAAACTCGTGATGATTCATGCCATTACTCCCAAGTTAAGCTTTCAGCACTCGGCTATCAGCTTTCAGCCGGAACCCGTGCAAGCGAAGCCGGCTGATCGCTAAATATTAAATTTGTACTGTATCGGAAAAGTCACGATATATTTGATGCCGATGAAGCGGAGGCCGATCTTCAGCAAGACCGCCATCATCATCCAGAAAAGCAGAAAAGTGATGGTGTACCGCACATACCCATGGGTTTTCAGGTATTCTCTGGCCCATGGGCTGAAACGAAGAGGCAGATATAGTCCCAAGATGAAATAGGCGCCGATGAGGCAGAGGGAAAGCCCGTTCCCCACAAGATCTCTCAGGTTGTCAAAATCCCTGACAAGAGGGATCCTTGCCAGCAAGGGGATGCTCCTGATCTTGTGTCTTTCGAGATGGGGCCAGAGGGAGTGCTTCCCATCCTCCACCTCCACGGGGTTGGATGAAGTCAGACCCGGGTTCAACCTTCGCTTTCCGCTGAAGTAGCAGACGGCGCCTGTGGGATCTCCTCCCAGAAGCTCCGATACATTGTAAAGAGTGACCTGAGTCACCTTGTGGAGCTTCCAACTCTCCCACGGCCAGTACCATTCCCAACTTGGACCGCGAAAAAACTGACCGATGATGATGAGTCCGAACCACATCGTGATCCCAAGGCCGAAGGTGAGAACCTCAAATTTCCGGTCCCGGAGAGAGAACCACCTTGCGACCCCTTTCAGGTTCTTGTCCAGATAGGGAATCAGCATGAGCCCTATTATGATGACTCCGGGGAGCAAGACCCCTGCGATCCATGGGTCGAAATATACCAGAAGCTCCTGTAGACCCAGAAAATACCAGGGCGCCCTGGAGGGATTGGGGGTTTTCCCCGGGTCCGCGATCTCTTCCAAAGGGGCATTGAACTTGATGGAAATCAAAATCAGAACAAGGGACATGACCACCATGGCGATCAATTCCATGAAAACCAGATAGGGCCAGACAAATACCTTGTCATCGGATGAGCCGTTTTTCGCGACATCCCGCTTCACATCAGATGCGCTGGAAGGACCCTCGACCACCCCCATGAGGGCATAGTTTCGTTCTTTGGTCTCCTGTCGGTTCATTCAAGGCCTCCCTGTGATCACAACGGTCTGGAGATTCCGCCGTCTTTGCGGATTCTCCAGAAATGCACGGCTATGAAAACTGCCGCAACCAGGGGCAGTACGATGCAATGGAGGACATAGAACCGAAGAAGGGCATTCTCGCCGACTTCAGGTCCCCCCAGAAGGAGAAAACGGAGATCATTGTATTTCGTCGTTATGGAGAAAGGTCCGGTATACCCGAGGACCGGTGTAGCCGCCGCCATTCGGGTTCCCACTGTGACAGCCCAGAGGGCCAGTTGATCCCAGGGCAGAAGATACCCTGTGAAGCTCAAGAGAAGAGTGAGGACCAGGAGCACAACCCCCACCACCCAGTTGAATTCCCGAGGATGTTTGTAGGCGCCCGTAAAGAAGACGCGGGCCATGTGGAAAATCACTGAAATCACCATGCCATGTGCGCTCCAGCGATGGAGATTCCGCATCAACATCCCAAAAGAGACCACAAATTCCAGGTCCTTCATGTTGTAATAAGCCCGGTCTGTTGTGGGATAATAGTAAAACATGAGCATGATTCCGGTGAATGTCAGGACAAGAAAAAGGAAAAAGGAGATTCCCCCCATGCACAGGGTAAAGGACATCTTGATGGCATGTTTCGGGATCTTAACAGGGTGGAGATGGAGAAACACGTTTCCCATGATCATCTGGGACCGATCCCGCTCCGTATCGGAGAAATCGGTCCGGAACAAGGACTTCCTGAATTGGGTGAAAAGCTCCCGGCTTTGTCGCAGAAAGAGCTCCGCCAATTCACCCATCTTGAAGGACTTCAAAAAAGCCACCTCCGGGCATCAAGCATTGATGATTTTCGCTGTATCCACCTGGATGTTCCCGTCCTCGGTCACATTGACAGCCAACTGATCCAAAGGCCGGGGCGCTGGACCTGCATAATTCACGCCATTCTTGTAGAACTTGCTCCCATGGCAGGGGCATTCGAAAATCTGCTTATCCTGGTTCCATCTCACGGTGCAACCGAGATGGGTGCAGACGCCGGAGACGGCGGAAACTCCCTGCTCATTGAGACAGACAAAAACCTTTCGGCTCTCGAAGAACTTGACCGCACCGTTTCCATACTGGTCCAGCTTTCCTGCATCAAAAACGGGAGGGGGTTCGAAAAGCACATTAGGCACCATGAAGCGAAGAGATTGAAAGGTTCCCAGTGTTCCCAGGAGGACCAGACTTCCCCAACCCGCGGATGAGAGAAAATCCCTCCTTGAGACAGGTTCCTCTTCATGGGATCCCATTACTCCATCACTCCCTTGATCTGAAAACTCTGGACACTCAAAGCCTTTGTCGGACAGCGCTCCACACAGAGGGCGCACCTGATGCACTTGTCCCCATCAAAGAGCATGGTCGCCCCTTCCACACGCTCCAGGCGCCCGGTTTCGCTCTTCACCTCTTTGGGACCAATCGGATACTTCTCCCCCCTGGAGGGCAGATTCACCCTGTCCAGGGGCACGATGGCAAAACAGTCCGATGGACACACATCCACGCAACCGCCGCAGAGAATGCAACGCTCAGGGGCCAGGATGATGTTCAAGTGGCACAAGAGGCAACGGCGGGCTTCCTCCACGGCAATCTCCGGAGTGAAGCCCATTTCCACCTCATTCCATGATTTCCTTCTGTCCTCGGGAATGGCGGGGATGGGATGTCTCCTTATACTGTCATAACCAGGGAGCATCTTATGACCTGGAACCACTGTTAGACTGCATTCCTTCTCCTGACAAAGAGGGCCATTGTTGAGCTTGTGGTGAATCCCTCTTGCCGCCGTCCTTCCATCTCTCACAGCCTCGATGATGGTGGCAGGTCCCCGGGCCGCATCTCCACCGGCAAAAACACCCGGCAGGGTGGTTTCACCAGTCTGGGAGTCTACGACGATTCCGCCGCCCCTGCCTGTCTTGATCTCCTTCGGAAGCCAGGGAATCTTCACACTTCGCCCCAATGCAGTGAGAAGGGAATCGGCGGGAATGAGGAACTCCGAGTCTGGAATTGGAACGGGTCGCCTCCGTCCGCTATCATCCGGCTCTCCCAGGCGGTTTCGGACACATTTGAGGCCCGTCAGTCTGCCTGCCTCGCCGACAGCTTCCAGAGGGGAAACCAGGTATTCGAAGCGGACCCCTTCCTCTTCGGCCTCAGCGATCTCATGGTCCTTGGCAGGCATTTCGGCCCGGGTTCGGCGATAAAGAAGAACAACCTCCGCCCCTTTCCGAATAGAGGCACGGGCGCAATCCATCGCCGTATTGCCCCCCCCTACGACGATCGTTCGCTTCCCAAGCTCTACCGGACCGGCGAAACTCAACTGTTCCAGAACCTGCTCCCCAGGCCAGACACCCGGAAGCTCTTCTCCTGAAATCCCCATGCGAATCGGCTCATATCCGCCGACACCCAGGAAAACGGCCTTGAAACCGGCTTTCCAGAGATCCTCGAAAGGAAGGTCCTTCCCGATGGCCTTTCCGGCCACGAACTCCACTCCAAGACTCCTGATGAACTCCACTTCCCGTGCAATGACCTCCCGGGGAAGACGATAGTTCAGAATGTTGGTATGGCATAGCCCTCCGGAGACCGGCAAGGCGTCAAAGACAGTCACGGAATAACCGAATCGGGCCAGATCATGGGCACAGGCCAGACCTGCCGCCCCTGAGCCGATGACCGCAACCTTCTCTTCCCTGCGGGTCTCGGTGGGGGGTGAGGCATCATGGTTTTTTCCGTGCCGCATGCAGGCGAAGCGCTTGAGTGCCCGAATGGCGAGGGGCTTGTCAATCCGGCCCCTTCTGCAGGCATCCTCACAGGGTGCGGCGCAGACCCAGGCGCAGATCCAGGAAAGGGGATTCGGCTCTCTGGCGATGCGATAGGCGTCCTCAAAACGACCCTGGGCGATGGCGATAATGTAGCCCCTGGCATCGGTATTCACGGGACACGCCATACGGCAGGCTACCTGTTCCTCAAAATAGCGGCTGTCTCTTGGGATGGGGTTCACTGTCGCCAATTCCATAACCACACTCCATCAATTGCGAGTGAGACGATCCGGTTTATCTTTTCTTGGGTCATATGTTCTATGAGCCCTGCGGCCGTTTCCTGCCTTCGCATACATCCGGTTGAGAAAAACGAACTCCCAGGAGGACCCCCCAGTTTTCCCTGAAGTTGCGAAACAAGAGCAACATCGGACATTAACGAATGGAGATCAGGAGAAGACCGCTCAAGAATGGGCGGAGGTTTGTTTTGTGCGTATCCCTTTCCGGTTCTTGAAACATCAGATCGAGTGCGCTATAAGCTCCACGGCATTGTGACGAACCGAACTCTTCCTGGGGAGGCTCTGATCAAGTGGTCTCGTGAGCGCTGCGGAAAAAGTGAACAGGTGCACTCTGTATTGAAAGAGGATCTGGCCGGTGGAAAACTCCCGACTGGCGACTTTGGTCCTAATGCAGCGTGGTGGGCTATTGCGGTTTTGGCGTATAATCTGAATTCGGCTATGAAGCGTCTGGCCTTGGGGGAATCCTGGATTCCGAAGCGTCTCAAGGCGATCCGTTTTCAGCTTATTTGTGTTGCGGGCCGGGTTCTTTCTCACGCTCGTGATTTGATCATCCGCCTGGCAGCGGGTCATCCGTCCTTCGACTGGCTGCTTGCGGCACGAAGGAGGATGTTATGTTTGTTTAACGGCGCGGGCTGACGCGAACCTCTGGGGGGCCTTCGGCGCCCTGAGCCCCATCTTCGTGACTGCCGTTTGCGCAAGGCGAGAGCCGGCGGTCCGGTGGTCGAAGAAAGAAGCAAAGGGTTGTCTTGAATATTCCCTGGATCCGGGCCTTGCCGCAAGATGAGCGAGAAATCCACATAATTTTGCCTTTTTCCTTGGCGAAAATCCCGGGTGGGGCCATCACCCCCACCTATCCTCCCCCCTCAAGGGGGAGGGATAAGAACCCCCGGGGAATAGGCGGTGGATTCAGGAACCTGATGGCTGCTTGCTCCTGATGTGCCGGGGGGCGCTATTTATTATACAACTGGCCACAGGCGTCTGTCAAAGGACTCAAGATGCGCCTTTATGCACCTTCTAGGTCTAGGCGAGATCGAGTTGAATTCGTCTCTCGGACGACTACTTGCCAAAGACTTCCAGAGCGTTTCCGTACAGAGCTATCAGATCTCCCGCTGCCGCAACCAGCAGTGCGGGAGCACCTATCCCGGCTGCCGCAGCCAATAGGCCTGCACCGGCAACCATGTCTCCGACGCCCTTTGTTTGCTGTCTGGGACTGGAGAACATGGAGCCCTCAGGGGCCAGGAACTCGGCAATTCCGAAAGCGCCTCTGGCGGCGCCCAGTGCGGCAATTCCAGCGCGGGGGGCCGCTGCTGTCCCCGCTAAAGTCAGGATCTCGACATCAGCGTAAGACATGAGCCCTCTGCCAAGCGACTCCATGGCCGAGGAGAATTCATCTACCGAAGGCTGGCCGTTTTGCAGGTTGTTTGTGGGCGCATTTTGCGCAGCAATGGAAGGGAAAGCGTAGGGAGAGATTGTAGACATATCGCACCTCACGGAGATAGAATGCTCTCCCTCGCTGCCATGATAGCAAAACGTCTGTCGGCAAATCAAGTCAAAACCGGTGCAGGGAAGTAACGGTTTTGTAAATTTCGGTAAGATTGGCCGGAAAGTGGGCCTGGGAAACATGTCATAATGGCTCAGGTGATGCCCCTTGTTCGGTGCAAATGTTGCCTTCCACGCTCTCTGGCCGGTCTCGCGTGGAATACGCAATATCAAGGGACGGCAACAGGATAGGTTCTCTGGTCAAGGACGCCGGATTGTGGGTTCAGCATGATTGGGTCATAGTCCTCGAACTCGAAAAAGCCCACAATGGACAAGTTGACGAGGCTGCAAAGCTTACATGGGCTAAGGGCCTGAATCAGTCAACAGCAGGATCGAAGAGTCGGCGGACTCTCTCGATCCGGAGCGCCTTCCCTGTCTCTGCATCCACCTCCAGGACTAGGCCGTTCAGGTGCGACAGTCCGCCGGCCACCTCGAATTTTACGGGCATCTGATCAATGAATCTTCGAATGATCAGATCCTTCTTGATTCCGAGGATGGAATCCACAGGGCCGGTCATCCCGATATCGGTGATGTAT
>JACPDT010000018.1:42223-55830 GCA_016183865.1 Armatimonadota bacterium | reverse complement strand
ATGCCGTGCCCCCTGGAAGGATCCTCTCGTCTGCTGTCGCCACATGGGTGTGGGTGCCGAAAACCGCGCTCACTTTGCCGTCAAGGTAGTGCCCCATCGCCTCTTTCTCCGATGTGGCTTCCGCATGCATCTCCACGAGGATGATTCGAGTCCGGTCGGAAAGGTCCTCAAGGGCTTTCGCGATCGCTTGAAACGGGCAGTCGCAGAGATCCATGTAGACGCGGCCCACGAGTGTGATGATGGCCACCTCTTTCCCCTGGACCCGGGACAAGAGAATGCCCTTGCCGGGGGCTGCCGGGGGAAGATTCAAGGGGCGCAGAATTCGCGGCTCTGAATCAATCTGCTGAGTGAACTCTCTTTTCGCCCAGACATGGTTTCCCATGGTAATCACATCAATCTCGCACCCGAAAAGCTCTTTGGCCAGCTCCAGGGTGATTCCGCATCCTCCCGCGGCATTCTCCCCATTGGCCACAACGAAATCGGCCTTGTACTCTTCCCTGAGCTCCGGGAGGCGCCGGGCCACCACTTTCCGCCCGGACTTTCCGACGATGTCGCCGATGACAAGGAAAACGATTTTCTCGCTCATTGCGGCTTGACCCGTATGGCGGGGGGATAGGTCAGACACACATATTCACACACGCCGCAGCCCACACACTGTTCCGAATTCACTACCGGATTGCGAAGATCTTCCAGCACCAGGGCAGAGCCCGATAAGGGGCAACGATTGACACAGGTCTGACAGTAATGTCCCTGCCACGCCAGGCAGGCGTCTCGGTCAAGCTGAGCCGTCCCCATACGCACCTTCTCCTTTGGAAGAGGCAGGAGAGCGCCATCGGGGCAGGCGGGGATGCACTCCAAGCAAAGGTAACAGGGCGTCTCTCTTGGGGAAATGATGGGCGTCCGGAAAGCGAAGCCGTTTTCCGCGTCCACAAGTTTTATGGCCCTGTAGCTACAGGCATCAACGCACTTTCCGCACCGGGTGCAGACGGCCAGAAAAGCCGTCTCCTCCAGAGCCCCCGGCGGGCGCAAACGACCCTCTTGGGCCAGAGAAAACTGGATGGAAAGAAGGTCTACAGCGAGGTCCTTGAAACTGGAAAACCCCTCCAGGAAAAATTGCCTTCGATTGATCGGCGCCTTGTCCTGCGCTTCCACAAACCACCTAGTTTCCAGGGGAACCCCGCGCCCTCGTCCATTTCGTCACAATGGGATCGGGCTGGAAGATCCGGCTGCGGGCAGTGGATTCGGCGTGGCATTCCACACACATTTGAGTCATGGCTTCCCTGCCGTCCTGGGTCAGGCTCCAGCTCGGATCGTGATTCACCACATAATCATTTCGAGTATCTGTCGTCACCTGATGCATCAAACTCTCAGGCACATGGCATCTTTGGCACTCTGCCGCCGAATCCCTTCCACGGATCTGATGGATCACACCCATCTTTGAAAAAAGATATCGCTGAACATGGCTGGAGGCCCTGTGACAACCGACGCAGATCCTGGGGTCCCTGGCAATGGCCAGGTCAAAATCGTGGATCGGATGGCATGAAACACATGTTGTTCCAGATTGTGCCGTATTCCTGTGCCTGCCTGCCTGGAACTCGGCCACCTCCCGGGCGTGGCATGATGAGCACCGCTCCGGCGCAGGCTTCGGGGTGAAACCCTGCTCATGGGTACCGTGGCAGGCATTGCATTTCACGTTCATGATGGCGTGGCGGCTCTTTCGCCAGGTCTCGTAAATAAAGGGATCCTTATCGGCATGACATTTCAGGCAATCCACCTGAACGCCGGGGCCCTGATCTCCGTATTCACCGGGGCCGGGTATCGAGGCATTCAGGGTATCTTGCATGGATTCCTTCATATCCAGAAAAGCCGGGGTCGGTCCGCCCGGCAGGCCTTTCGACCAGGCCGCAAGAGTGGCGCACAACAAGCCGAGCAAGAGAACAGACACAAGCACCCTGCCTCGAAGGCCGATGCACATCTTGTGACTACCCCTTTCTGAGTGACCCCGACACGAATCACATCCGATCAAAAACCCCAAAGGGAGTCCTTCCTTTGGGGCTCGAAAAAACATCAACAAAAAAACGACTATTGCGTCAAGGGAACGACCTGTGAATAGATCACAGCCTTGAGCTTGTCCACAGGGTAGGGAATTTCCGCAGCCCTTTTGGGATATTGAAGATAATGAAGCAGTTCAACTTTAAGTGAGACTCTTCCTCCTGGGGGCACTTTGAAAACGAAGGGGAAATCTCGTGCTTCTCCTGGCGCCAGACGGTTATCAACGATCTCTGTGGGGTACATAAACATCTCGATCTGGCGCATGATTCGGGATTCCTTGTAAGCAACCTTGCGCCCTGCATCATCAAGAACCGTCATCTGGAGATAAACGGCGCGATTGGGGTCCCCTGTCGGGAACATATGCCCTGCCCCCGTGTTGACCAGCTTCACATTTATTTTGGCTGTTTCTCCGGGCCCGTAGGATTCTTTGTCCTTTTCCACTGCCATGGCGACAGCTTCTTTCAGGTACTCGATATTGTTCCCACCCTGCCAGCTATGCATCCTCCATTCCCTCTTCTCGCCCCCTGTGGCGATGGGGCCCTCCATCCCGGGCATGTGACATTCCTGGCAGGTCCGCTCATCTTTTGGCCTGAACTTTTCCTTGTATTCCGCTGGAGTATCAATCATGGGATGAATCTGAAATCTGGGAAAAGCAAACTCGTGACAGGAATAGCAAAACTCCGCCTGCTTGTGCTCCGGGCTGTACGCGACAGGGTGAGGACTCTTCTCCTGGGGAATCTCAAAAGGGCCGTAGATCATGCCGTCCCTGATATGACAAACGGCGCAGGTAATCCCTTCCTTGAACAGCTCGGCACTGAAATTGGGGTTGTTCATGTAGATGTGAACAGGGGGGAAGGTGTCTTTGTCCCGGAATCCGACCAGCATTTTTGGCTTCTGATTCGCCAGGGGTATGTGACAGTTGTGGCAGAAAGGAGGCCGCCCGAAATTCTCCCAGCCTGCCAGCCAAACGGGGTCCACCCAGGCCTTGGCATGCATGGATTTGGACCATTGATTGTAAATTTCCTCGTGACACTTCTTGCACGCTTTGGCGCTGAGAGAGTCAACACCTTTCGGGACCTGTTGGAAAGGGACGACTACCTTGGGACCGAAGAAGAATCGGGGCATTTTCTGGGCTGCCGATTGTTTGACAAAAAGAACGGAACCCGCCGCCACAAAGGCCAGTGCGAGAAAAAGAACTCTCTTGCGGTTAGGGGCGGGCACGGTTCGGTTCACCTCCGAAAATCTCGATGAAGTTACCTTAACTAGAACTCCCACTTAAGCTCAGCGATGGCCTGAGTACCGTTCCAATCACCCATCCCGAAACCTCCGGCATTGATTGCCGGGTTCAGAGTCGGGCTTGTTCTGTCGCGCTGGTTCAGGAACTTATATCTCAGGGACAAGCTCACTCCCGTGTCAGGCGGATTCGTGTGCTTCCATGTAACTCCCACAACAGGGGCGGATTGGACGAAATCGAAATTGTCTCTTACTGTTGCAAAAAACTTGCCCTGGACATCCACATTGACAAAGCCGGCTTCCACGTTGACCTTGTCTCTGAGCGTGTATTTCAAAGGATAGGTCAGATTGACGAAACTGACCCTTTCCTTCAATTCTATGTTATTGAAATCTGCCGTATTTCGTCTCATATTCCAGTCAAAATGGCCGGCCATCAACTTGAAGTTGTAGGGAAGGTTTAAGTTCACCATGCCGGCCCAATGGTCAATCCGACCCCTGGGAACCGTCGGGGAAGAAGCCTGGCCTGGCAGGGTGTCGAAGAAATGCTCCGTGAAGCCCACTTCCGTGAGGTTGCCGCCCGCATTCGGAGGGGCCCCTGCGAGAGTTGAGGCTCTTACCTGCTCAAGACCCTGGTACATGGCCGTAACCTGGCCATAGGACAGCTTTCGTCCATAAAGGGGAACCGTGAGATCGGCCCGAATTCCCTGACGGTTGTTAGGGAAGCGGATCGTATCATGCAATTGATAAAAGCCGTTGTATACGGTAAAATAAGGAACCTGGTAAAAGAGGGTAGGACTCGCTACCGGCAGGTTCATGGGCGCCACAAAAGGATCGTACTTGGGACCGACGGAGAAATACTCCACATTCAGAGCAGTGCGCCACACGGGGCCGCTTGCGCCGATGCTGAAAAGGGAATCAGCCGCAGTCAAGCCATTCGTCCTCGTGGGCTGATAATTGGTGCCGGAGTAAAGAACCGAGGCCTTCCACCCGTGCTTGAAGGTGTAACTTAAATCCAGGCCCCAGGTATCCTGGGTCTGGGGTCCGACAGAGGCGGCGCCGGTCTGGGGATTGAAGATCCCCGTGCCGGTCCAGAGATTTCTGAGTCCCGTAAATGCGCCGGTCGGCCCGAAAGGAAGCCCTTGAGCCCCCAGAAAGCCGGCGCCGAATTCGTCATTTGAGACCTTGTAGTAGTTGATGCCGCCTTTCCACACCTTGTCTTCCTTGCCGATGTGCGCGCCCCAGAGCCAGTTTGCATAGGGATTGCCCGGCAGTCTGGCCCCGAGAATCTCATAGGTCATCTCAGGCACGAAAAAGGGGCTCACGAATTTTCTTGAGATATCTATCCCATATAAAGGAAGATATGATGGTCCGATTGTTGATGGATTGGGCTGCCCTTTCAGCATATAGTCAGCCATATGGGTGGGGTTGAATTCCCCCACAATGCCCAGAATGTTCGTCGGATGGTGCCTGACCCAGGCCTGATCCATAGTCACCGTGAGGTTGTTGGCATTTCCGGTGAAGCTGTTGTTGAGATATGGCGCCGTAACGCCATAATACTGAACTGAATTATTGAACCCTGTCGCATTGTAAGCACCGAGATGTAGCCCTGCAGCATACTGGGGCGACAGGGCCGCAACGGTCTCCAGCCGTCCCCGCATGGTCAGAGCGGAGCCGCTTGTCATGACAGGGGCATTGTAAGGCTTGAAGCTCAATTGAGTAAAATCGGCTGCCCCCATTGCCTGGGATCTGTTGTCTGTGGAAGTGAGACCCTGTGACGAAAAAACGGATTGGTAAGCACCGATGATCTTCACTTTTTCCAATTCCTGTACCCTTGCCTGGAGGCTTTGAGCCATGTCCTCCAAACGAGTCACTCTGACCCCCAGGGCATCCAGCTCATTCTTGAATTCATTCACAAGGGCCCGAATTGTGTCCAGATCCTCTCTGGTCACTTCGGGCGGCGGGGGCTTGAGACTATCAATCATGGTCTCCATCTTGGCCACCAGCCGCGCAACCACCATGGCCATCTCGTACCTGGAAGCCGCTCGAATGCCGCGATATGCCCCGTCCGGGTAGCCTTCCACAAGGCCTTTTTCGGACAGGCGTTTGACTGCCTCAGTGGCCCAATGATCAGCCGGAAGATCGGAAAAGGGGGCGGCCCAGGTGGCGGGCAGGACAAGGGAGAAAAGAATCAGGAAGAAAATGCCTATGCCGGCAAGCTTCACTCTGCCCCTCCTCTCCGTAAGTTAGACTTGAATTCGATTTAACTTCGTAATCTCATATGACAGCCTTTCGCCCAATAAAGAAAAAATTCCTTCTTTCCGGAAGAACTATTTTTTTACAATAGTTTTGACATATTCAAATACGGCATCCACGTCTTTTTCCGAAAGGTGACCAAAGAAGGGCATGGCGGGATTCCCGTTTCTCCCCTTTCGCAGGAGCATGGAAAACTCCGGTTTGGAGTAACGCTGTCCGGCGCCTTCCAAAGTGGGATATTTCTTTCCATCCACTTCACGACCCGCCCCGGCTATGCCGTGGCAGATGAGGCAGTTCTCATTGAACACCTTCTCCCCCGGGGAGTTCTCTTTGCCCACCGGAGCATTAGGAACCGGGGAAGGAAAGATATTCTTGTCTTTCATTTCTTTCCATTCCATGGTGGGGGAATAGGAATCCACTCCCGGTTCTTTCAGTGTTTGCAAGTAACAATAAATCTTTTCCACATCACCGGGCTGCAGAATCTTTATGGGGGCCATCTTCGGACGACCGTTTCTCCCGTTTCGCACCTGAGCCTGCAGCTCTTCCAAACTGATTTTCAGGGCCTTGCCCAAAAGTGGAGGAAACTTCTCGTGCCCCTTGACTTTTCCAATCCCGCCCTTTTCATGGCAGGAAGCGCAATGTTTCAGGAAAAGAAGCTCACCTTCCGACATTTTCTGGGAAACGACGGAATGTGAGCAAAGAAGCGTGATGGAAAGAAGGCCGACACCCAAGGGTATCCATCGAAACTTCATGAGCCGATAACCTCCTCTATCTCGAAATCCATGCATGAATTGTCGCGATCCGGCCGTGTTTTATGGCTTCAACACGTGTGTAATACAAGGTCTATTATGCCGAATCCTGCTGATGAGTCAAGGTTTTTTGGAAAACAGCGACAGGGGAGAGCAAATGAATTGATTGTAGCCGGCCAGATAGGACATCCCGAGAGGGTTGCGGAGCCCTGTGAGAAGATATTCCTCCAGGCGAAAGCCCTCCACATCGCAAACCGCATGGAAGGTCTTCTCATCGCGAAATCCCAGAAATGCGACAAACTCGTCCGGATGATAACGGTTATGATAGAGTCTGAGCCAGTCTATCCTGTCCGCCACAATCAGCACACGATCACGTTGAAGCCTCAAGAGCTTCGCCCCCGCCCTTGCATTGACAAGGCCGTGGGCAACAATGACAAAACGCCACTTGTCCGAATATTCGCCGACTCTCAACCTGAGGGCCTCATTGCAGAAAATCTCAAAATACGGCCCTGGGCCGAACAGAATGGACGCGATGCGGTCATCCCTCCGCGTTTTCATCAAAGACTGGGCCGCGTCGTTGTGGTGTTTCTCGGTGTTCCATTCCGTAACAGCCCAGATGATGTGAGGTTGTATGGTACACTGGAAAAACCTCCGAAATAAAACACCGATCCCCGGAGTGAACTTCTTCTCCGAGGTCCTCATCATTGCCAGATTCTCTTTGAGCTTCCCTTCGGGCACAAATGTCGTGCAAATTGAGAATACGGACATCTCATCACCCCGACTGGATTATCCTTGAATGGGCGGACTTCTCCATTGTATGCAGAGATTCCATTATTGTCAAGGGAGGCGGCCTGGTCGCCACGGCTGCAGGTGGCGGCGCCCTGGGAATGAGGCTGACCCTCGTGGGAGACCTGCTTGGAATCTATGCTCAGCACAAGATGACGCAATAACCCCGAGCGCTCGGGAGGAAGCGCCGGAGACCCCGGGTGATTTCCCGGGGTCTCTTGCCGTGATTGGCTTCGGCCCTGCGGCTGATCGCGTTGTCAAATGTTTACAAACTCTCTATGGTTCGCCACCCGGGCAAATGCTATCATGGCACCAAAAGGGAATGGTAGGGAGGCAATTCATTGATACGCAGTACCACTTCTCCGGCTCCAAAGGACTGGACCGTCCTTTATTATCTTGCCGGAAACAACAATATCGCTGATGACATGATCAAAAAAATGGCCCGATTGGAGCAAGTCGGGAGCACGGAACAGATGGATGTTGTGGTACAGATGGGTCAACCCGAATCCGGACCTTTTCCCGGAACAACGCGCTTTCACGTCGAAAAGAACCCGAATCCCGTGCGGGTGAGGCCGGAGCCGGTCCCGCCGATCCCCTTGAAAGAAGCCCCTTCCAAAAGAAAGGAGCCCCTTCCCCAGATCTACTCCAAGCCTGTAATGAATCTTGGCCCGATGGATATGAGCCAGCCCTCCGCCCTTCAGGATTTCATCGAATGGGGAATGAAGAGCTACCCCGCAAAGCATTACTTCGTGGTCCTGATGGATCACGGATACGGTTTTGTAGGAACGATTGATGATGCCGTGACTCATCGCTCCATGAGCTTCCCTGAGTTGAGCCGAACCCTTTCGAATGTTTCGGAAAAGACGGGAAAGAAATTGGATGTAGTCGGCTTTGACTCATGCCTGATAGCCCAGGCGGAGATCGCAGATGAGCTCGCCGGGACTGCTTCCTACATGGTTGCCTCAGAAGAAGTCGAGTACCCGTTGGGATGGCCGGAGGGAAACGTCATGGGCGCACTTGCGAAGCGTCTGGAGAAGGGAAGCGTCTCCGCAAGGCAGGCGGCGAGGCTTGCTGTGAAGGAAACGGCAAAGGACCCAGCCATCAAAACCATGTCCGCCGTAGACCTGAGCCGCCTGAAACCGCTCCATCGCGCTCTTGACAGGTTGGCGGAGGCCCTCATGAAAAGCGAGCTTCCGAAAGAAACACTGGTAAAAATCGTGCAGGAGACCCATAACTACTGCACGGTCATTCCGGACGAGACTCTCTGCACCGATTACCGGGATCTGTACGATTTTGCAAGAAAACTCTTGTCCAGTCCGGAAGTAAGCGATCCTGCGGTGAGACGGGCTGCTTTTGCCGTGACTTCCGCCGTCCGGCTAGCGGTGGTGGCGGAAGCTCACCCCAATGAAGAGGCGGAAGGATCCCATGGGCTATCCATCTACCTTCCCACCAGGGGACTCCTCACGAACTACGACAAGAGTCTCACGAAGAACCCGCATGAACACGATTCGGAAGCACTAAGGGAGGGAATGACGGACCGTGCTTCCCTTCCCGAGTTTCGCCTCTGGGGCCGCGTCTACGGAGACGGCCGGCAGAAGGAGACAAATACCGTGGTCAACCCCAAGGCCATTTACAAAGAGCTGAAATTTGCCCAAAGCACCCTCTGGGACGAGTTTCTGGAAAAACTGGGAGGTTAAGGACCGCCCTTTTTTGGGAAGGATCCCTCCGGGGGTGATGATCGTGAGCGAGCTGGCCCTTAAGAAATGTGCGCCCTGCGAGAGAGGCGCTCCTGCCCTTGGATCTCTGGAAATCGAGAGACTTCTCCCGTCTTTGGAAGGATGGACCGTCGAGGGAAAAGGCCTCACAAAGACATTCAAGTTGAAGAGCTTTAACAAGGCAATCGTCCTTGTCAATAGCGTGGCGAGGGTGGCGGAAGAAGAGAACCATCACCCTGATATTTATATTCAATATAATAAGGTGCGCTTCGATCTCTGGACTCACGCCGCAGGGGGGCTTACGGAAAACGATTTCATCCTGGCAGCCAAGATAGATCAGGCCGGGGCTCCGAGCTAACATGATGGAACTAATCGCTCCTTCCTTTTATTATTCATGAAAAGTAATGTCCGAGTAATACCAGAAGGGAGAGATTTGCCATGTTGGCCATTCAGGAAAAACAGACTCAGGTGCTTCCTGATCCGATACTGCAGGTTGCCAGCGGCTTCATGGCCGCCAAGCACCTCTTCGTGGCGAGTGAGATTGGATTGTTCGAGAAGCTGCATGACGGGCCAGCCACGGTGGAGGAGTTGGCAAAACGAACCGATACCAATCCGCGAACGCTCCGCATTCTGGCTGATGCCATGGTGTCGCTGGGTTTCCTTGACAAAAGGAATGGACGTTATGCAAACGGGCCGGCGGCGGATGTTTACCTTTCGGGGAAGGCCTCTTTGGACTTTCGTCCCTTTCTTCGCTTCTGGAACTACCTGAGCTATCCCAAATGGGCGAAACTGGAGGATGCGATCCGCACAGGGGAGGCACAAATTACAGCCTCGGAAAATGAGGAACAACAGCAAATATTCCTCGAAGGGGTGGAGGCGGTCACCTCCGCGACAGCTCAAGCCCTTGCGCGCCTCTATGACTTCAGCAACCACCAGAGAATTCTGAGTCTGTTCGGAGGAAGCGGCTCATTCCTGATCTCCATCCTGAGTCGTTACAGCCACCTCACGGCAACATTGCTTGAAGCTCGATCCGTGCTGCCGATTGCAGAGCGCCGTTTGAAAGCCGGTTGTGTGGCGGAACGAGTCGCCCTCGTGGAGGGGGATCTTTTCAGATCTCCGATCCCCGGCGGCACTGATGCGGTGATCCTGGCGAACGTGATTCACGGGTTGTCACCAGGGAGAAACATGAAACTGCTCCAACGTCTTCGCGGGGCATTGACGGAAGGGACTCGTCTCTTGTTGGTGGACTTCTGGACGGATCCCACCCACACCCAGCCGCCATTCGCGGCATTGCTGGCAGGCGAATTCCTGATCAATACGGGCGAAGGTGAAGCCTACAGCGTCGAAGACGCCCACGCCTGGTTGACGGTAACGAGCTGGAGACTTCTGGAGCACAAGCCGCTCACAGAACTGACGAGTGTGATCGTGGCTGAGGCAGCCCGATACTAATACCACAGCGCTATTCTTCTGCGCGTTGTCGTACTCGGAGAAGTCACTCTTGCAGGACCTGGAGCTCGGCATCCGTCTGCCGCAGGCGAACCGCCAGTGTATAAGCCAGCCTGGAAAATACTTTCCCCCCGATCAGCGAGTGCGCCGCAGCGATCTTGTCAAAATCGGTCCGCGAAACGGCATATACCAGCACATCCGTGTGGGCCAGGGCGTCGGCCGATCTGGCGCCCCTGTCGAGAAATGACATGTCTCCAAAGAAGTCTCCCCTGGAAAAAGTGGCCAGATGGTGGGACTTGCCTCCCGTGATAGGCAGCAGGATCTTGACCGTTCCCTGGCGGATCAAAAAAACCTCGTCACCTGCGTCACCCTGGCGAAAGATCGTCTCACCCGAATTGTAGGAGCGTTCATGGGCAAAAGGCTTGAGTGCCGCGACGGCTTCAGGGGCGAGCCCTGCCAGCACATCAATGCGGGAAAGTTCCAGAGGTTTTCCATCCTGCGGCATAGAGACATTTTCATCTTCCAGAATCCGGTCTTCAGCCCACTCCAGTCCGTCGTCCAAAGAAGGAAAGATCCTCACGTTTCTCGTGGGGCGGACCAGGCCCAGGCGGTCAAAGTAGACATAAAGATCCTGTCCCGTCGGAAGGGCGGCCGGAAGATTCGTGAAAATGAGGGTTCCCCCGGCTTCGGCAAGCTGGCCTTCGATCTGTTCGAGCATGTGGGTAGCCGTAAAATCAACGGAATGGACCCTGCGCATGTCCATTATGATGTATTTCGCCTGGGGCAGATAAGGCTCCAGCTCTGTAAACAACTGATCTGTCGTCCCGAAAAATAGGCTGCCTCGAAGCTCGAAAACGATGGTCTCCTGTCCCCTGGCCTCCAGGAGAAGAATCGCGAGGCCCACTCCGACACCTGCGGCTGCGATCAGGTTCAGGCCGACCGCTGTCAGCACTACAGCCGCTATTACTACGAAATCCAGAACCGTGGATTTCTGCCGAAGAAGCTTGAAACTATCCCTGTCAATCATCCGGAGAGCCACTACGATCAGGATTCCGGCCAGGGCGGCGATGGGAACCCAGGCCACCAGCTTGCCGAGAAGGAGGAAAGTGGCCAGGGCAAAGACCCCCACGAGAATCCCGGAGAGATACGTGGCGCCTCCACTGGTCAGGTTGACCAGGGTGGGTCCCATCGCGCCCGCGCCAGGCATTCCACCCGCGAGGGCGGAGGCCGTATTTCCAAGCCCCTGCGCGATCAAGGTCCGATTTGAGTTGTGACGGCTGCGGGTAAGGGCATCCATGACCACACATGTCTTGAGGGTGTCAATGGAAAGGAGGACGGAAAGGGTCAAAGCAGGCACGATGAGAAGGCGCACACCCCCCAGGTTGAATGCGCCGAGAAATCCCAGGCCCTCGTTCAAAGATCCCAGGAAATCCATACCTGCCGCCGTTGAAACGGATCCGATGACAAGAGGGTTTCCGGACAGGGTTAACAAGGCAGGATGCCACTGGGCCACTGCGAAATAAGCGATGACTCCCCCTGACAGGGCCAGTATCGTGGCGGGAACCGCCCGGGTCAACCGGGGGGCCAGCAGAATCAACACTATCGTAACGAGCCCCACAGTGATGCCCTGCCAGTTCCAAAGGGCCGGAGTAAGCAAGCCGTACCATGGATCCGTTCCCTTCGGCAAACCGAGGAACTTGGGAACCTGGCTTGTGAAAATGAGTACACCCACTCCGGAGAGATAGCCCGCCACAACCGGATATGGAATGAACTTGATCAATCGCCCGCCCCCAATGACGCCATAAAGAAACTGGAGAGCGCCGGAAAGAAGGGCGACAATAATGAGCATCGCAGGAACGGCCTCAGCGGGGAAGGATGAATTTCCGGAATGCAGCACTTCCGCCACGAGGGCTGCCAGTACGGCGGCAGCCGGTGCGCAAGGCGCGGACACCAGACGAGGCGAGCCCCCGACCGCCGATGCCACGATTCCGAGCACGATGGTCCCCATGATCCCAGCCATGACGCCTATAGGGGAATAGGCCGCTCCAAGAGGAGAATAGACCAGGAGCCCAAAAGCAATGGCTGACGGGAAAGCCACCAGCATCGCGGCAAGCCCGCCGAAAACATCTCCCATGACACCAGGTGAATTCCTGCTCACAGTTCCCGTCATTTCCACCTGGATCTCCGTGAACCCTCCTGACGGGAATCCCGAATCCGCGACCTATGGACTCAGTTCTTGCTGGGATCGCTCACTCTTCCCATGCAGAGGATGCCTGCGTTTTTGTCCCTGATCGCGAACAGGAACGGATGATCGGCCTGAAAAATCGGGTCCTGCACGATGCAGGTTTTCCGCATCATCACGACCGCTGTCCCGGCTCCGCCTTCGGCGCCCTCTTCCTTCACTTCCACAGTTGCCTTGTGAATCACCTCTCCGATGGTGAGGTCCTTCTGCCCGCTGATGCCGGAAAAATCGGCGCCATCGCTGAAAGCATGGCCCATGCCCATATCGGACAAAACGTCCTTCATCCTGAAGGATGAGGTCAGATTGAATTTGGGGATCGATGTAATGACCGTCTTCTCGTGAAGCTGATCCAGCCAGTTGTTTACCTGATCAGGGTTGAGCGATTTCTCCAGTTTGGGCAAAGTCTCCTGGTCCTTGGGGAGGATGAACACCATGGAGAGATCATCGCCGGAATAGGGAAGCTCAAGAACCTGGACATCTAGCCCCTCCACGAAATAGGGCTTATGGATTGAGGGAGTCGGGCTGTTCTTGTCCAGGGAGAACTCTCCATACTTGAAATCCGCTTTCTTGTGCATCATCGGCACATCCACCAGCCTCGATCCGTCAGCCTGGAACGTCCCCTCACGAGTCTGTTTGGGATCGAACTTGTCGGCCCAGCTTGCCTTAAAATAGAGGGCATTTGTGAGGACCATGCGGGTATTTTCATCCAGAACGCCCGGAGGTATCAGATCCTTGATCTTGTCCCTGGTCCTCTCGGCAACCCAGGTGTTTATGGTTTCCGTGGCGCCCTTAGAGTCTTTGAAATCAAGAATTTGGGCAGGAGCGCCATAAGCGTCCTCCACCGTTTTCTGGAACCGGCCTTGAACCCTGGCCTCTTCGTGAGCCCATATCCGGTTTGCCACGGTGAATGTGCAGTCTTCCCGATCCAATCGGGAGGTCAAATCTTTCGTGACATTTCCAAAGGCCTGATGGAGTCTCTCTTTGGGAAGCTCATCGAAATGGAGAACACGGCCCATTTCTTTTGATGTTTCACCCTCTGCGCCTGCGTAGGTCATGGCAAGAGCTGTGGAGATTCCAAGGGGTGCGAAGAAAAAATTCCCTTCTTTTTTCGCTGCAAGTTTCGAGTACAGC
>JACPDT010000018.1:31566-42197 GCA_016183865.1 Armatimonadota bacterium | reverse complement strand
TCGCTGCAAGTTTCGAGTACAGCTCCAAAGCAAACCGGCTGTTTCCCTCGGCCACCTTCCGGGCCTCTGCCTCGGGGTCGCCCACAAAAGTGCAGCCTGCAAAGCCCTTTACATCAATTTCAGGTGGGAACCAGGTCCTGACAGGCGTCCCTTCGCTTTTCTCATTGAAGTAAAGATCTTCCGGATCCCGTGATACGGAGCCGCCGATCTTGGAGCCCTGCCCTCCGATATTTCGGACGGCAGGCTGTAATGTAGGCTGGATGACGTTTTCCATGATTGTCTCCTTTCGAGTTGTGAAGGCATATATCTACATGATAATTTGCGAAGATTGTGACAAACAAGTTCCAATTGCGCTCCAATTGCGTTCTTGAAAAGTGGAATCATCGACGACAATGCGATCAAGTATGGCGAGCCTCACGCCGAGATCCGGATGGAGGTGGAAAGGACAGAAGAGGAGCTTGTCGTCCAGGGAGGAGGAATTCTCAATGCGTAGAACCAGGACTGAACAAGGATAAAGAAACGGAGAAGATCAAATTACCCCGCGAATAGAGACGGTAAGAAATGGAGAACATAAATAAAGCCGATCCTGGTGACTTCTCAGAAGAACCGACGATAATACGAACAACAACAGACATATCGCCGACACTCTGGAAGCAATATCGACCTTTCCGATCCACAGTTGACATCCTACCGACCCCCGAGCTTGTCGAGAAGGCTAGAGCTGTAGCAAATGCCGTTGCGAATCACCTAAAAGCCCGTTTTGGCGGGAAGAAGGTAGTGCTGTTTGGTTCGCTCAGCAGAGGAGATTTCCACAAGTGGTCCGACATTGACCTTGCCGTGTGGGGTGTATCTTGCGCGGATTATTACCGTGCGGTGGCATTTGCCAGTGGCTTCAGCGATCGGTTCAAGGTGGATCTGGTGGACGCTGATGATTGCTCCGAGTCTCTGCGCCGGCACATTCTGCGGGAAGGTGTCGAGCTATGAGCAAACCAGGAGCTATCCTTATCGCGCGGATACGGAGAGATCTGAAGGAATTGACGGTGCTCGTTGAGAGAGCAAAGCTAGGCTGGGGAAAGGCCAAGAGCCAAAATGATGATAACTATCTTGACGGTGTGGCCCTTAATCTGCATGGTTTTTACTCAGGACTGGAAAAGATATTTGAAAAAATCGCTGCTGCTGTAGATGGCAGTGTACCGACCGCTGCCAACTGGCATCAGGAATTGTTGAGTCAAATGAGCGCGGAGATCGCAGAAGTCCGGCCTGCTGTCATATCCGAAGAGTTGCGCGACATCCTGGAAGACTATCGCGGCTTCCGGCACGTGGTCCGCAATGTTTACACATTTCACCTGAACCCGAAAAAAATAGAGCCGTTGATTGTAAATATAGATCCTGTGCTGGAAAAACTAACCGCTGAGCTGACGACCTTTGCGACTTTCCTTCAACAGGCGGATGCCTGAAGTGCTGTGAGAAAACGGCACTCCTGCCAAGAGTAAGAGGCGCCTCTCCCGTAGATAGCCAACAAAACTCTGACCTCTGTTACGGCAGGAGAGTCCCTGCTCCATACTCAAATTCCCATTCCCCTATTGCGACCCTGTCGCCGGGTTTCACGCCCGCATCCTGGAGGGCCTGCTCCAGACCCAGACGCTCCAGCCTCATCTGAAGGCGGACACAGGCTTCGTCATTGTCGAGATCGGTCATGGCCACCATTTTTTCCACCTGTTTTCCCGATACCACGAACCCTTCTTCGGAAGAAACAATCCTGAATTCTCGGTCCGAAAGGGGGCGAAGAACGGGGAAGATGTGAAAATCGGGCTTCGGAAGGTCGGGAAGAAGGCGAAAGACCTCGGCAATCAGGACATCCATGCCTTCCCCTGTGGCCGCGGATATGGAGAAAAGAGGCAGCTTCTTCTTCTTGGCAGCCCGGGCAAAGACAGGATGGATCTCCCGACTCTCAGGGAGATCCATCTTGTTCCCCACAAGGATCTGAGGGCGATTCCCCAGCTCCTCGCTGAATGAGGCAAGCTCGCGATGGATGGCCTCAACGGGCGCAAGGGGCTGCTTCGGGTCCAGTGTGGACAAATCCACAATATGAAGAATCAGACGGGTCCGCTCTATGTGCCTGAGAAAACGGTCCCCCAGGCCGATTCCCTGGTGGGCGCCTTCGATCAGACCCGGAATGTCGGCAAAAACGGCGCTTTGTTCATGGAATTTCACCATCCCCAGACAGGGAATCAGTGTAGTAAAAGGATAGTCGGCAATCTTGGGCCTCGCGCGAGATACCCTCGCCAAAAAGGAGGATTTCCCCGCATTGGGAAGTCCCACGAGTCCCACATCGGCCAGAAGCTTGAGCTCAAGGCGGATCCAGCGCTCCTCCCCCGGCTCCCCCTTCTCATAGACTGTGGGCGCCTGTCTCCTGGATGAGGCGAAACGGGCGTTTCCGCGTCCTCCCCGCCCTCCTCCGGCTACAAGAAGGGTCGCCTCGTGGTCCGACAGGTCTCCGACAAAATCGCCTGTCTCCACATCCCAGACCATGGTCCCACGTGGGACCTTCAGGGTCAGGTCCTCTGCCGATCTCCCCGTGCGGTTGCCCCCTTCCCCGCGGTCTCCCTTCCTGGCCTTGAAGTGGCGACGGTACCTGAAGTCAATGAGGGTATTCAGACCCTCGTCGGCAACGAGGACCACCGACCCGCCCTTGCCTCCGTCTCCGCCGTCAGGTCCCCCTTTGGGCACGAATTTTTCGTGACGGAAACTGGAAGCTCCGCTTCCGCCGTCTCCGCCTTTCACGTATATTCTTGCTTCATCAATGAATGTCATGGCATGTCAACATTCTCTCCTCCCATGTTTCCCCCTCCCTCGCCCCTCTCTCCAGCCAGATGCCATCCACTGGGTGGCTGACTATTTGCACGTCACGGCTTCGGAGATCTGCTCGACAACATGTAGATCATACTGCACAATTTGCATAGAGATGTAAATTATGCAGGAGCCTGAGAGGAGGGTATTGACTATATACCCAATTTGTTATATAATAATATCGTTATATAACTGCAAGATTATGACGGAGGTGCGGGCCGTGCAAAACCCGGGATTTGTCATCGGAAACATCGCAAAAGGGGATGACATGTGGGACAGGAAGGCGGAGATTGATCATATCTGGAAATCGCTCGAGAAGACTTCCGTATTTCTCAAGGCTCCCCGACGATTCGGAAAGACAAGCATCATGTTCAATCTTTTTGAGAATCCGCGATTGGGATATGAGACCGTTTTCTTCGACGCTGAAGGCAGAAATGACCCTGAAGATTTCGTTGTGGCGCTCGCCGTAGACTTAATCTCCAATTCAAAATTCAAAAAGGCTGTTATTTCCACGAAAAAATGGTTCAAGGAAGCATTTCAAAGAATCGAAGAAATTGGGCTTGCGACAGCCCGCCTAAAACTGAAAGATCATGTAAGGCAAGGATGGCAGGACAAAGGATTTGAAATACTTTCCTGTGTTGCGGAAAGCCACAAGAAAATTCTCTTCATAATTGACGAACTTCCTACGCTTATCCAGAATATTGCCACTAAGCACGAAAACCACGCCGCCTGCGAGTTCCTAAACTGGTTCAGGCAGATACGGCAGCACCCGAAGCTTCCAGAATTTCGCTGGCTGGTTGGAGGTTCCATAGGTATCGAATACATATTGGAGAAGGTCGGCACAGGTCCAAGGACAATAAACGATTTCGAGATAATCAATATAGGCGCCTTCTCAGGAGAAGAAGGACGAGGATACGTCAAGGCGCTGCTCGTGGGCGACGGCGGAATCAAGCGGGTCTCAAACGTGGCTATCGAAAAAATCATGGAGTTAGTTGGGCCTCCAGTCCCTTATTTTATTCAGATTCTGGCAAGTGAAAGCCTCAAAGCAATGGAGCGACTAAGACGCACCACATTGACACCGGAAGCCATTGAGGAAGTGTTTCACGGTCAAGTTCTCGGGCCTGCGAGCAAGACTTATTTCATGCATTACTATCAAAGATTGAAAGAATACTACACGCCTGGGCTGGCAAGAATCGCCCACCGCCTTGTTCTTGAAGTCGCTCGCTGCAAACGGAAAGGCAAGCAGGACTTATGGAGACTATTCAAAGCGCATAGTACAGAGAAACCGGATGAAAGTGCGTTCAATAGCCTCATGACCGACTTGGAAAATGATTTCTACATAATTTACAATTACGCCGATAAGACCTACGGTTTCTCGACCAATATCTTACGGGCATGGTGGCTGCGATATCACGACGTGGAGGTGGTGTAGACATGGTGTTTTACAAATATACACCGGCCCTCCTTCCTCCCGAGACCCTCAGGGAAACCTTTGTGGGAAGAGATGTTGAACTGGAAGAGATGAACAGAATACTCAAGAATGCATCCTCGGGTAAAAGTCCTTCTCACGCCATTCTCGTGGGGCCGAAGGGGATCGGGAAATCACATTTGCTCCGGATCGTTTATCATTCCCTGAAGGGCAATATCAACGTAATGGGGCTGGGTAATCATGCTTCGTCGTTTGTTCCGGTAATATTGCCTGAAGAAGAATATATAAGTACAATCACAAAGCTACTCACTCTTGTCATTCAGAACCTCGAGAAGGAAGGGATAAAAAACACGCCTCGAACCGAGAGCGAATCCATGGCAATCCGTGACGTGCGGGAAAGGCAAAAGGAGATATTCCTTGACTTCATAAAGACATTCAGGAAAAAAACCGGAAAGATCATCGTTTTACTCGTTGATAATTTTGACAAGATCCTCGAAGGACTCACAGATGAGGATCAGGCAATCTTGCGGGAAGCTCTCATGACCTCAGGGAGCATTCTCGTAATTGGTTCAGCGCCGACGATTTTCGACGCGATTATCAATCACGACCGGCCCTTCTATAATTTCTTCGAGATTATCAGACTAGATGATCTCTCTTTTGAGGACGCCGTGAAGATGCTCAAAATCTATGCAGGACGGGAGGGGAAAACTTCAGTTGCTGAGACCATTGAAAAATCCAGGGAGAAAATTGAGAACATTCACCGTCTTGCCGGCGGCAATCCCAGGCTTCTTTTGAGCCTTTACCAGATTATTTTGGACGGTGATGCAACAATCGCAGAAATCATATTCCTGAAAATGCTTGATGAATTGACCCCCTTTTTCAATTTGAGAATGAACGATCTTTCACCGCAGCAGAGAGAAATCATTGATGCAATGGCAAGGGCAGATACTCTTCTTACTCCTACGGAGATAGCGCAAGCATGCGATCATCCCGTCAATGTCGTTGTTTCACAACTGAGAAAACTGGAAAAAAGGGGATATGTAAGAACTACAAAAGGGCACGGCAAAAGGGTAATTTATGATGTACGGGAAAAACTCTTCAGCTTGTGGCGACGAATGCGGGTGGAGGCAGGCAGAAGAAGGCTTGGACTTATCATTAGATTCTACGAAGCGTGGTTTTCGCGAGAAGAGTTGCTTGAACATCTTGAGAAGACAATTGACGAGATCGGTGAAAAACTGCATCTTGACGGCGTGGAGATCGAATTTGCACTTGATAAGCTATGGTACATTAAGGAGGCCATACCGGAGTGCAGGGAAAAAAGTGCATTTTGTGTGGCGTGCGAAAAGAAGAAATACGATGTCGCGTTGAGTTTGATTGATCGTGAAATCAGGGAAGGAGGTGATGATAAGGTTGTAGTTTACAAGGCGTGTATATATAACAAAATGGAAAAGCCTGACAAGGCATTGGGGATACTTAAAACTACAAGTAAGAAGCATCCCGAATATTTCAATGAATCATTTGCATGCCTTATGCAGCTTGGAATAACGTACAGTTTACTGGAGCAGTTTGATAAGGCGGTTCATCAACTTGAGAAGGCCATAAGCCTAGAGCCTGATGAGTTTCGAGTGTGGGGTAGTCTGGGAACCACCTACGTGAAAATGCAACGCTATGATGATGCAGCGCAAGCATTTGAAAAGGCCGTCCAGTTGAAGCCTGACGAGTTTCTAATATGGGCTGATCTTGGAACTACCTACGCGGAAATTAAACGTTATGATGAAGCGGTACGGGCCTTTGAAAAGGCTGTCAAGTTGAAGCCTGATGAATTTCGAGTGTGGAGTAATCTTGGGATTACTTATGCGGAAATTAAACGTTATGATGAAGCGGTACGGGCCTTTGAAAAGGCTGTCAAGTTGAAGCCCGACGAGTTTCGAGTGTGGGCTAATCTTGGAATTACCTACGCGGAAACAAAACGCTACAATGAGGCGACAGCGACACTTGAGAAAGCAATGAAAATAAAGCCCGATGACCATAACGCTTTGAGCATTCTTGGTGAAGTCTATGTAAATATGAAAAGATATGAAGACGGCGAAAAGACACTGAAAAAGGCTATCAGTCACGTGCCTGAATGCGACCGGTGCGCCAAAAATATGCTTGCGATATATAGTGCAGTCTACTTCGAGGAAATGACTGAAGGGAATACCGAAACGGGTACAAAGGGTATTGAAGAAACATTATCACTTCTGGATGCGGCGGCGAACAAGGATTTGATACTCGCTTTTCTCATCGGGGTTATGAGGTCCATGATACAAAAGAAAAACATCGGACTATTGAGAATCGCCCTGAAGAAGATAGAAGCGACCGATAACAAGGAATTGCTTGAAGTGCTGTCTCCTTACTATACTATTATGCGGTACCTTGACACGCGTGACAAAGAAATCATTGCACGGGCGCGTTATGAAGAAAGAGTTGTTATTGACGACATGCTCAAGATGCTCGAAGAAGAAAGCACGAGTAAAGCAAAGTCAAAAAGAAAGGACGCGGGCAAGTAAATCGAAAGTGCCGCGAATCTGTGTTTCGTGTTGGGAGCAAACTACACAATTGGTGACAGAAAATTCTCCATCAGAGGATCTGTGTGTGCTTCATCACCCAAATTGCGCCACCAATATTCGGCCAAAAGGAGCCACCTTACCCCCTCGATTTTGACTCTTAAGCACCTCCGGCAATCTGCGGGTGAGGGTTATTGGGAGCTGATAACCGGCCTTGCGTTCTTCGGGCGTGGCCGCATATTGAGCCTTTACTTCTTCGACGTTGTCCGTGATTGTTGCGATATCTTCTTTAGTCGCCAAGCTCTCTGCTTTCTTCGAGTACAACTTCCGCGAGAAAAATCCAGGATATAAACACTCCGAAAGGTCCTTTTCGGAAAGGACAGAACTCCTAAAATGCCGTGAAAACTTGGCGAACTCCGCTCGATCTGGACAAGGTGAATGTCCCTCGTGGCCGGGTCATGATTGTCACGGATTGCTGCAAGGGATGTTCCATTTGTGTTGCCTTTTGTCCCCTCCAGGTGCTGGAAATGTCCGAAACCTTCAACAAAAAAGGATATCACCCCCCCGTGGCCGCCCATGAAGAAAAATGCGTCAATTGCGGGTTATGTGAAATGATCTGTCCCGATTTTGCCATCTTCTCCCTCCCTGTAAACGGCTCGCCAGGGGAAGGGCACAAACAAGAAAAGAAGGTTGAGGAAAAGCCATGAAAGCCGATCCCGCGGGCGTGCTGACGGGCGCCCATTTTCTGGATGGAGACCACGCCTGTTCCGAAGGGGCATTGGCGGCAGGTTGCCGTTTTCTCGCCGGCTACCCCATCACTCCGTCCACAGAGGTTGCGGAGCGAATCGCGGAGCGCTTTCCCCTCGTGGGGGGGGTCTTCATCCAGATGGAGGACGAGCTGGCCTCCATAAGCGCGGTTCTGGGCGCTTCCTGGGGCGGAGTGAAGTCAATGACCGTGACTTCCGGCCCCGGCTTCAGCCTGATGATGGAAAATATCGGCCTTGCCGCCATGATGGAGGTCCCCTGTGTTGTCGTAAATGTGCAGCGAGCCGGTCCCTCGACAGGGCTGCCCACGAAAGTGGGACAGGCGGATGTGATGCAGGCCCGGTGGGGCTCCCATGGTGATTACGAGATCATCGCTCTGTGCCCTGATTCTCCTCAGGAGTCCTTCGAGCTTACAGTCACGGCCTTTAATTATGCGGCGAAAGCTCACGGCTCTTCCGCCGGGCGAGTATCAGCCTTACCGCTGCAATGGAAGCCTTGTCCCGGACATGGTGCTTCCCGGAAAGGGGTATCGCTTCCACGCTACGGGCCTGACTCATGATGAGCGGGGATATCCCGATATGAACGTAAAGACCCAGGATCTTCTTGTCCGGCGCCTTGTTGACAAGATCAGACTGAATGCGGACAAGATCATCCTTGTGGATGAGCGCTGGATGGAAGATGCGAAAGTTGTCGTGATCTCCTATGGAATCACTTCCAGAGTAGCGGTACATGCTGTCGAGCTTGCCCGGGAAAAAGGCATCCAGGTGGGATCCTTGCGCCTCATCAGTCTCTGGCCCTTCCCGGAGAAACGCATCTCCCAGTTGGCAGGAAAAGTCAAGTCATTCCTTGTCCCTGAAATCAATTACGGCCAGATCTGCCTGGAGGTGGAAAGGTGCGCAGGCGGGAAATGCGCGACCATCTCGCTGCCCCATATGGGTGGCGATGTACACACGCCGGAAGACATTCTGGCGAAAATCATGGAGGCCGTGAAATGAATGTGGCTCAAGAAGAGCACCCCATAGCCCCTTATCTCAGAATGGACAGGATGCCCCATATGTGGTGCCCGTCGTGCGGCATCGGCATTGTTCTCAAGTGTTTCGCAACAGCTCTGGAAAAGACGAAGATGGACCTGGACAAGGTGTCCGTCGTTTCCGGAATCGGCTGCACAGGAAGAACGGCAGGGTACGTTCGCCTGGATTCCTTCCATACCACGCACGGGAGGGCCATCCCCTTTGCTACAGGGCTGAAACTGGCCAGACCGGACCTGAAAGTGGTGGTCTTCAGCGGTGATGGGGATCTTCTGGCCATCGGAGGGAATCATTTCATCCACGCCGCCAAGAGAAACATGGATCTCACCGTGATTCTGGTCAATAACTTCATTTACGGAATGACCGGGGGACAGTTGGCGCCCACAACCCCGACTTCGGCCAATACATCCACGACTCCTTACGGCAATTTCGAGACGCCCTTCAGTGTCCCCAAGCTGGCCGAAGCCTGCGGCGCCACATACGTGGCTCGCTGGACCTGTCTGGATGTGCGCAGAGTGACCCGGGCCATGCAGGATGCCCTTCAACGGAAGGGGTTCTCCATAGTGGAGGTCATAGCTCCCTGCCCTGTGTTGTATGCCCGAAGAAACAAGCTGGGGGCAGGCCTGGAGATGCTCCAGTATTACAAGGAAAAGTGCGAGATCTGCCACGAGGCGGGAACTGAGAACCTGGAGATTGCCTTTCAGGATAAAATCCCTGTGGGAAAATTCGTTGACAAGCCAAGGCCCACATTCCAGGAATCCATGCACGAATGGTACAGGTCCCGTCTGGGAGACAAGTACAAGACGATAGAGTAAGAACAGGGAGGAAGAAGTGAGCAAGACCGAGATTCTCGTAACCGGCTTCGGGGGGCAGGGGGTGATCCTGCTGGCCTACATAATCGGAAAAACGGCTTCCCTGTGGGAAGGAAAACATGCTACGATGATTCAGAGCTTCGGACCCGAGGCCAGGGGAAGCGCGTGCAGCGCAGAGGTCCTTGTCTCCGATAAGAGAGTGGGGTTCCCCTATCTGAAGGAAGCCGATGTTCTTGTAGCCCTTTCTCAGGAAGGGTATGAGCAGCATGAGGCTCAGCTCCGCCCTGAGGGAATTCTCATTTATGAGGATGCTCTTGTAAAGCCCAAACCGCCCCAGAAAAACATGAAGTATTTCCCCATTTCCTCCACCCGCATTGCAGAAGAGCTGGGACGAAAAATGGTTCAAAACATGGTGGTTCTTGGATTCTTTACGGCCGTGACGGGCGCGATCCGTCCGGAATCGGCCAGGGAAGCGATCCGAAAATCGGTCCCGAAAGGGACGGAAGAACTCAACTTGAAGGCATTTGATCAAGGTTTCAATTATGCCGAACGCCACCAGACAGTCCAAAAAATCTAGGCGGGAAGGGTCTCCTCCGGGAGTCCTGGTCATCGGCGGCGGAATAGCAGGAATTCAAGCATCTCTGGATCTGGCCCAATCGGGGAGGAAGGTCTATCTTGTGGAGAAATCCCCCACCCTTGGGGGGAAAATGGCCCAGCTTGACAAGACTTTCCCGACCATGGATTGCTCCATCTGAATTCTGGGTCCAAAGATGCTGGATGCCGGTCGGCATCCTCTGATCGAGATCCTGACCTGTTCCGAGCTGGTTGCCCTCCATGGGGACTTCCCTCGCTTTGTTGCCACTGTGCGGAAGAACCCGCGCTTTGTGCGGGAAGATCTCTGCACAGGCTGCGGCGATTGCGAGAAAGTCTGCCCTGTTGTCGCTCCCAATCCTTTCGACGCGGGTCTTAAGGCTAGAAAGGCCATATATCGCCCCTTCGCCCAGGCGGTCCCTTCCTCATATCTCATAGATCGGGAAACCTGCCTGAACAAGGAATTCCTTGCGTGCGGGCACTGTATGAAAGCCTGCCAGAGGAAGGCCGTTGATTTTGATATGGCGCCCCAGGACCGAAAGCTGCGGGTGGGTTCCGTCGTCATTGCTTCAGGTTTCGATCCCTTTGATGCCTCTCTTCTCGGGCGCTA
>JACPDT010000018.1:28018-31527 GCA_016183865.1 Armatimonadota bacterium | reverse complement strand
GCATCAGGACCTACACTGGGGCACATCGTCCGCCCCTCGGACCGGAAAGTTCCGCGAAGAATCGTCTTTATCCAATGCGTCGGGTCCAGGGGAGAGGGGGGAATCCCCTACTGTTCCCGTTATTGCTGCATGAATTCCATCAAAGACTCCCTCCTGGCTCTCCAGCACGAAGAAGCCATTGAAGAAATCACCATACTCCACACCGATATCAGAGCTTTCGGGAAAGGCTTTGACCGCTTTGTGGAGCGGGCTCGGTCGGAGGCCAGGATTCGCTTTGTACGGGGCCGTCCCGCGAAAATCGCCGAAGGAAATGAGGCTTCCCTCGAAGTCTTCACCGAAGACACCCTGCATCAGGCATTGAGACGATTCCCCGCCGACCTGGTGGTTCTTTCCATCGGCGCCGTTCCGACCGAGGGCCTCTCCAGCCTTGCATCTCTGCTCGGGGTGGAATGCGATTGTGGTGGATTCATCCGAAAGGCCGCCCCGGAACAGTCTCACACGGAAACCTCCAGAAAGGGAATCTTTGTTTGCGGCGGCGCGGGGTCCCCTCAGGTCATTCCCGACTGCGTGGCCCAGGCCTCCCATGCCGCTGCCTGGGCTGCATTCCGGGTCCCTCCCTGTCCGCTGCCGGAGGTTCCTCCGGTACAGCCGGTGGATCCGTCGGGACCCCCGAGAATCGGGGTCTTCATATGTCACTGCGGCTCCAATGTGGCAGGGGTTCTGAACATTCCCCTCCTTGTGGAGCGGGCCAGGGCCCTCCCTCATGTTGCTTACACGACGTCAAGCCTCTTTGCCTGCTCCCTGGAAGGACAGGGGCAGATCCGGGCCGCCGTCACCGAGCACAGTCTGAACCGAATCGTGGTGGCCGCCTGCACCCCCCGGACCCATGAGCCCATATTCCGAAATGCCCTCAAGGCGGCAGGGCTGAACTCTTTCTTGTGTGAAATGGTGAATATTCGGGACCAATGCTCCTGGGTTCATTACAAGGAGCCCACTCTCGCACTGAGCCGCGCCGAAGACCAGATCAGAATGGGGGCGGCTAGGGCATCCAGGCTTTCTGCACTTTCGTCTCCCGTCATATCGGTAAACCGGAAAGTCCTGGTCATCGGCGGGGGTATCTCGGGAATCGAAGCTGCCCTGGCTCTCGCAAGGCTGAAAGTCCCTGTGACTCTTCTGGAGAAAGAGGCCCGCCCTGGTGGACAGCTCAACTCTCTTTCCAGTATCTACCCTGATGGAGTGGAGTCCGCTTCACTCCTGAGGGAAAAGCTGGAGAACCTCAAAAAGGCGGAAATCAAAATCTTCACCCAGGCAGGGATTCTCGGCATAACCGGGTCTGTGGGCGATTTCCGGGTGGAATTCTCCCATCCCTCGGGAAAGAAGGTCCTCACTGCGGGGGCCATCATTCTGGCCATTGGAGGGGAGCTTTACGACGCTGACGGGTCCTTCGGCTATGGCACCCTTCCCAATGTGGTTACACAATTGGAGCTGGAAAGGCGGCTCCAAGATCCGCAGAGTCTTTCCAGGGAAGTGAAGAGTGTCACATTCATCCAGTGCGTAGGCTCCCGGGGCGCCGGAAATCCGGGGTGTTCCCGATTCTGCTGTCCCACAACGGTGAAACAGGCGATCGGCCTCCGTTCCATCGGAATCAATGCCACCGTCCTTTACAGAGATATGCGGATGGTGGGGCATAAAGGGGAAGAGTTCTTCCGGAAAGCAAGAGAGATGGGGGTTCTTTTCGTGCCTTATGACAGGACGAATCCCCCCACGGTTTTGGGCGAAATCGTGACGGTCCGAAGCCCTCTTCTTTCCACAGATATCGAAATCCCGAGCGATCTCACGGTTCTGGCTGTGGGAATGGTTCCCAGGTCCGGGGACATGACCCTCTTGTCCGATTTCCTGAAGATTCCCCGTTCAGAGGATGGATTCGCCATGGAGAAGCATCCGGAGTTGGGACCTGTGGAGACGACGAGCGACGGCGTCTTCGTATGCGGGGTCCTTCAAGGGGCCAAGGATATCCCTGATTCCACAGCCCAGGCAGGCGCCGCAGCAGCCAAGGCTTTCTCCCTTGTCCGTCAGGGGACGATCACTATGGAGCCCCTTTTCTGCACTGTGGATGAAACCCGCTGCCTCGGGTGCGGCCGGTGCGTGGAAATTTGCCCCTTCCATGCACCGAAACTCGAAGGAAACGGGGACGGCCGCCTGACTTCCGAAATTCACCAGGTCCTTTGCAAAGGCTGCGGCGCCTGTGCCGTCTCCTGCCCCACCGGGGCCATTTCTCCGAATCATTTCACAGATGACCAGATCTTCTCGATGATCGAGACTGCGTGGAGGTAAGAGAGTGGGTTATACCCCAAGATTGACGGTTTTCGCCTGCAACTGGTGCTCTTATGCCGGAGCGGACACGGCAGGGGTGAACCGACTGCCTGTCTCCCCTCACATCCGTGTCATTCGGGTCATGTGCTCGGCCCGGGTGAATCCCGCTTTCGTTCTCTCCGCATTTGAGAACAGGGCCGATGGTGTTCTCATATCGGGTTGCCACATGGGTGACTGCCACTATGTCTCAGGGAATGAGAAAGCGGTCAGCCAGTTCGAAAAAACGAAGCAAATAGTGACATTACTAGGAATCCATCCCGATCGAATCCGGCTGGAATGGATCTCATCCGCCGAGGGAATCCGGTTCGCCAATGTCATCAATGAGTTCGTGGGGCGCCTCTCAGAGATGGGTCCCCTGGAGCTTGCGAGCCCTTTGCCGAAAGGGAGCGGCAAAATCAAAGCCATCCCGGTTCCCAGAGGATGCCAGGAGTGCGGGAAATGCACGTCTCTTTGCCCTGTTTCGAGGCATGATGGAGGATTTTCGCCCAGAAGAGTCCTCAGCCGCCTCGCGGGATCCGGAAAGCCCTTCGGGGAAGCCGATCTCTGGAAATGCCTGGGTTGCAAACTCTGTGAAGAAGTCTGCCCCTCAGGGATTCCCTATGCCGATATGGTATACAATCTAAGAAAACGAAGCTTTGAGGCCGGAAACAACCCTACCCTTACCCATTGCGGGACTCCCTTTTTCTGGATGCGCCTTCAGGGACGGTCCACCTGGAGGCAAGACCGCATGGATTGGCTCAAAGAGCCGCTTCAGGTCTCGCAAAAAGGGGATCTCCTCCTTTTCGCGGGATGCACTCCCTATTTTGATGCCTATTTCTCCGATCTGGGCGCCCATACCCGGGACAACATCACAGGAATGGTCCGAATCCTGAACCACATGGGGATCGTCCCTGCCATGGTGGAGGATGAATGCTGCTGTGGCGCGGATTTGCTCCTTTCCGGGGACGAAGAGGGATTCCAACGCCTTCGGGACAAGAACATCGCCTTGATCCGAAATTCCGGCGCCAGGAAGATGCTGTTTGCCTGCCCCGAGTGCTTCCACGCCTTTAGAAGCCAATACACGGACCTGAATCTGGAGATGGAGCACGCGGCGACCTTCCTCGCAAGAGAGATTTCGCGGCTCGGTTTGTCCCCCC
>JACPDT010000018.1:0-28013 GCA_016183865.1 Armatimonadota bacterium | reverse complement strand
GAAGTGGTCTCCTACCAGGACCCCTGCCGACTGGGAAGGTTCTCGGGAATCTACGAGGAGCCCAGGGCCGTAATCAAGGCTCTTCCCGGGATTGAGCTTCGGGAAATGGAGCACAGCGCCAGGCTCGCCACCTGTTGCGGCGGCACCTGCTGGCAAGGCTGCAGCCAGGGAACCCGGAGCATGCAGAAAGAGCGGCTCAGGGAGGCCCTTACCATAGGGAGCGATCGTCTGGTTACGGCTTGCCCCAAATGCGAGATCCACCTGACCTGTGGCGGAGAAAACTCGGATATAAAGATTCCTCTTGTGAATCTGGTCAGTCTTGTCCTGGAACATTTGAATGGATCGGAGGTGAATCCTATTGTCCACCCAGA
This sequence comes from Armatimonadota bacterium, assembly GCA_016183865.1. Classification (GTDB taxonomy): domain Bacteria; phylum Vulcanimicrobiota; class JACPDT01; order JACPDT01; family JACPDT01; genus JACPDT01. The sequence goes on along the minus strand of JACPDT010000018.1, from coordinate 27,642 downwards.
GGATCGGCGTATTTGTGTGTGAATGCGGCCTGAACATCGCCGGAACCCTTGACTGCGAATGGCTTCGGGAGCAGGCAACGAAACTGGAAAACGTGGTGGTTTCCATTCGAAACAAGTACACCTGTTCGGAGCCCGGACAGCAGGAAGTCCAGAAAGCCATCAAGGAGAACGATCTCAACCGGGCAGTTGTGGCATCATGCAGCCCCAGGCTCCATGAGCCCACTTTCCGCAACTGTGTAGCCCAGGTGGGGATGAATCCATATCTCATGGAAATGGCCAACATCAGGGAGCACTGCAGTTGGGTCCATGGCCAGGATAAGGAAGCCGCCAACCGGAAAGCCCTGGACCTGATCCGAAGCGCAGTCGCCAAGGCGAGGCATCTGGAGCCCCAGAGGGAGCTTGAGGTGCCTGTCACCCAGGCGGCTCTTGTTATCGGAGGCGGGGTCGCAGGAATCCAGGCAGCTCTTGACCTGGCCGATGGAGGCCATTACGTAACACTGGTCGAGAAAGAGCCGAGCATCGGCGGGATCATGGCTCAGCTTGACAAGACCTTTCCCACCATGGACTGCTCCATATGAATCCTGGGGCCAAAAATGATGGATGTCGGTCGACATCCCAGAATCAAGCTCCTGGCTTACAGCGAAGTTGAGGAAATCTCCGGCTATGTGGGAAATTTCAGGGCAAGAATTCGGAGAAAGGCGCGGTATATAAGGGAAGAAGACTGCACCGCCTGCGGTGATTGCGCCAAAGTCTGCCCTGTCGTAAAGCCTGATGAATACCAGCAGGGCTTCTCCTCAAGGAAGGCGGTCCATATTCCTTTTCCTCAGGCCGTCCCTTCTGCCTACCTCATCAGAAAAGAGGACTGCCTGGGCCTGAATCCCATTGCCTGCGGCAAGTGCGCGGAGGCCTGTGAGAAAAAGTGCATGGATTACGACATGAGCGACCGGTTCCTGGAGCTGGAGGTAGGGGTCATCGTCGTGGCGACAGGCATGGAACCCTTTGATCCGGCCACTGTCGCCGAATATGGATACAGGCGCTATCCCAACGTGATCTCCAGCATGGAATTCGAGCGCCTCATCTGCGCCGGCGGGCCGACGGAAGGGCACTTCCTGAGACCGGGCGATGGAAGCCGTCCAAAAAGGATCGGCTTCATTCAGTGCGTCGGTTCCCGTTCCCGCAAGGATGGACAGCTTTTCTGCAGCAATATCTGCTGTATGAACACGGTTAAGGACACACTTCTGCTGGCCGACCATTACCCTGATACGGAGAGCACTGTCTTCTATACCGACATCAGGGCCTTCGGAAAGGGGTTTGAGGATCTCTATCAGAGGAGCAGGGAAGTGGGAGTCCAATATGTTCGCGGCCTCCCTGGGGAGATCAGGGAAGATTCGAAGACAGGGAATCTCCTGGTAAGGGCGGAAAACGGCTCAACAGGGCGCCTGGAAGACCATGAATTCGACCTGATGGTCCTTTCTGTGGGCTTCACCCCCCAGAATGGAAACGGGAAGATCCATAAGCTCCTCACCCTTTCCCACACATCTGACGGGTTCCTCCTCGAATCCCATCCCAAGTTGAAACCTGTGGATGCCCCCACAAAGGGCGTATTCTTTGCAGGCACCTGTGAAGCGCCGAAAGATATCAAGGACAGTGTGACACAGGCAGGGGCCGCGTCCGCAAGAGCCGGTATTCTCCTCTCTGCGGGCAAAGTCAAGATCGAAGCCATCACAAGCAGGCTCATTGCGGAAAAATGCACAGGCTGCAATGTCTGTGTCAAGGCATGCCCCTATTCGGCCATTCTTCCGGGTGATGCCAAGAAGAAGATCCCTGTCTCTATCGTTGAGGCCTGCTGCTCCGGATGCGGCACCTGTGCGGCCTCGTGCCGCTTTGATGCCATCGAGATGCGCCACTTCACGGACAACCAGATCTATTCCCAGATGGATGCCATCCTGGAAGAAAATCCCAGGGAAAAGATCGTGACCTTTGCCTGCAATTGGTGCTCCTATGCGGGGGGGGACTTCGCAGGGGTCTCCAGACTGGCCTACCCTGCCTCTTCCAGACTCATCCGGACAATGTGCAGCGGCAGGGTCACGGAAGATTTCATTTATCACGCATTCCGAAAAGGGGCCGCCATGGTTCTGGTCTCGGGATGCCATTTCGCCGATTGCCATTACATCAACGCCAACCGCTGGACCCAGAGACGTGTGGACCACGCCTGGGACCGGCTGGAAAAGCTCAAGATCCGTCCCGAAAGGCTGCAACTGGAATGGATCAGCGCAGCAGAAGGCCAGAAGTTCGCGAAAGTGATGCGAGAGCTGGATGAAATAAGGAAAACCGTGACAATCGAGGAAGTGCAGGACACGATCGCGGCACTGAGCAAACCAGGAAAGTAATTTCCCTCCTCGCTGGAGGGTTGGAAAGTAATTCCCTCCCCCTTGATGGGGGAGGGTCAGGGTGGGGGTGAAAACCTTTGAATCAGTCTCAATTCAAGTGTCTCAGGTGCAGCCACACTTTTATGGACACGTATATCAAAGAACAAGAGCCCAGGGAGCGGAGCTGTCCCCGGTGCAAGAGCAACAGCATACGCAGGATGAAGGAAGACAGGTAATGCGAGTCAATTTCGATTTCAAGGAAGAGCTGGCCGCGACCCTGGAAGGGGCTTCGGTCAACCTCTGCTATCAGTGCGGCGCCTGCACGGGAGATTGCCCTTCGGCCCGATTCCACAAGGACTTTAACCCAAGGGAAATCATGCTGAAAGTCCTTCTGGGGATGAGGGATGACCTCATTCGGGAGGACTCCATCATCTGGAACTGCTCGAGCTGCTACAACTGCCATGAGCGTTGCCCCCAGAGCGTAAAACCTGTGGAGATCATCATCGAGCTTAAGAATCTCCTGGCCCGGGAGGGCATTTTCCCAAAAGGGGTCAAGGAGACTGTAGAGGCCATCAAGAAAACAGGCCGGAGCACCATTGTGACCGATTATACCCACAAGATGAGAGAAAGCCTGGGGCTTCCGCCTCTTACCTCCTGCGAGCCTGGTGAGCTTTCGAGGATTCTGGAACCATGAACAACCGAAGCTGCCTCTCCCCCAGCCCTTCCACCACAGCCCCCCCCTCCCTTCGTGTGAGGGCCATGCGCATTTCCCCCTCCCTTGAGGGGAGGGGCCAGGGGAGGGTTACATGCCTATGAAACTCGCCTTTTTCCCGGGATGCCTCATCCCGACCAGGTATCCTCAGATGGAAGCCGCAGTCCGCAAGACTAATGAAGTGAACAAACGCCTGGCCAGAATCGGGAAAGAATACAAGGGAACTTCCAGGATCCGTCATATCGTAACGATCCTGCGCGATGAAATCGGGCTCGACCGCGTCGCTCAATCGGTGAAAAAACCCCTTTCGGGTGTGACTGTGGCGATCCACTATGGCTGCCATTTCCTGAAACCAAGCCGTATCATGAATGTTGACAATCCCGATCATCCCCACATCCTGGATGATCTCATCTCAGCCATGGGCGCCGCACCCGTAAAACATGAAGAAAGGGTCCTCTGCTGCGGCCGATCCTGCCAGACAGAGGAAACCCGGACCAGCATGGCCTCAACGGTCATCACCTCCGTCTCCGCATCGAGGGCCGATCTCATGGGCATGATCTGCCCCACCTGTTTCACTGAATTCGATCTGGGTCAACTGAAACTCTCCAAGAAACTCAACCTGGACCGCCCGACCCCCCCGTCCTATCTCTTCCAGCTCCTTGGCATAGCCCAGGGCTTCACCCCCGAGGAAATGGGCCTTGGGATGCAGAAGCTGAAACCGGAGAAGTTGCTCAAGCAAATATGAAAACATGTTAGATTGTGGCCAGGGCTGGGTAAGATAGAGAAGTATAGGAGGAGGACAAATGCGCAAACAAATAATCAGTCAAGAACCCGAGAGAATCTCACCCGTCGAGCAAGGCTGGCTGGACCTGCAAGTGCGGGCGAAAGTCGAGCTTACGTCCGAGGACGCTGCACATCCAATCGAGGCAGCATTGATGCCAGGCACCGGATCCGGCTGGCGGGCGGCACAGGCAGGGGAACAGACGATCCGCCTGCTCTTTGATGAATTGCAGCCGATCAAACATATCCAACTACTGTTCTGCGAGGAGCAACTGGCGCGTACCCAGGAGTTCGTGCTGCGATGGTCGGCGGATGGCGGCCGCACTTACCGGGAGATTGTGCGTCAGCAATATAACTTCAGTCCGCCGGGGCAGACGCGCGAGTGCGAAGATTACAAGGTAAACCTCGCCGGAGTGACCGCATTGGAGCTTGGAATCGTTCCGGACATTAGTGGAGGAGAAGCCCGCGCCTCGCTGACACTGTTGCGCATCGCGTGATTGCTTGCCCATCCACTCCCCAGATTTTGCCGGAGAGTTCCCTGTGGCGACGGGTCATTCTCGCTCTGTGCGCTTGTATCGGTATTCGTGATCCCTTATAATTGTCGTGAACTCTGAGCTGTCTTCCGGTCCCGAGGGGTCCAGTAAGGCGGACCGCTTGTCCACGCGATCGAGCTCCTCTTCCTTTTCGAGGCTGACGATCTGAGCGCAAGCGCTGGCTTCTTTGAAAACTCCAAGTATGCCTCGTGGAATCCCACGCTTCTCTCCCATTGCGGCAATGTCCCCGGGTACTCTTATGGTTTGCAGACTGTACCCGAAAGTGACCTCATTGTAGTCATAGCGGTTCTCCATCCGCGTCAGCTTGTTCTTGCTCGAAGCAGAAGCGGTATAGGAATGAAGCTTGTTTGAGACATCCTTCACGTCAACAACGTAGACCGGCTTCCCTGAAGCCACGAGTGATGCCGCCAAACCGGCATTGATGATGTTCAATACAGGGCTGCCGTATGTTGATTTCTGCGCGAAATCGGCCACCAGACACCTTGTCCCTGCCAGCTCGATGAGTTTAGGCGCCTGTTTCCTCAACTCGTTAAAGATTCCCCTGTCAATGCTCTCAGGGTATTCCTGATCCCCTGGTTGATAAGGCTCGATGCGGTCGCCAAGAATGCCCTCGTGGATCAGCAAGTGCCGGATTTCCTTAGCCGATTTCTGGTAGATCTGCGGCTCAAGGACAAATTTCTTCGTGGACTTTTCCCCATCAATATTGACTTGAACTTCCCCTGTTGATTTTCTCAGAGTTCTTGCCATATTGAAAAGCCCCAGGGCTGCTCCTCCAACGGCTATTGTGGCAATGGGAGGGAGAACTGAAGCCATGACTCCACCGGCCACGAGTCCGGTGAGCGCCATGCCGACCGCAGTCGCCCAGAAGCCTTGCGCGCCCACCAGTATTTTCAATCTGGTCTCGTTTGATCGCAGAGCCTTTACATTCGTAAGCTCTTCCAGATTCGTCGGGACTGTGTCTGCCCGCAAGGCCGAGTCGAGCTCTTTCCTTCGGACATACCTGTCATCGGAATTCCCTGAAGGAAAAACTTCCACCTGTCCCCGGGCGGAAGGGACTGGAAAGTACAGAGGTCCGAGCTCGGCGGAATAGTTTTCTATTATCATGTCAGCCCTCTACCTGGACGGATTGCCTTTGGAAATGATATATCCCTGCTCGACGCTGCCTGAAGCGCCGGCAGCGGCCATGCCGCCGAGCACATCTATGGATGAGAGGGAAATGTTCAACCACTCTTTTTCCCAATCAACAGAAGTGGTAACAGTGCCGCCGCTCTTCGGAACGAAAGGCGCCCCTTTCACTCCCTGCAAGCCGGGATCAACAAGGCTGAGATAAGACCAGTCCGTGAGTTGAGAAGTTGTGTATCGAACGTCCTGGGTGAGATTGGCGTGCTCGGATTTCTTCCGCGCTGCAGAAACCGAATCAACAATGATCAGACAACTGGCGTTCAGCTCGAAATTCTCCGATTTAGTTTCAGTATATGTATTCTGCTCTCCAATGCGATCAACGAGAACAACAGGCTGTCCTTTGTCAAGTAAAGACGCCGCCTCTGCAGGGCTGCTTCTTTTCAGCTTTCCCTCCGCCTCAACATAGAGCCTGCCGTTTTGATTCAACTGGTTCAGCGTGTCCACAGCGAATTTCTTCTGCTCCGGCGAAAGTGAGGCAAACTTTGTGGTCTCCGTCATTGTTTCCGCAGCGTGGCTCGATTTCTTACCATACACCGTGTTTGGCACATTGGAAATCTCAAGAGTCGGGTCCCAACCCCCGAGTACCTCCTCAGCCTCCTCTTTGAGCTTTCCAAACTGGCCTGGCTTCACACTTTGCTTTACTCCTGCCATCGCAATGGCTTCAGACCCGCTCCACGGGGTAATTGTGTTGTCTTTCACCGAAAACACCTCCTGTAAAATGTTGCTATGTCAGAATATGCCTTGGGAAATAAGTCCCACTATTTAATCGCAGCAGTGCCAGGCTATTTCAGCCGCAAAGACCCCCCCCATAAGCGATGGAACCGCAGCAAGCGCCGCCCCTAGAGGAAAACCAACCAGGTGAATCGCTACTCCAAGTAACAAAGCAGAGGCGCCCAGACCTGCTGCTGTTGAGGTGATTGCATTGAACGGCTTTTCGGCAAAGGCGCCCCCGATTCGGCCAATACCTGCTCTTAGCGAGAAATGTGTGGTAGAAGTGAGATCGCTTGCCTCAGTGAGGCCTGAGCTGTCGGGAATTCCTGCAGCCTCTGCGGCTGCGCGCATTTTTCCAGAAGGAAGCGTAGTTTTGACTAGACCGACTCCTCCGGTCTGCATCCGAGGTCCCCTCCCCAAAACAGTAGTTTTATTTTCATCTATTGTACCATGAAGCAAACCACAAATTCCACTCAAAATTGTTAACCGGATGTTAAGTCATGCCAATCCCTGGACTCGCCGGTCCGGCGCTAAGCCGCAGCCGCCTGTCTTAAAGCGTCACCATTTATCGTGCGGCTGTCGGCTCGAGCGCCGTGTTCTAGGTCCGGCCTCGATGTGGGTGTCGAAGGCTCGGAACCGAGACATCGCGTGTTTTGGCGCCAGGGGTTCTTCCCTCAGCCTATTGACAACACGTTCAAAATGCTTTACTATTATGATAGGTAATGCAATATACAAAGGTAAGGTGAACAAGATGACAACCGCAGCGGTCAAAATCACGCGGAAGGGTCAGGTGACAATCCCAAAGGAAATCAGGGAGAAGCTCAAGACTGATGTCGTCTACTTCGAAGTGGAGGACGATACCGTCATCGTAAAACCAGTAGGGGACGTTGCCGGTTGTCTCGAAAAATACGCCGCGAACATCAAACAGGGCGTATCCTTGAGGCTGGTGAAAGAGAAGGCGTGGGAGGTGGCGGTTGGTGAGAAAACAGGGAAGAAGTCTTCCTGATACGAACGCCATCGTCCGGTATCTCGTCTCGGATGACCCTGCTTTGCATGCGAAGGCGAAGGACTTCTTTGACGAGGTGAAGCGCGGCGACATCAAGGCGGTCATACTTGAAAGTGTTGTAGCAGAGTGCATCTATGTCCTGACCAAGATTTACAAAGTTCCCCGGGACAAGGCTGCAGAAAGCCTGACTAACCTCCTCCATTATAGGGGGATTGCAAATGACGACCGGCAGGAGCTCATCCGCGCGTTGTCCCTTTTCTCGGAACGAGGAATTGACATCGTTGATTGCATTCTCTACGCTAAGGCCACGGCAGTCGCAGGAGACCGCCTGTTCACCTTCGATGGGGACCTGCAAAAACTTCTGAAAAGAGCAAAATCTACAGAACAAGTCAACTGAGGAACCCGTCAAGCCGGCAGAAGGGTAAACGTTCGTCTTCCGCGGGCAATTCCCTGTTGTCTTCACGGCTGGCGCGAGGCAGGTCGGAAAGACGAGCATCCTACCTCGGTGCGGGAGTCGCGACTTTTCTGAGATAGCCGGCTCTTCAACTCTTCCCGCGGAACGGCGCCAGACCCGGGGCTTCGAGTACCAGGGCGGTGAGACCTTCGGTCGTTCTGATCTCGTGTTGCTCGCCTTCGGCGAAATACACCGCATCGCCCTTCGCGACTGATTCGAGGACATCGCTACTTCCTGAGACTTCTCCACCACCATCGAGGACGGCGAGGATCTGCGGCGTCGTCGCCGGGTGCCGTCCAATCCTTCCATTTGGTGCGATTCGAAGGATTGCCGCCTGCAACACACCCCCCGCGGCGATCGGCTGAGTGAGTGGAGCAACTGTCACGGCCTGGAGCAAACGTTCCGGTGGGGTGAAGGCGACCTCAGCTCCAAAACTAAATTTTTCCATTTTTGCCTCACTCCTGCTCCCCAAAGCATGCGCAAACTGCCACGCAGAGATCACTTCAACAAGTGCCTTACTTTCTCCACCTTCGGATAACCCACGAGGCCGGCCCTGAACAGGTCTCCTTTGAGTCTTCTCAGATTCTTCGCGCACTTTTCGCCGAATAGCTTGTAATGGCGCACTTCTTCGAGAGCGTCCGATATGAACCATATTTCATCCCTGCTCATCCAGCCCTTGCTGTCGAAACATCTCAAGTCAAGGGGAATCGAATACTCCCGCAAGGTCTTTTCGCCTGCGAGGTTGTAGTAGCCCTCGAAATAGCTGAGCACAAGCTCTCGCAAGCTCTTGTAGACGGGGTCCCTGGACCGCAAACCCGTGAACTTTGACTTGGCTACACTGCCCCATCTTCCGTCGCTCTGGAATACGCAGATCACGTGATCCTCGTCCCTCACGGCCCGGAGATCCACAAGGAGGGGAGGCCGGCCTTGGAATCGGAGGGCGCAGGCGGCAAAAACAGCGGCCTCGAGGCAATGGGCCTTTCGTTCCTCCAGGACTCTCCTTGGGGAAAAGGCGGTTTCACGCTCCTCTTCCAGATTGTAGGCAAGCGATTCAACGAACTCTTGCAATTTCTTCGGAGAAGAAAGGGCGCGGAGAACCCTCAGGTGTCTTCCTGAGAAACCGGCGAATTCCACGCTCAGATCAGTTCCTTCAGGCGGTGGGTGAGGCGCGTCCAAATTGAAACGGCTCTGGCAATGGGGTCGGTAATATCCTGCATGGCTTCATCCCAGGCGGTTCGGCGGGCGAACTCTGTTCCAAAGAAGGCCCCGTTGAATATATTGTAGTAGCCGGGGACAGAGAGCCCTCCAATGGGGCACTCGGGGTTGTGGTGCTCATTCAAGGTCATTCCGGCCAAGGCATTTAAGGCTTCCTTTGCTTTTTCCTTGAGGCGGGAAGAGCGGATCTCGGGAGAAGCGGCCACTTCCTTGAGAATCCTTGAGAGGTCGCTGTTTCGGGAGAAGGTCCAGTCTTCCGTGGTAAGGAACGTCCGTATGGTACGGTGGTCCTCCTTGTCCCGGGAGACCTCCTCTGCAAAGGCATCGAGAGCATGGGTGAAAGTCTTTACCCGGGAGAGATCAAGAGCGGTCAGACTGTCCACCTGTTTGGGCCGTTTCTTGCTCTCCTCCACCAGACGGGAAGCGAGGTCTCCGGGAGAGATCTTGAAAGGCTTATTCCCGTGGGACGAAAAGGTCTCTTCATAAGGGAAAGCGGGGGCATACATGACCTTTTCCGATGCCACGAGATACCCGGCCCGATCCTCAAGCTCCATCACCACATCGGCATTTGCCATCCCGCAGGCATCAAAGGCCAGGATGTCCGGCTTCTTTCCGGTCTCCTTTTCTGCGGCTTCGAGGGCTTTCTCCAGATCGGGAAGGCTCATGGGGCCCTTGTGGGAGTCGTCGTCAATGACTCCTTCCCAGGCATGACCATGGTCCTTGATGACAACCATGGTATGGCGGGAAGGACACTTCTTCATCCCCCATGCCACAAAATCGGAAAGGTTCTGAGGTGAGGCCATGTCCACCTGGCCCAAATCCTGCAGCTCCTCAAATCCAGGTGACCCGTGGCGCAAGAGAAACCGCTTGCAACCCTGCCAGGGCCAGAGTGGTGTTTCCTCGTGCTTTCCTCTGTCCCACTGAAGGACAAAGTTCACGCCGGATGGCATGCCGGCCTTTTCAATGTCCTGATATTCGGAAATATTGTAGCGATCAAGATTGTTGTCCCCTGCCCCATATACAAGAACGGTCCACTCCGCCTCGGGCTGGACCTTTTCTTTCCGGGGTGAGGAATGCAAATCTCTCCCTGATTGAATCGGATCCAAAGTCTCCACCTCTTCGGCTATTATAGCAGGTTTTCCACGAAAATGGAACATGGCAATCTGCATCCCTCCGCCACTCACTGCGTTCGCTCATTACATGTGCCAGGGCAAACGTGACTATGAGGGGTGACGCCGGAGGCGGCGGCAGGGAGAGACGGAAGGAGGAAAGAGCATGATTGACAGTTTTACAGCAATATGCTATAATACTGTCATGATGTTCAGTTTTCCAGATCTCATGTCATTGGAAACGCTTTCTGAGAGGGTCACCCACCGTCTTCAGGAGTTTGGTCTTGTGGGAGCGCAGACAGATCATCGAGTCTCCTCGGCTCCGGATGCCCGCACAATCCGCTATTATACGACCCTCGGGCTCCTCGATCGCCCGCTGATCCAGGGACGCCAGGCCCATTACGGGAAACGGCCTGCTCTGCAGTTGCTGGCCATCAAGGCTCTCCAGGCGAGGGCACTGCCCCTGGCGCAGATTCAGGAACGGCTGTATGGCCGCAGTGATGCAGAGCTGGAGTCCCTTCTGACATCTCTGGTTGTTCCACAGGGGGAACGGTCGGAACCTGTGAGAATCATGGATTGGCGGGAAATTGCGATAGAGCCCGGCCTTAAGCTTGTGGCTGAGGCGGGATGGTCTCAGGGTCTTCCTGAGCCAGTCCTTGAAAAGCGAATCCGCGCGGCTTTGGCTGCGCTCCAAAAAACACCCCTCGAGGGGAAAGAGAGGATACTCCCATGACAATGGCAACAACCGGCACAACACTTCCTTTGCTGGATCTTCCTGACGACAGGGTCCGGAGCGGATTGGGCGTTCTTTCCGTCATGATCGCCGAAAAACGCATTGCCCTGCCTCTTGCGAGTCTCAACATAGAGGCCAGAATCGCCGATCGCATCGCGGAGGTCACGATGACCCAGGTCTTCCAGAACCGCCGCACGGAGCACCTGGAAGCCGTATACACCTTTCCCCTCCCTGGAGGGGCAGCGGTGAGCCGCTTCGAGATGAGAGTGGGAGATCGGGTGCTCCTGGGAAAAGTGGAGGAGCGGGGCGAGGCGCGCCGACAATACAAGGAGGCCGTGGAGGTGGGGAAACGGGCTGCTCTCCTGGAGGAGGAGCGGGACGACGTGTTCACGGTTTCGGTGGGCAATTTGCCCCCAGGGGAGGACATAACCCTCACTATTACGTGGTCCGAGCGTCTTCCATTCTTTGAGGACGGCGCGACAGAGATCCGGCTTCCCCTTGTTGTGGCGCCCCGATACATTCCAGGGACTCCCATGGAAAGGGGGGACGTAGGGGACGGCGTGGAGGTGGACACGGACCTTGTCCCTGACGCATCGCGCATCACACCCCCTCGTCTGGCCGATGGGTTCGATCCCAAGGTCTCCCTTGGCATCTCTGTGGAAATCCTGGGCGCAGGCTCTGACGGCAGGGGAGGACTCGAGGATCTCGCCTGCACGCAACATGCCACACGAGCAAGCACGAGAGAAGGCTCCCTTCGCATCACCCTTGCTCAACAGGACGAGCGTCTGAACAGAGACTTCATCCTGCGCTGGCGTCTGGCGGGGGAAAAGATCAGGTCTTCCCTCCTCGTCCACGAAAACGCAGGGAAGGCATCCTATGGGATGCTCTCCATCCTTCCTCCCAGGCGAGAAGGCTTCCTTGGAAACGCGAGGGATGTTGTTTTTGTCCTGGACCGCTCAGGCTCCATGGAAGGAGTGAAGATGGCGAGCGCCTCCCGGGCATGCTCCCTCCTTCTCTCCACCCTCGGTCCCAGGGATCGTTTCGCCATTGAAATCTTTGACAATGTGGCGGAATGGTTCACGCCGAAGGAATCGGAAGGGTCGTATTTTCTGCAAGGGGATACGAGAGGGATCGAGCGGGGAGAAAAATTCCTGCGTGAGGTGACCAGCAGAGGGGGCACGGAAATGGACGGTGCTCTGGGGGACGCCCGCGCTGCCATCGCCGGACGGTCAGAAGGGGAAGGGAGCATCCCTGTCATCGTCCTCCTCACGGATGGACAGATCGGGGATGAGGGTCGGGTCCTGAAGCGGCTCCAAAAGGAGCTTGGCGACACGAGGGTCTTCACAATCGGTATTGATACGGCTGTGAATGAGACCTTTCTTCGCCGCCTGGCCGCTGTCGGAGGCGGGACAGCCACCTTCGTGGTACCGGGAGAAGCCCTGGATGAAGCCCTGCTTGGAGTGGGGCGGGAAATCGGAAATCCTCTCATTGTAGACCTGTCTCTTGTGAATGCGGGCGCCGGGCTCGAATCGGGCACCATTACCCCTGCCAGGATGCCCGATGTCTTCTCCGGCAGAGCGGCAACTGTGTTCTTTCGTCTCTCAAAAATCGGGCGGGTGAAAGTCAAGGGACGTCTCACCGACGGCGGTCATTTCGAAGAAATCGTGGACCCGGAGAAAATCAGTCTCCCCGCCCTTGCCCAGCTCTGGGCTCGATCCCGGGTGGCGGACCTGGAGGATCGTTTCCGCATGGAGACAGGTCGGCAGGACGACACACGCAGAGAAATCGTGGATCTGGCCGTATCCCACTCCCTCCTCACCCGCTTCACGGCTTTTGTGGTTGTGGATGAGGCGGAGACAGTGCACGCAGAGGGCCGGGTGCAAAAAGTCTTACAGCCTGTGGAGATGCCCGCTCGCTGGGAGATGTCCTTTTGCCCTCCCCCAAGCCCTGCCCCTGCGGCTTGTTATGATACAATGGCTCTGGCCGCAGCAGCCTTCGAGCCTGTGGAGGAAGAGTTGGCGCAGGAATCCGGCACTGCAGGATATCCAGCCCAGGGAATGCCCAGACCCAAGGCGAAATCCGGCCCAGCGAAGGCACTCCACCTTTTTGAAAGGATTGTGAAGAAGGAGAAGCCGCCGACCTCATCCAAAACCGAGAATAAGCGCATTGAGGAGGCCCTCCGGGATTATCTCAAAGCCGTGACCGATGCACGGGCCGAGATTGCGGCAGGGAAGGTCCCGAAACCGGAGCCCCTGGAGAAGGCCCGCAAAGCCCTCCTGGAAGCCCTGGCCGACTCGGATGTGGGAGTCCAAATGCCGGCCCTTCAACGGTTCCTTCGCACGGAAGCCGTGGAGCTTGTCTCAGCCTTGAAGACGCCGGGAGTCTCCGCAGGCGCCCTCACGTCCGTCTTCGAAAGGCACGAAAAAACCCTTGAAAAGGCTCGGGAAGAAGCGGCGAAGGCTCTGGGGCGGGCCGCAAGCGACCGCTTCTGGGAAAGAACCGTCTAATTCGGGTTCCAGTAAGACACACACCAGGGGCAGAACGAAGTTCTGCCCCTGGGTTTTTGGATAGTATCAGGTCGGTTGTTGCAACTATTTTTATACTAAAATATTCATTTCGTTGACATAATTATGACTTTATTGTAAAATGAGGACATGGCCTACACCAGAATCGTCGAAAAGAGTATTCTGAAATTGCTGAACAAGCCGGAACTCGTCATCCTTTATGGTCCAAGGCGGGTGGGGAAGACCACGGTTCTCAGGGGGCTCTTTGAGAAACTGCGCAGGGACCATTGCTGTGCGTCCTATACGCTGGATGACCCGTCTGCCTCAATGATTTTTCAGCACCCGTCAACGGAGAGGCTGAAAGCGATCTTCTCAGAGATAGGATTCAGCGAGTCAAGGAAGAACTACCTTTTCCTCGATGAAGTTCAATCTTTTGAAGGAATTGATAAGCTGCTCAAATTGATTTTTGACCACTTTTCGCACGTCAAGGTTATTGCAACGTCTTCCTCTTCATTGCTTCTTCTCCAGTCGCTAACCGAGAGCCTTGCAGGACGCAAGTATTTCCTTGAGCTTCTGCCCCTTACCCTGTCGGAATACAGAAATTTGGAGGTCAAAGACTACTTTTCTTTTCCCGAGTTCCTCACGAGGGCGGAAGAGCTGACCAACTCGGTGCATAGTTTTGCGGTATTTGGTTCATTCCCGGAGGTCCTGCTGATTAAAGAAAGTCAGGGGAAGATGTCGAAACTGAGGGATATTCTCGACAGCTCTCTTTACAAAGATATCTTCATACTGGAAAACATCAAAGCGCCAAAGGCTCTGGTTCAGCTTGTCCAACTCCTGTCCTATCAGATCGGGAACCTGGTCAATCTGAACGAAATCGCCACGCAACTGGGCATCTCACGAAATACGGTCAATGAATATGTCTCGATCCTGGAGAAATTCTTCATAGTTTTCCGGCTCACACCCTTTGAGAGGAACTTGCGAAGCGAGATGACGTCCAGGTTCAAGGTCTATTTCTGGGACCTGGGAGTCAGAAATGCAGTTATAAGCAGATTCTCGCCTTTCGCAGCAAGAGATGATCGGGGCGCACTTTTCGAGAACCTGGTCGTGGCTTCCATTCTCAAGAGAAACCTCTATTCAGGGAGAATTTTCAAGACTTTCTTCTGGCGAACCTATGACGGGTTTGAGATTGATCTGATTCTTGAAAACGTAGAGACAGAAGAGATCTGGGCTGTTCAAATTTCCACTTCGGGAAAAACCAGGTTCTCCCGCGCTTTTGACCGGTACAACCCCACAAGAAAAATAGCGGTGAACGCAGGCGAAGGCTACAGGTACTGCTTATGAGATTCCCGCACCCGACGGAAGGGCTCTTTGCAACAGAGCAAGTAGCCCCACTGCCACGTTAACGGCTACATCCTGCAGGTTTACATTTTGTTAATTCCCTTTTTTGCCTGCCCCTGATAAGATATATCCTGTGAAAAATCGCAAGCGAAGATCGGGGAGGTTTGCGTCATGACCAATTCGACAATCTGTGTAAATTATTGCCCCAGTCAGTACCAGGCCGTTCTTCAAAATCCCAAATCATCCGAAAGCGACAAGTCTCTGGCGCAAATGGAGATCAACATGGGCGATGACTACATGTACAATGAGGACGCTGCGAAGGCCAGATACAAGGTCATGAAACAAATCGCCGGATATTCTTAGGTCTGCTCTTCATGTTATCCTTGTACCGATGGCGCATCACTCTTCTTTTTTCTTTGGCTCTCCTTTTTTGCTCTTTTCTTCTTGCCGAGGAAGAGGACTATTTCGCCGGTTGGGACAAGGATGCCGTTCGTGCCAAGAAGGCCTTCAATCAGGACCATCGGGTTTTTGGGTCCGTGAATCTTCGGGTGGGAGAAAAGACGGAAATATGGATAGATTCCGATCCTTACGGTTCCGGCCCCAAAGAGGGAATCGTCCTGCCCGAGGGGGAGCACCGCATCCGCATTATGGAGAAGAGCGGATCTCGTGAGAAGACCGTCCCTGTGCGCAAGGGTGTGACAACGGTGGCACTGGAGTCCGGGGAGATTCGTCTTACCTATTCCTCTGAGGAGCTGATCTATTGTAAAATAAGGATCCTCAGTAATGTGGATGCCCGGATTTTCCGCGAGCAGTCGCTGATCGGAGATGCGCCGCTCCTGCGAACCTACTTTCAAGGACCCCAGGGCTTCCAGGCCCGTTACGGGGACACAAGATCCATATACGTATACACGACCCTGAAGCCGCACATGGAGAACACCCTCCACTTCGAGTATAACAAAATGAGTCGCCTTTTCTCTCCGAGGCTTGAGCAGCGATATGTCCCATTTTCAGGGGCCCCGACCGATCTCACCGAATCCGGGCCGGCCGTTTCGAGCAAGGCCCGCTTCAGTATTGAGACATATCCGGCCGGGACCCTTTACGTGGATGAGGAGAAAATCGGCCGGACCCCCCTTTTTGACAGGATTCTGAGTCCTGGAAGTCGGCGAATAAGAGTGATATCCGACGACAACCGTCGTTCTTATGAGGACGCCCGCAACCTGTCTCAAGGCGAAAGTCTGCGCCTGGACGTGAATCTCATTGAAAAGGGAAAAGGGTGTCTGGATTTGGATTCCATTCCCAAAGGAAAGCTCTTCATTGATGGTCAATGCTATGGATATACGTTGAAAAGGGGCATCCAGCTCACCCCCGGCGAGCACCGCTTCAGGATCACGGACCCGCTGTCAAACCTGTATTATGAGGACAAGGTGGACATTTCAGAGAACAGCGCCAAATCGGTGCTCCAGTTCCTTTATCACAAGTAAGCGCCTCCCCTGATCCAGGGCGATGCCGGAAAAGTTCCAGTAAGGAACCCTGTAAGCGCCTCGTTATTGCCTCGCCATGTCCCTGCCAAAAGGCGGCGTGAGTCATGGTCATACCGATTCATGCTGGGATAAGGGAAGGTGAAATGTATGGCAGACGAGATTCAACCTATTGATGGTCCGTCACCGGTGAGCCAGGACCCTGCCCCCCCGACGGAGCCCGTGGGCGAAACGCCGGAAACGGAAGGGCCGGGGTCCGATCCGCAGGAGCAAGACCCTGTCCAGGAAAATGAGAACACCCTACCGGAAGCTGATGAGGCAGACCTGTCCCCATTGGCTCAGAATCTTCAGGAACCACCGGCAGAAGACGGGGCAGGGAACGATCCTGATGCGCCCGACGCCCCAAACGACGGTCAGAGCGCCCCGGAGAACACTCCTGAGCAGAATCCTTCCTTCTTATCCATAGAGCCGGGGGAAACTCTGGATGATGTGGCACAAAGGCTCGGAACAACCACGGGAGAGCTTCTGGCGGTGAACGAGGAAGGAGAGACGGGCTCTGAGGCCGAGAACACTGTGGCAGACCAACAAGGAGAGCCAGGCCGTGAAGGAAATCGCTCTACTGTAGACGACGCCTTTCGTTTCGCATCCAATGCCTTTCTGCAGGCGGCGGAAACACTGCTCAAGGACACCGGGAAACTGGGCGGAGTGGAAGGAGCTGTCCAGATTTACGACGGCATCGAGAGCATTGCATCAGGTGATCTTGGGGGTGGAGCGGGGAAAATCGCTTCAGGCGGCCTGAAGATCGGGGCATCGGTGGAAAAAGAGATCCCTGCCCTGGCAAAGGGACTTGGTAAGCTGGCGCCGGGACTCAACGGCGCAGCGGCACTCATTGACGGCGCTCTGGACATACGTGACGGACTCCAACCGGATGACCAGGGGAATATGGACACGGAAAAACTTGCCGTTGGCGGCTTGAAAGGGTTGGCCGGGACCATGATCGGTACAGGAGTGGTACTGGGAATCGCCACGGCTCCGACAGGAGTGGGCGCTGCTGTCGGTGCAGGTCTTGTCATAGCAGGCTCAGGGCTATACCTTGGAACAGGGGCGTGGGAATTCGCTTCCCCTATCCTGGAAGATGGGTGGAAGGAGCATGGAGAGAACATCAAGGGATTCTTGAGCGAAGGGCTGCGGAATTTGACCTGGACTCCTCCCGTCATATTTCCGCCCTTGTTGAGATGATGACTCGTGCTGCCGGTGGGAAAAGGGGAAAGTAGAAAGGGGAGATTGGAAAAAAGGGGAAATTCTTATCTGATCACATTCCAGGATCAGGGAGATCGGATGATTCTCTGTGAGCTACAGCACGATTGACAGGGCGTCAGATGTCTTGAAATCCGCCTTTGAGATACTAAGACAGGGCTTTCCCGACTATGAGAACCGTCCCCAGCAGCACGAGATGGCCGGTGCGGTCCATGCATGCCTTGAACGGAAAAATCGGCTTCTCGTTGAGGCGGGGACCGGTGTCGGCAAATCCTTCGCCTACCTGATCCCGGCGATCCTCTCAGGGGAGAAAACCGTGGTCTCAACGGCCACCATTGCCCTTCAAGACCAGCTCGCGAAAAAAGATCTGGTTTTCCTCGGGAAGGCTCTCCCCCACGAGTTCTCCTTCGATATCCTGAAAGGGAAAAACAACTATGTCTGTCTGAAGCGGGAGAGGGAGCTGACGGAACAGGGGGAAGCCCGGGACCGCTTCGCCCAATGGCTGCGTGATACCCCCACAGGGGACAAGGAAGAGATCCCCTTTATCCCCGATTTTTGGGGAAAGGTCTGTGGCGACACGGAAGACTGCGGCGGCAGAAAGTGCCCCTTTTTCAGTGACTGCTTTTACTACAACCATTTCAAGAATCTTCACAAAGTGGATATTCTGGTAGTGAACCATTATCTTCTCATCTATGACCTCTTGTCGGAATTCACGCTCCTTCCCTTTCACAAGACTTTGATCATAGATGAGGCCCATGAGATTGAAAACGTGGTTTCCCATGTTCTCGGAAGCACTGTGAATCATTCCAGGGTGAGCTGGCTTCTTCACCGTTTGAGGACTCTGGAAATCGCGGTAGATCACATTTTTCCCAGGGTGGACTCCTATTTCAAGGGAGGGTATCTCCCCAGACAGGATGCAGGAAACTCCTACCGGATCCCCGACACGGTCATCGAGGGACTGGAACACTTGAAAGGACTTCTTTCACTGGAGATGGTGGCTTCGCGCCTCAAGACTTATAAGGAGACTGCCGAGGAGGGAGAGAAGGCCGACAAAGTGGAGACAACCCTTGTTTCTCTTCATTCTCTTTCAAGGGACATAGATGATTTCATCATCCGGGAAAACCCGAACAAAGTCTACTATATGACGACCAGCAAAGGCGCCATGGCGCTCAGAAGCAGCCTCGTGGATTGTCAGGAACCCTTTGGTGCGCTGATGGAGGGCTATGAGAGCGTTGTCATGACCTCTGCCACAATGTCCGCAGGCGGAAGTTTCAGCTTTCTGGAAGAAAGACTCGGGATCTCCGGTTGCGGGGAGAAGATCATCGGCTCCCCTTTCGATTTCAAGAAACAAGCGCTTCTCTTTATTGCAAAAGACCTCCCTCCCCCGGACCATGAAAGTTTTCAGGAGGAATCTCTCAAGACCATGGAAGGGCTGATCCGCGTTTCCGGGGGACGGGCTCTTGTGCTATTCACTTCTTACAAGCATCTCCATTTTGTCTCAAGAAACCTTAAGACCGATTATCCCGTAAAATCTCAGGGAGACATGCCTCCTGCGAGACTCATCCAATGGTTCAAGGAAACGCCTGATCCCGTTCTTCTTGCCACAGCCACATTCTGGCAGGGAATTGACATAAAGGGAGAGAGGCTGAGCCTCGTAATCATCGCCAAGCTGCCTTTCGGCGCTCCCGGGGATCCCGTGTATGACGAAAGATGCAAACGGCTGGAGAACCGATGGTTCGGCGATCTGGCGCTCCCATCCGCCATTCTCCTCTTGAAACAAGGCTTCGGCCGACTCATCAGAAGCTCGAGCGATCAAGGCGTTGTGGCCATCCTGGCATCATTGCCCGAGATCCGCACGGTCCATAACCTGGAGGATGTGAGGACCTTCTTTGACTCGATCCCAAGTAGCAGGGACCTGGGTCCGGCCCGCAGGAAAGGCGTCCGGAAAAAGAGGAGATCCGTAAGAGAACTTTGATTCTCCTGTTGAAATGTTTACCCCTTTCTGTTATGATAGGAAAGGATGGATCGCCGGGTGCTCGAAGACCCCTTAACAGGAGGATGACAGTGATGGTTGGAACCGAAATGCACGGACTCAAGAACATGTTGACCCTTTGCCTGTTGGCATCTTTTCTCATTATAGGAGGATTGCCCGGGTGGGCACAGACAGCCCCTTCCAAGCCTTCGGCTTCGGGAGAGAAGAAGGTTGACGACTCCCTGAAGATGCCTGTGATCAAAATTCAAGAGGTGACCAGGGATCCTTTCGTTCCTCTGGTTTCGAGCGCACCCTCGCCGTCAAAAGGACCCAAGAACGGCGGCCTTAAGCCGCCCGGGCCGAAGTCCGGTGGGGGGAAGCCGGTGAAACCGACGGAACCGACGGTTGTCCTTCCCACCCTTACAGGCATTATGATGACCGCCGGCCGCCCCCAGGCCATCCTTGTGGAAGGCGACACCACCTATTTTGTGAGGGTGGGCGAGTCATTCAAGGGCGGAAAAATCGTCTCCATCACCCGAAATTCGGTGACCCTTCTCATGAAGGGAAAACAGTACACAATCAAGCTAGCGCAGTAGACCTGCAAAGGTCCTCCTAAAGCTCCTCCCAAAGGGAGGAGAAATCAAGGAAAATCCGCATGACCTCGCCGCCCGCACCTTTTGGCGGCGGCTTCTTTTTTCGCCTCTTCCACAAACCAGGCGATCCCGGGGTAATCGTATGACTTGAAATGGCCGTTTCGCTTCCTCTTGCGGGCAGCAGCAGGACTGTAGGAACGTTCCCAGGCAAGGGTGTCGAAAATCCATCTTGAAATGGTCTTTGTGGAGGCTCGCGGGTGCTCCCGCACCAGCTTCTGAGCCAGCTCCCACTCTCGCTTGAGCACCTGGGCCGTCACGGAAATCCAGCGTTGTGCTCTTTCTCCGTGGAGAACGGTGGAATGCCCTGTGACCAGGGTTTCCATCGGCAAGGCAAGCAGGGCTTGAAGGGAACTCAGGACAGAGCCCCCGAAAGCGTGGTTCGACACAGGGCTGAAACCGGTGCAATGAGAGTACATTTCCCCCTGAGGTTGCACCATGTCCCCGCAGAAGAGAATCCTTTGCCTCGGAAGCCAGACGCACAGATCATCTCCTCTGTCACTGTGGCCCGGGGTGGGAAGGAGCTCCACTTCCAGCCCTCCCACGCTCACTGTTTCGCGCTCCTTTGCGATGAAAAGGGAGCTCTCCGGCGGGTGCTTGAGGCCGTTTTGGAGCAGGGGACTGTCATTCCCGAGGACGATTGGGACGCACCGCAGGTCCTTGTAGCGGTCGAGATTCGCGGAATGGTCCCAGTGGTAATGGGTCAGGACAATCAGAGCGATGGGCAGGCGGGCATCTTTCACCATCTGTCGCATGGCCTGACCTGTGGCTCTTGAGCATCCCACATCCACGAGGACAATGCCCGCCCGGGTCGTAAAAAACGCTCCATTGTATGGGAGAACCCCAAAAACCAGCCCGTCCCCTTCGTATGCCTGGTAGGACATTTGACCCCCTTCTGAGTGGCCCACTGAGTCAGGTTGGAATACGCCGCTCTGGAAGGAGGTTCCTCTCTATGCCCCGTTCTCGGGAAATCCCGGCAGGAAAAACATGCCCCCCAGGTGTAGGGCGCCGGCTGCCGCAATGATTACACCAAAAGCGGCAGGCCAGGGCAGGACCTTCGCAATGGCGGCGCCTCCCAGTGCCATGAGTGCCCCGTCGAGCATCAGATTGACCGGATGATTCAGAACATTCTCCAGTCCGCTGGGCTTGTCGCCTTCTCCATGGATCCCGCCCTGATAAAGGTCCCAAGCGTCCGACCCGTGGAAAGGAACGGTCCCATCCGGGAGACGGCGCATCAGTGGAGAATATCCTTGTGTTTGAAGATAGGGATTGATAGTGCTCATTGTTCTTCCTCCTCACAAATTTGTTGCATGGTCATCTTACCCGGCGGGATTCAAAGAAAACTCAAAATGAGATAACCGGGCAGTCATTCAGCGCAAGAAACGAAGCGAAAAGGAACAATCAATGTTAACAAAAGATTAACTTCCTGACAACATCGTTGAAACAAACTCGGACCTTCTGTTAGGCCGCTGTGAAAGCCTGCCCTTATCATGTGATCAAGAGTTTGAGGTGAGGAGGGCGTTTCATGGACCACACGCAGTGCATCCGCGGGGGGCAGGGAATGAACCCTTACGGGAATGTGCTCCCCTATGGCGGGTATCCGGGAATCCAGGGCGGGCCGACCCCCGGTTTCGGGGCTTCTCCATTTGGCGCCAGTCCCTATGATGCCACGGGTTTCTCCCCTCTGGGGCAGGGGATGGGAATGGGCGGTCCCATGCAGGCCCAGCAGATGATTCAACTGCTCATGATGCTGGTCCAATTGTTGCAGATGATGGTGAGCCAGGGCCCGGGCGGCCAATTCGGCGCTCCCTTCGGCGGCGGAGGAGTCGGAAATACTCCCGGTTTCGGCGGGGGCGGCAATTATGGAGGCGGTATCCCCGGCAACTATGGTGGTGGAAATCCCGGTGGTGGTTATGGCGCTCCAACTGTCGGCGGGAACCAGGATGTGACGGGCGGCGGTCAACAAAGCGCCAACGATGTCCCTCTTTCCGGAAATGAAGCGGACCGGATCGAGCAGGTGGCGAAAACCCAGCTTGGCGATCCCTACGTTTTCGGCGCTCCCAGAACGCCCGATAATCCAAATCCATCCTCTTTCGATTGCTCCAGCTTCACTCAATGGGTGATGAAACAGGCAACCGGAAAGAGCATACCGGGAACCGCGGAAACCCAGTGGAATGCCCTCAAGGGTCAGGGCAAGCTGAACACAGGCAACTGGGGCAACTGGCAGAAAGGGGACATCATTTTCTTCCAAAATACCTACAAGCCCGGCATCAGCCACGTAGGAATCTACATCGGCGACGGGAAGATGGTCCAGGCCAGCGGCGGCAATGTGAAGGTCAGCGACCTGGCGAATTCCTCGTACTACAGGCAGCACTATGCAGGCTCAGGGCATGTTTGATATTTTCCGGACCCAAAGCCGGCGCAGGTGTGCCGGCTTTTTTGTTGTCTTTATGGAAGAACATAAGTCTCCTTGTCCCCTCCGAGCCTCTCGAACTGCTGCTTCTCCCAATCGCCCTGCGCGCGGTTTCCCTGCCTGTAATAGACCTTTGCCAGAAGATAGTGCACCGTAGGATCATTCCTGACAGTCGCAAGGGTCTGAAGGAGCGGGAGGCTCTCTTCATAATAGCCGTTATCGAAATAGAGAAGAACCACTTCCACCAGAGACTCCGGATCTTTCCTCTTCAAGAACTCCGCTTCCCTACCGCGCGCATCGCAGAGTTGTTGTGCCGCTTCAGAGTTTCGGGGGAGCCGAAAAGATCCGGAAGCGACCATACCCCCGGATTCCAAACCTGTCGAGGATGCCGAAAGGACCTTCCAGAAGTACGATGCTCCCCATTGCAGGGTAGGGGTCTGGGGATAGGCGACTCTGTTCTCCGCGGTTCTTGCGCTCCAGTAAGGCGCCTTTGCTTTCGGACTCGCGTCCGGAGGCTCCTCCCCCTCATACAGAAAGAACCAGACCTCCCCTGCGCCGATCCGCCAGGTGAATGTGGGATGGAGGCTGCAAAAAATCTCCCGTCTGTGTGGATCGGGAGGCGGCAGAGGAATTGTTTTCTTTTTTTTCGCTCTGTCCTCGGCCGGAGGTTTGGCCAGTTCCCCTTCGATTGTCTTTTCAGGAAATTCATAGCTTTTGTTCGCTCCGCCTGTGGCCGGGGGTTTGGCAAGAGAAGGGGACGGAGCGGATTCAGGTTGGGGCCGCGGTGCAGGCACAGGTGCAGGCTTGGGGCTGGAGGGCCTGTCGGTGAAGGCAGCTCCCAGATGATCCCCAACGCACTTCTTGTCACGGAGGGCGAGAAGCTTTCCGTAGCCGGGAAGCCTGCGGACCAGGGTCCCCTTTCCTTTGCACGAATCGGGTCCGATTATGAGTTTCCCCACGCCGGAAGCCGCCTCCCTGTGCCCATCTTTCACGAACTTGATCGTCACTGTTGACTGCTTCGGGAGCCTCAACACATCTCCCGGATAGAGGAGACGCATCAGTCCGACTCTCCTGCAGCCCGATGGGGCGCTCTTGGGACAGAGATCTACATTGCCGGAAAAACCGAGGACCACAGCAGAGGCCGGGTCCTCCCCGAATCCCCTGGAGGCCGCGAATATGCTCAAAAGGGTCAACAGCAAGATCCCCGCGAGGTCAGGTGAGTGCTTCCGCATGGGTAACCGCTCCTTTCCTGCCGACAAGCTCCAGAATCGCAACTTCCTGGGTCTTTCCCCTGACATGGGTCTCTCCCAGAGAGCGGACCTCCACTTCATCCTTGACGGCAAGATGAGTCTCGTCACTGATCAGGATGGAGGTTCCGAACTCCTTGTTCAGGCCTTCAATTCGGGATGCCAGGTTCACCGTATCTCCTATTGCCGTGTATTCCATGCGTTTTCCGGAGCCTACGTTTCCAATGACCGCGACCCCTGTATGGATTCCGATTCCGATCCGCAGCGAGGGTCTGCCCGAGGCGGACCAGCGCCGATTCAGGTCCTCCAGGCGCTCCAGCATGGCAAGGGCCGCAGATACCGCCAGGCTCGGATGTTTCTCTTGCGGCGCAGGGGCGCCCCAGAAGGCCATGATCCCATCGCCGATGAACTTGTTCAGGGTGCCTTCATACTGAAAGATCACCTCAACCATCGCCGCCAGGTAGTCGTTCAGAAGGATGATTGCCTCCTGCGGAGCGAGTTTCTCGGAAAGAGACGTGAAGTTACGGATATCTGAAAAGAGAACCGTGATGATAAGATTCTCCCCCCCGAGCTGGGTCCCTTTGGGATCATCCAGCAGCTTCCGCGCCACCGATTCGCACACATGTCCCTCAAAGAGACGTCGAATCCGTCTGCGATCACGGTCTGCGACCACGTAGCGATAAACATAGGTCAAAGCACAGGTAAGGAGCACCCCTGCGGCAGGCACCGTGACAGGCATGAAATGATGCCACCAGACCAGTACGTGGTTGGAAATCAGGAACAGCCCGGCTGCGAGGGAAGAGGCGAAAACAAAGCCGAAAACCGACCGGGTGACCGCACAGACCGCGGCTGTGAGAAAACACGCGAGGAAGATGATCAGGAATCGTTCCGCGCCGTTGCTTTCGGTCAAATAGCTCATCGTCAGGAGGGTGTTCAGGATATTGGCGTGGAGCTCGACTCCATGCATTCGGTTCTCCAGATTGTCGGAGGAGAGGCCCTTCGAGAGGGTTCTCAACCCGAACAAGGGGCGATCGAAGGGGGTGGAAACCAGGTCGCCCCCGAAGGATGTGTCACCCACGAGTACGATTTTCCCTGAAAACATCCCTCTCAGGGTTTTTCGCTCCCCCTTTTGCGCGAGATCGAGGACCCTCCAGAAGGGGATGGCGGGAAACGCCCCCGCAGGACCGGCATAATTGATCAGCACATCACCGTCTCTTGCAGGGATCGTTCTGTCCCCGAGCTTCCAAAGTCCGCCTTCTTCTTTCACCTCGGTCTTCAATGCCCTTGCCGCCACGGCGAGGGCAAAGGCGTCCACGCGCTCTTTCTTGCGGTCTTCGTTGAAATAGGTGAAATAGAGCGGCTGCCGTCGGATGACCCTATCCGTATCGTGCTGCAGATTCACGCTTCCCGCGGTATGGCGATCCTTGTCCACGGCGACCCAAAGCTGCGAAACCGGCGTATCGAGGGTGAACCGGCGATTGTTCACATAGGCAGCCAGCACCACGTTTCCCTGCAGAACCTCGGCAGCAAGGGCTTCATCATCCCGGGGGAAGTAGTCAGCCAGATTCGACGGCAGGGGCACCCGGGGGTTGGAGCGCCGGTAATCCGAAAGAACCGCCGCGAAACGCTTCTGCAAGAACGAATCCCCGGAAGACTGCTGGACGAGGTCCAGGGCGACGACTGTCGCCCCTGCTTCCCTGAGGGCTTTCAGAAAGATGGAGAAATCCCTGTTCCAGAAGACGAAAGGCTTGTCCTGTTGGGCTTTGAAAGTGTCATCATCAAGGCCCACGATGAGAATTCGCGGATCGGGAGTGATACGATAGCCTCTCAACACGAACCGCCAATCAACAGTCAGGTACTCGGAGTTTTCAGAAATGGAGCCCTCCATGCCGGGAAATCTCACCGTCGCGAGCGCGCAAGTCAGGGCACAAAGAAGCCCGATGGAGACGATCCTGAGAAAATCTTTCACTGACCGGAAAAGCTCCTTTCGGCGATGGGCTTCTCCCAGAAGTTCTGATCCTCCGGGGCTATTTCCTCTCCCAGGTTCTTGCCCCATCTATCCGTTTTTTGTTGTCTTTTTGGAGTTTATCTGCTATAATAGGTCCAAAACACCAGGGGGACCCCGTGGAAAACCGGACTCTCCAAGAACGAATGCGCCTGCTTCCGGCAATTGATAAGATCCTCTCGGACCCACCGGGTGAAGCGCTGATCGCAGCCTTCCCAAGAACAAAGGTAGTAGAAGCCTTGCAGGAGGCTCAGGGCAAGCTGAGAGAAGAGCTGAAGAGGGAGAACGGCTCCTGCCCTACCCGCGAATCGCTGGCGGCCCGTCTCGTCGAAATCGCCAGGTCCGACCTGGAAAGCCGCTTTTCATTGAGTCTGCGCCCTGTTGTCAATGGGACGGGCGTCATTCTCCACACGAACCTCGGAAGGGCTCTTCTGCCTCCATCTGTCGTTCAACATCTCACCGAAGTCTCAACCCATTACACGAATCTGGAGCTTGATCTCGATTCAGGGGAAAGGGGCCACAGGTCCAGCCATCTGGAAGGGATCCTTTGCGACCTCACGGGGGCCGAAAGCGCCCTGGTTGTAAACAATAATGCAGCAGCCATGTATCTGATACTGGACACCTTCGCCAGAGGCAAAGAGGTGGTGATCTCCAGGGGAGAGCTGGTGGAGATCGGCGGATCTTTTCGGATTCCCGATGTTCTGGCGAAAAGCGGCGCAAGGCTGGTGGAGGTGGGCGCTACAAACAAGACCCGCCTGCGGGACTATGAGCACGCGATCACGGAGAATACGGCTCTTTTGCTGAAAGTTCATACAAGTAACTACAAGATCATGGGCTTCGTGGAGACTACCTCAAGAGAGAGCCTTGCCGCCCTCGGGAAGGAGCGGGGAATTCCGGTTGTAGATGACCTGGGAAGCGGCGCCCTTGTGGATCTTTCCCGCTACGGGCTGCCCCGGGAGCCGACGGTTCAGGAAAGCATCCGATCCGGAATGGACCTCGCGGCATTCAGTGGCGATAAGCTTCTGGGAGGACCCCAGGCAGGCATCATTGCGGGCAGAAAGAGTCTCGTCCAGGAGATGGAGAAAAACCCGATGATGAGGGCCCTGAGAGTGAGCAAACTGGTGATCGCCGGTCTTGAATCGCTGCTTCAAATCTATCTCCGGGAGGAGGATCTCACGGCCGCCATCCCTTTTTACCGCATGGTTTCCAGAACACCATCAGAGCTGGAAGAGACAGCCAGAGCCCTGGCCTCGCGTCTCCAGGTCGTCCTGGGAAATGAAGCCTCTGTAAGCGTCCTTCCGGGGACCTCAGAAATCGGAGCAGGCTCGCTCCCGACCGAGACCCTGCCCACCTTCCTTGTTGCCTTAGCTCCCACATCGCAAAAGGAAGAGCACTGGGCCGGGCTTCTCAGGGAACAAGACATCCTGGTGAGAAGATGTCAGGGAGAACTCCTGCTGGATGTGCGGACGATCCTGCAGGAAGAACAGCCCCTTGTTTTGCAGGCTTTCAGCCGGATTGCGAAAGAGGAGGGACCAGGCGAGTGGAATTGCTGAAAGTCCTCATCGAAGCGACTCGACAACTGCCGACATTAGCGACACATATCAGGATCGAGTCGGCGGCAGGCAGCCTGGTTCTCGGACTACTCCTCGCCGGTTTCCTTCTGGGCTTCTGTTTTCGACGGCCCCTCCTTGGGGCTCTTCCAGCGATTGTGTTCTTTATCCTCTCTTTCTCGTGATGGAGCTTCTACGAGCGCGTCAACTCCGGTTCCCCCTATCTCCGCTCGCCCAGGTTCTGGATCGTCCCTCTCATTTGCATCGCTTTGCTCGCTGTCCTTGGGCTGGCCTCGGGGGCATTAGGCGTCTGGACCCGTCTTTTTCTTGATTCCCTGAAAAGGAAAAGTGCCCAAAACGGCTTCGGTCCCGCTGAAGCCTCAGAGGATCAAGGGAAATG
>JACPDT010000252.1 GCA_016183865.1 Armatimonadota bacterium | reverse complement strand
TCAGGTAGTCAGGAGTCAGAATGAGGACGTCAGCAAGCTGTTGGAGGCCTATTCGCAGGCTATTCTGAATTCTGATGACTACTGTCTACTGTCTACTGTCTACTGACTACTGTCTACTGACTACTGTCTACTGACTACTGACTACTGACTACTGACTACTGACTACTGTCTACCGACTACTGTCTACTGTCTACTGTCTACTGTCTACTGTCTACTGACTACTGACTACTGTCTACTGACTACTGTCTACTGACTACTGACTACTGTCTACTGACTACTATCTACTTACAGGGGGAGGGGCGAGCCATGAGAAACAGATGTCTCTTACTTTCTTTTCTTCTGCTTCTGGCGGGGTTATTCATCGGATGCGGCGCCGGAAGCGGGGGCTCTGGAAGCGTTGCTTCCGTTTCCCCCACCCCCGCTTCCGGCAGCCTGGAGGGATTTGTCACAGCAGGCGGAGGAGCAGGAAAACAAGCGAAGGCGTCCCCTGTAAAGAGGGCCGAAATCAGGCTGGAAGGCACTGAATCGGTCACAACTTCGGATCTCTCAGGGTATTTTGTTCTGACGGGCCTCGTTCCGGGTGAATATACCCTCAAAATAAGCGCCCAGGGGTATCCCGATTATCGCTGCAAAATAAAGATAAGAGGCGATGCCCCCTCCTTTGCAGGAAACAGCGCGGATGAAAAGACCCTCGATATCACAACAGGGAGTGTCTCCGGAAAAGTGCTATATGGAGCAGGGGCGACTCCCCTTGTCGGCGCCAGAGTTGCTGCAGACACTGGAAGCTCCCAACTGACCGATTCAAACGGAGAGTACGTCATTTACAACCTGCCTCCGGGAAACCGCTCCATCACTGCCTCCTTCTCGTTTCAAAACGGAGATTTCGGCGCAACCACCTCTGTTCCCGATACCGCCCTCATCGAGCAGGGGGTGCCGACCACCTTGAATTTCACTGCAGGCCTGCTCAAGAGCAGCATCTCGGGAAAGCTGGTGGCAACAGATGGAAAGCCCCTCCCTGGAGCCGTTTTGTCATACTCCGGCCCTGTGAGCGGTGCCGTGACGGTGGACAAGTCGGGACGGTGGGGCATCGAAGGCCTGTCGGATGGAAGCTATGTGATTACACCGAGTCATCCCGACTATCAGTTCAACCCTTCCTATTTTACGGTAACCATTGTCAGCTTCCACGGACAATCAGCCAGGGCCTTCCCCGGACCGGACCGCCATCTCATAAGTGGAACCATTACGGCAGGCGGATCCCCTGTTGCGGGAATAGCGGTCTTCGTGGACGGACCGGGAGTGGCGGACTTTACAACCAGCACGGACTCATCCGGATTCTGGAGCGTCACCACAACACAGAACGGCGGTTATGTCGTCACTCCCACAAGCCCCAATTACACATTCAACTATAATGGAACACCCGGGAGCGGCCAGGGAACCGGCTCCGCGAGCATCACCGTGAACAATGCCAGTGTTCCGGGGGTGGATTTTCTGGCAACAAGATACCGCTATGACATCGGTGGGACCATTAGCGATTCCCAGACAGGCGGGCCTCTGTCGGGGGTCACGGTGAACCTGACAGGCGACTCCACGGCATCCACGACTACCGATGCAAATGGAAACTATCTTTTTCAGGGACTTGCAAACGGAAACTACACTGTGACCCCTTCCCTGGCTGCCTACACCTTCAACCCGGTGAATCGAGCGGTCACGATCAGCAGCGCCGATGTTACCGGGCAGAACTTCCAGGGCACATATACCCTGAAAAAGATATCGGGCCGCATCACCTGGAGCGGAACCGGAGTCAGCGGGGTAACGGTAAGCTACACAGGACCTACGAGCGGGTCTGTGACGACCGATGGAAACGGATATTACGATATTCTTAATGTGAGTGATGGCGTCTATTCCGTGACACCCAGCCACACCGATTATACCGTGAGCTACAGCGGAACCCCGGGAACCGGGCAGGGGACCGGGACCGCCTCAATCACCATCAGCGGCGCCACAGTTACCGGGGCTGACTTTTCCGCAACGAAAATCAAGTTCACCGTCAGCGGAACCATCACAAACGGCGGCAGTCCTCTTTCCGGGATAGCGGTGGATCTCACCGGAGATGCGACACAGAGCACCACTACCAATGCTTCAGGATATTACCAGTTCACAAGCCTGAACAACGGAAACTACACCATAACCCCAACATCGGTAACCTACAATTTTGTCCCCACCTCCTGTTCCGTGACGATCAGCGGGGGGGACGAGACATGCAATTTCGTGACTGTTGTCCAGGATTCCATGGTTTTCATCTCCCTCCGGGACGGGAATGAGGAGATATACATCATGAATCCCAACGGCACAGGTCAGACGCGCCTGACAAGCGACCCGGACATTGACTCTGACCCTGCCCTGTCTCCCGACTGGACTCAGATCGTTTTTTCCACGAAACGGACCACGATCCTGGCTGCCAATGATAATCCGGAAGGGGATTTCGAGATCTGCATGATGGACACGACGGGGACGCTCTTGCGAAGGCTCACGAACAACGCAGTGGACGACTGGTGTCCTTCTTTCTCTCCGGACCAGACCAAAATCTACTGGACTCAGGGAAAAAGCACAAATGCGGAAATCTGGGTCATGAACAATGATGCAGGGGGAACGAGCAAGACCAATCTCTCCAATACCGCAGGAGTGCTGGATGCCTATCCCTCAAGGGCCAATGCCCCTGATCTGGGAAAGAACATCATCGTATACCAGAGGGGAGAGGAAATCTACCGAATGGATACGGACGGCGCAAACAAGACCCTCATGGTATCCACGGTGCCCGGTACGGGTCCTTTTGAGCTGGAAGAGCCTCGAATCTCCCCTGACGGCGCCTATGTGGCCTTCAGGGCGGTGGACACGGGGGCCGTGAACAATGATGCGAATCTCTGGACCTACAGGATCAGCAATGGGAACCTGTTTCAAGTGACCTCCAACACCGGCTGGGACTGGAAGCCCACGTGGTCCTCGGCCTCCAATACCCTTATTTTCACATCGAATCGCACCGGCCTTGAGCAAATCTGGTCCATCCTCTCCAACAAGACCGATACCCAGGGTGGCAACCAGCTTACTCAGTACACAATCACCGGGGACAACTGGTGGGGGGGTGGAAAGCGGATCCTGCGGAGATGATCTCTTTCACCTTCTTCACAATCGCCTTCTTCGAGATCTCCTCATAGTCGAGGAGCTCGGCGGGTTTGCCGCTTTTCGGCATTTTCCTCACAGCCAGTGAGTGCACAGGTTTTCCGCTTTCGAACAGAGAGCTCCTGACCGCTTCGCCGATGCCTCCTTCCGCGAAATGGTCCTCAACGGTGATCACTGCCGCCGTATGAAGGGCAGCCTCCGTGAGGGTTCCGGAATCGAGAGGCTTTATGGAGTAAAGATCAATCACCCCTATGGAGATGCCCTCTCCCGCAAGCTCTTCGTATGCGGCGAGGGCTTCGTGGAGCGTGATCCCCGCTGCTATGACGGTTACCCGGTCATCTTCGCTTTTTCGCAGAACTTTGCTCCCTCCAATGGGAAATTCCTCATCCCCTGAGTAGATGACGGGAGTCTCCTTCCTTGTTGTCCGTATGTACACGATCCCTCTGTGTTTTGCCGCCTCTCTCACCAGCTTCTCCGACGATATTGCGTCTGATGGGTAGAGGACCACACTGCCGAGAAGGGTTCTGAACATGGCGATATCCTCCAGTCCCATCTGGGATGCGCCATCCTCGCCGATCGAGACCCCTGCGTGGGAACCCGCGAACTTGATGTTTCCATCCGAATACTGACTCATCCTGATCTGATCGAAGGCGCGGGTGAAAAATGCGGCAAAAGTGGAGACAAAGGGAATCTTCCCCCTGCGGGACAGGCCCAGCGCGGCGCCCACCATGTTCTGCTCGGCGATGAACATCTCGAAAAAGCGCTCGGGATAGGCTTTCTTGAATATCTCAGAATAGGTGGAATTGCTGACCTCCCCATCGAGGACGACAATGTCGGGAAACTCGGGAAAAATCCTCGCAAGGGCATTGCCATAGGCGAATCTTGTAGCAACAGGCTTGTCCCTCTCGTAGGAGATCTCTTTCGCCTTCTGCGGCGTGGGAGCATCGGGCGCAAGGCTTGCAGGTTTCGCGATGTCCCCCCGAAGAGATGTGTCCACCTGCCCCAATTCCTCGATAGCCCTGCCCAACTCTTCCTTCTTAAGCGCTTTCCCGTGCCATCCGTCCTTGTCCTCCAGAAATGAGACCCCTTTGCCCTTGACCGTTCTTGCAAGTACCATGGTCGGCTTGTCACTGACTGATCCGGCCTTTTCGTAAGCACCGAGAATCTCCGGCATGGAGTGGCCGTCAATGACAAAGGTTTCCCATCCGAAAGAGGAAATTCTTTTTTCATAAGCCATGAGATCATGACCATACATGGTCGGTCCCCTCTGCCCGAGGCGATTCACGTCAAGGATGCCGGTGAGGTTCCCCAACTCGTAATGAGCGGCGATCTGCACCGCCTCCCATTGCGAGCCCTCGGCCATCTCGCTGTCCCCCAGGAGGACATAGGTTCTGTAAGGCAGCTTATCAACAAATTTTGCGGAAAGAGCCATCCCAATGCCGATGGAGAGGCCCTGTCCGAGGGAGCCTGTAGAGGCTTCGGTAAAGGGAAACGCCAGGGTGGGGTGGCCTTCCAGGCGGCTGCCGAACTTCCTCATCGTCATCAATTCCTCTTCCGTCAATGCCCCGGCCGCCGCCCATAAGGCATAAAAGAGGGGTGAGGCATGACCCTTTGAGAAGATAAGACGGTCATTGTTCGGATGATCGGGTCTTCCCGAATCATACTTGAAGAAGCCGCCGAAAAGGAGGCAGGTCATGAGATCTGCGGCGGAAAGGGAGGACGTGGGGTGCCCTGAGCCTGCCTCCGTTGTCGTAACCAGGCTGAAACAACGAATCAGCCTCGCAAGCTCCTTGAGAAGTTCCACGTCTGCCATTCCTGGGATTTCAGCAGGAAATCTCAGGGTCCTGCAAGGAGCGCCCCGAAGGGGATCTGGTTGCTCCAGAGAATAGAGATCAGCGAGAAGAGCCCACCGCTGAGACCCGG
This sequence comes from Armatimonadota bacterium, assembly GCA_016183865.1. Lineage (GTDB taxonomy): Bacteria > Vulcanimicrobiota > JACPDT01 > JACPDT01 > JACPDT01 > JACPDT01. The sequence continues at coordinate 1,091 of JACPDT010000252.1, read as the reverse complement.
AGCGATTCATGTTTTCTCCGTGTCCTCTGTGCCTCTGTGGTGAACTTGTTGTTCCGTGAAGTTCAAATGAAACCGATTTTCGAGATTCCAGAGCCTCAGTTGGACTTGATTTCCGATGTCCTGAAAGGGGGACGACCTTTCACCTTAAGGGCCAGGGGCTGGAGTATGGCGCCTACTATCCTGTCCGGGGATTTTCTGACACTTACGCCGGCATCGCCTGAGTCCCTCTCCATGGGGGATATTGTGGCATTTGTCAGGGAAAAGAAACTCTTTATTCACAGAGTTGTTTATATGGATCGGGAAGCTCGAATCTTCGTGACCAAAGGGGATGCCCACAGAACTACCGACCCTGCCGCAAGGTATGAGAACATTCTGGGAAAGGTCGCGGCCCTTTCCCGCGGTCCCTTTCGGTTTGACCTGGGGCGAGAGCCGTGGAAGACGCTGAATGCACTCGCGGGCCGGCTTTTCCGTCCGCTGAGCCCTGATCCCTTTGCGCTTCTCCAGTGCCTTTCCCGTGAATCGCTTGAAGAGCAAACTGCGAATCACCCTCCCCCAGCCCCTCCCCGTTCCCACCTGCTTGAAGGCAAAGGACTTGTGGAAACCTTTTCTCGATGGGACGATCTGTTTGATGCTGCATGTTCCGAGGGCCTTGTCCCTCTCCTGCACCATAACATGAAGAACCTGGGAATACCCTTGAACACCCCTGCGCCCTTTCGGCGCAAGCTGGAACAGGAGTCGCGAAATATGCTGGCCCGCCACATTCTGCTATATCAGGAATTTTCGCGAGTTCTTTCCCTTTTCAGCAAAACAGACATTCCCCTCATCGCCCTTAAGGGGCCGACTCTGGCGCATCTTTACCCGGCTCAAGCGCCTAGGCCCAGTGAAGATCTGGATTTCCTCATCAAGACCGAAAATGTGCCGGTCGCGGAAGGGGTGTTGATTCAAGGCGGCTACAAACCCCTGGCGTCGGAGGGATGCAGGAACTCGTTGGTTTTCTGGAGAGATATCCCTCCAGGATTCCGAATTATGGTGGATCTCCATACCCATTTCATCGGAAGCCCTGAGCTTGCCGCCGGATTCGAGGTCAATAT
>JACPDT010000249.1 GCA_016183865.1 Armatimonadota bacterium | reverse complement strand
AGTTACGGAGTGAAGAAACCGGGCGATGGTCAAGAATGGCTCAACTGGGCGGAAGAACTTGAACTTCTGGCCGCCGCTTGAAGGCTTAATTCATGGGCATTGGGCTTAAACGTGCCTGTGAAGCACGCCAGCAAGAAGGAAAAGAATAGGATTACGCCCGATGTCTTAGAAAACCAGGTACCGTGCCATTGCCAGAAATTTGACATTCTTTCCCACTCTCACGACCAAAGCGTGAACTTCCCGAACATCGAGCCTCCTGTCATTTCAGGTGCTTCTCGCGATAAAGTTCGAGCTCTTGCGGGCTCAACTCTTCTTCGTATACAAACCTCACGAATCGAAGGTGCATTATTTTGGTTTTTACAAAATGGCACCGTCCGAGGGCGTGCGGATCTTTTTTCAAGATCCCAAAGACTATGTAGTTTTCGGGGTAGAGATCCGCCAACACTATGCGACGATGAAAGGCGTATTGCAGTTCTTCCTGCGAGAAATCCACGTGCTCAAAGTTCGGACAGGCTCGTCAGTGTCCCACAGTCCTTGTCTCTCTCCGGCGCCACTCCATCCGGAACTTTCTTCCAGTATTCCTGACGGATTTCCGGTTTGCCCCGGGGTTCCGCCCTCCAGATTGCAAGCCAAACATATGCGACAAAGGCCGCTGCCAAGAGCAATACAAGCATAACTGCAGGCAGGCAACCGTTGCTCGTTCCTGCTATGTTCCAAATTGCTCCGCTGTGGCTCTTCATTCTTGAGTCTTTCTGAAAATGCGGCTAATGGCCCGCCCAGCGCTTCCAGGCATCGAAGTTGGCTCTTCCTTCCCATTGATCGGCATCACACGCTTCACCTATCTTCAGGAAGAGCTGCCTTGCGGTCTTTCGATCTTTGGCTATACAGGCCATGTGTGCGTGCATGTTCAGGACTATCTCGGAATCAGGGCGGCGTTTCTCCAGATCGCGAAAACCCTTGTCAACCCTGCTCCACGAGATGGCGGTTTCAGAGAAGAAATTTTCACCGTACATAGACTGCATCGCATTTGCAATGACGGCATACATGGATTCCCCCATCCGGGATCGCGTCATGTCTGTCGCCGACTCCGCAAATCGCTCAAACTCACCCGGACCGCCGTGCCACCTGGGCAGAAGGTACTCAGCCATCTTCATGTATGATCCATAGAAATCCGGATCCAGGGCTGTCGCTTTGCGAAAAGCTGCCTCGCACTCCTCCCGCGGCAGGGATTTCGCCCTGGCCACAGTCATAAGGAACATATAGAGGCAGGGATCTCTGCCATACTTCTCGGCCTCTTCGAGGCTTTTCCGGGTCAGCTCAATTCGCTCGTTAAAGAACCTCCAGCCTTCTTCAGAAACGGTATCGCCATAGCCGCCACCCCTGGCAGCCCAGGCCCAGTCAATGTAAGAATCTCCCCTGGCTGTCAGGGATTCAGGGTAAGCCTTCAGCCATTCCTCGAATATTCCCAGAGCGCTTCCAGGCGCCCCCAGCTTCAGTGCGTCTTTTGAGCTGAGTGTGTAATAGAAGACCAGTAGCTTCGAGCGGCCAGAAGGAAATTTTGATCGGGTGGACCTGAGTTTTTCTGCCAGTTTCTCAAGTTCGCCGAATTTTTGATTCCGGAGAAGGCTCAGTGCCTGCTCACGAAGGCGGTTTCTCTCAACAACCTCTCCGGGGACGTGTTCCCCCGAGGCCTGTTCTATGTGTTCATCGTGGCTTTCGAGGAGGCAGAACCTGAGGCCTTTTCCCGCTATTTCCACATCAATGGTGGAGATACGCGGCTCGCCGCCACGGTCGGTGGATATGCAATAGACAGTTCCCGATCCCCTGGGTCCGGAGATTGGTATGCGCAGCTTGACAGTATTCTCCGGCGCTCCCCGCAGGGATACAGATGCCCACCAACCTTCTTTGAGAGGCTCCCCAAGCTCTGCCCGTACCCTTGCATCGGCTTTGGCCTTGGCCCAGCCCTCCTTGTACAACGGAGTGCTCCGTATGAAACCTTGCACCCCTCCCAGGATCGCCCCAACAAGGACCACTGTAAGGAAAACAGCTAAAGAGGCGCAAAGTAGAACCCATTTCCAGTTACGCTCCCACTAGCTTCTTTGTTTTTGTTGACCCACAGTCATCCCTCCCCGAAGAACTGACTACTGTCACAGGTAGATTATAGCATACCTTAAAACAGGTTTCAAGCACGGATGTAATGCCATCGGCTACTCTCCGGCCGGATCAAATCGTATCGGACGCTGCGGCCCTTGCCTGGCAATTGCCGCAATACCCGCTTGGCGATCATGTCCGAGATCTCGCGAAACGCCGTGGCGCGGCTCGCTTTAGTCAGGCCAACATATTTGCGCGTCGTCAACCCTCCTTCTAAATCACCGGGACCCGCGTCCAACATACGGTTCAGGATTTTCCTTTGACGCTCATTGAGTTCAGTATGTGCATGCTCCTGCCAGAAGTCCGCTTTAGCCAGGACATTCCCGACGATCTTATCGGTTCTATGAATGGCAAGCCCGAAATATTCCAAGAACCAGACGAGCCATTCGGTCACATTCATGCTATCGCTCCTGGAGCATTTTTCTAGAATACTGTAGTACTCGCTTCTTTCTTCCATGATCTGGGAAGAAAGGCTGTAGTAACGGATATGGAGTTTCTCGTCCTGCGCAAGAGCCATATCCGTCAAAGCTCGGGCTATACGTCCATTGCCGTCCTCAAAGGGATGGATGGCGACGAAATAAAAATGCGCAAGGCCTGCGCGCAAGACGCCGTCCGTGGCCTTTCGGCTTGATTCCCACCAGCGCAAAAACCGCTGCATTTCGACCTCCACCGTTTCTACTGGAGGTGCTTCAAAATGAATCTTCTCCTTTCCCACTGGCCCGGAAACTACCCTCATCGGCTCTTCTCCTTGCCACTGGCCGACTCGGATTTTGTGAAGGCCCGAATAGCCGGACGGAAAAAGCGCGGCATGCCACCCTTTCAACCTGTCCGCAGAAAGAGGTTCATAGTATTTTTGCGTAGCATCCAGGATTACCTCAACCAAACCATCCACAGACCTGGTGGCTGAAATCAGTCTGGCTTGACGCAGTCCCAAGTGCCTGGCAACCGATGAACGCACCATTTGGGGACTCAGGCGTTCCCCTTCGATTGCTGCAGTCTTAACCGCTTCTTCCGCAAGAATATCTGTCTGCGCCTCCTCGCCGAATTTGAAGCCAAGGCGTCTGACAGACCCCAGGAGATTGCCTTGCGCAAGCCTCGCCTGCCCCAGAAGGGGCAGAAGAGCATTGCTGTCCCACTTAAATTTCGGCCAGGATTTGGACTGCCATATATATCTCATACGCTTCTCCTTGAAGCAATCAGACTCATTAATCGCTTCAGATGCAAATGATAGCGTTTAGAAGTCACAGGCGCCAGGTCAAATGTAACTATGAGGGGCGACGCTGGAGACGGCGTCCTCCGGCACAAAGACGACCCCGTCAAAGGCCGGCGTTTTGAGGAGAGCGAGAGCATTCGGTCTCCACGACTTCACTGCAGAGCTGCGCGGCGTGGGTCTTGCTACGTGCCCTGTGGATTGAGAGTTGTTTTGAGAGATCTTAGCTCCTGCGCCATCTCGTCCAGCCTGGCCAAGACTTCTTCGTGACGCGACAGCTCCGGTGCAGGTTTTGCGCCGATGAATGATATTGTCCCGCCAGGCTCAAGGACAGCTCGCTCGATCTCTTCGAGAGACGCGAAACCTTGCTTGTGCGCTGCCGTCTCAAGCTCAGCGAGGGTGATCAGCTCCTTCTTCAGGTTTGCCTTGATCGGCTTGCCTTTCAGAATCAAGGTGTCAGGGTCGCCTTCGACCAGATGCTCCAGGTTCTCGTGCCCGTAAAGGAAACGAACAACCAGGTAATTGACAAGAAGGAGGGTTGCTGCGCCGATTAATCCTCCTGTGACGGAATTATCCTCGCCGATGATGGCATTCTGAACCGTGTTGGAAAGAGTCAAAAGCACGATCAGATCGAACGGATTGAGCTGAGCCAGCTCCCGCTTTCCTGCAAGTCTCAGACCCACCACCAGAAACAGGTACACTATGATAGGTCTGGCGATCTTTTCGAGCAACGGCAGCCCGAGATGAAACATGTCGCTCCATATTTTTGCTTCCATACCTGCACCTCTACTATTTTTTTTCAGAATTTTCCAGGATTCTTCTCAGTGAAATGCGAAATACCCTGCGCCCATGGAAGGGCTCAGGATATGCGCAAAAAAATTCTTGACCTGGAAAAAATCTCTCGTTTGCTGGAGCCATCGCCTCGTGAGCGAAAGGAAGTCCGCAAAAAAGTTATTTCTTACACCGAGGAATTCCTTAAGAGCATTGAAAAACTTAAGGCCTACAACGTAACTCTCGATAAAGGCGCAGGAATTCTCGACTCACCGATCGGAGAAAAAGGCATACCTATTGACGATGCCTTAGGACTACTCAGGGAAAATGTTGACTTTCCTGGCCTGAATCCAGCATCAGGCGGACATCTCGGCTACATTCCCGGAGGAGGGATCTATTTTTCTTCCCTGGCTGATTACATGGCGGATATTTTCAACCGCTATGCAGGAGTTTTCTTTGCCGGTCCCGGGGCAGTGCGCATGGAAAATATGCTGATCGCCTGGATGAGCAAGGTTGCGGGTTACCCGAAAACCGCTGCAGGAAACCTCACCACAGGAGGAAGCCTTGCCAACCTGATGGGAATTGTCACCGCCCGTGATGCCATGAACATCAGCGCAAAAGATATTGAACGTTCGGTGATCTATCTGTCAAAACAGGTGCATCATTCGGTGGATAAGGCTATCCGTATCGCGGGACTGAAGGAGTGCGTTCTCCGTTGTCTGCCGCTTGATGAAAAGTATAGAATCATCCCTTCAGCTCTTGAAAGACAGATCCAGCTTGACAGAAAAAACAAATTGAACCCGTTCCTGGTGATCGCATCAGCCGGAACAACCGATGTGGGCGCCATTGACCCGCTCTCTGAAATTGGCGACATCGCCAGGAAACACAGGACCTGGTATCATATTGACGCAGCTTATGGAGGATTCTTTATCTTAACGGATGAAGGCAAGAAGAAACTTTCGGGAATGGAAAAATCCGATTCCCTGGTGATAGATCCGCACAAGGGCTTGTTCCTGCCATACGGGCTGGGGGTATTGCTGGTCAAGGAGAGAAAATTCCTCAATGCCTCGCATTTCTATCAGGCAAATTACATGCAGGACACGCTTTCCCATACCGAAGAGCTCTCCCCTGCCGACCTATCGCCTGAGCTGACCAAACACTTCAGAGGTCTTCGCTTATGGCTTCCGCTCAAACTGCATGGCATAGAACCATTCCGCACCTGCCTGGAAGAAAAGCTCCTTCTTGCAAAATATTTTCATGCGGAAATTCAAAAACTTGGATTTGAGAGCCAACTTGAACCCGAATTATCTGTGGTAGTTTATCGCTATCTTCCAAGAAAAGGTCGTGCCGACACTTTCAACAAAAAGCTGCTTGATGAGGTGGTTGCCGATGGAAGAGTATTCATCTCATCCACTTTACTCAACGGCAAATTCACCTTACGTTTTGCCTGCCTTGCCTTCCGCACCCATCTGAAAACTGTTGACACACTCCTGAAGGTGCTGAAGGAAAAAGTCAAAATCTTGGAGCGGCAGTAACAGTCGTTCAGAACCGGAAAAGCAGGTGACAATCAAGTTCCACGGGGGATCCAATCGGCACGCACTTGGAACTTGAATGTCACGTCTCCACATTATATGATAATCTCAACAGGACGTGAGAGGACCGGCGAAACATGAACAGTCTGGGAAAGGCCGCAAGCTCCCTGAATTCAGGCAGAGATATTCGGAATATAGGACAAGACCGCGCCCCGGTGGACGTCGGCAAAGGGAAGAGTTCGAAGGAGCCCGCGGACACCGTCCGGATCTCTTCCTCTGCGGACAGTAAAGAAAAAGAGCTTACTGTTCTTTTCTACATGAACGGGCAGTATCCTGACCTGGAACCCAGCCAGGCACGGGCACTTCTGTCGCTGGAAAACCTGGGCTCAACAGGGGAAATGAATATTGTGGCCCAGTTGGGGAGAGTCCCTCAGGCCGAAGTCCATCCGAAAGGCATCACAGACGGAATTGACAGGGACTGGAGCGGGGTGAGGCGATACTACGTCATCAAGGGAGAAAAGACGGCCCCTGATATCTCCGTGGAGCAGTGGACGAAAATCGTGGAGAAACATTCCGATAACCCCATATTTCATTTTTTCATGGGAGAAATACACAAGGCAGGGGGGAGAAGCGCAGAAGCCGAGGCGGAATACAGGAAGGCGGATGAGCTGGGCTACCAGGATATTTTCAAGGATCCCGAAGGCCCAAGATTCGCGAAGTGGAAGACCGAATGCTCCGCTGCCCTCCAGCAATTCAAGGACGCAAACTCGGAAAGGAATGTTTTCCATTCTCCCGTAGTCAAGGATCTGGGCCGAAGCGTCAACATGATGCGCCCCTATGCTCTTGGGGATTTTCTCTCCTGGGGGATGAAGAATTACCCTGCAAAGCACTACATCGTTGTTCTTATGGGGCACGGCGGAGCCTGGAGCGGATCTCTAAAGATGTCGCCGGCTGAGCTTGAGAAGGCACTGAAGGCAGGGACGCGGTACGGACAGAGGGCGAGTGTGGAGAACGACAAGATAGATGCGCTTGTGTTCAACTCCTGTTACATGGGAAACCTGGAAGCGCTCCATCAGATCAAGGGGTGTGCCCACACGATCGTCGCCTCGGAAATGTCGGCCAGTCCGACCGTTTTTTCCGACTGGCCGGAAGTACTGTCTGGACTTCAGCAACATCTCGCCTCAGGGGAAGAGTTCGACTCCAGGAGGTTCGGCCGCGACTATGTGGAGTTCTACAGAAAGAAAGGAGATTTGCTGAAGGATGAGCCTGTCCTCAGGCGTCTGTCCAATGAACTATTCGGAACTCTTGCTGCCGTGGATTCATCCCTCATAGGCGACGTCGTTTCTGCCTGGAGGAAGCTTCTTGAGGACTGGAAGCACCTCGGAGTGCCGGATCACATCATTTTTAGAAATTTCAGCAGGACAAAGAGTTATTCTTCCTCCCCCAACATGCCTGAGATGGATTACGATTACGGCGCCCTGAGAGATTTGGGACACATTGTGAAGAGCTTGCAGAAGGACCCCGACGTTCCCGAGCCGCTTAAGGCGGATGCGCAGGCGGTTGAAACGGCTCTTGCGAAGGCCGTCATCGCCGAGCAGCATACCGGAATCGGAATGGAAGACTCGACAGGGCTTTCCATCTGGGCCCCCTCAAATGCTGTGGACATGACGATGCATGCGAGGGACCATTCAAGGAAAGCCCCGCTCTTTGAGAAAGATACTGGGTGGGAAGCCTGCCTCAAAGGCGCTTCAAGAAAGTTCGCCTCCAAAGAAATCAGGGCATATCTTGAAATTGTGAAGCTCATGGCCCGGGCGGAACAAGAAATACGAGAATTGCCCGAGAATTCCCCCAAGCGAGCCCTGTCTGAAAGTCAATTGGAGAAGCTCAAAGCAAAAATTCGGGAGCTTCAGGACGCCTTCGAGCTTGATAAGTCCCCACCCGCCTAACGTCTGAGTTCAGCGGCGTCCCAGACGCGCGAAGCGCGGCTGGGACGCCGGTCTGGAACGCCTTGTTGGGCCACAGCCTATAGCCGAAGCAGAAACAAACCGGAAAGCGCCAGCACGACGCCAAGCATGCGCTGCCACGAAGCCGGCTCGTGAAAGAATACGATGCCCGCCACAGCCATGATCGCAGCGCCGCCCGCGAGGATTGCGGGAACCGCCGAAAGAGGCCCGCCGCGCTGGAATAGGAGGAAGAACGCAACCGTGCCAGCACCGACGCAAATGCCGGTGAGTGCGGAGTAGTTAAAGCCCACCCAAGTGAACTTCTGTTCCCAGCGACCAGAGAACCAGAGCACTCCCAGGTAGGCAAGAATGGTTAGCGTAGCGACGCCTTCCACGACGAAGCCCCCGACGCCATCGCCGATGTGTTCGGAAGCAAGGCGCGTGAAGATTTGGTGCGCCCCGTAGAGCACCGCCGCCAGAACTGCGTACCAGAACCAAATGGCCATAGTTACCTCACTGTTTTTCTGGGGCCCAACGCGGGGCTGAGCCGCCGCGAAGCGGTCGGTTTCGTGCCCCTGGTTCTCCCGTAGCGGAGCGGAGGGAAGTGGCACCGGCTCAGCCCCGCGTTCTCCCTGAGCGGAGCGAAGGGAGAACGCGACGCTTCAGCGGTTGGCCTGGAGCGTAGCGGAAGGCCAATCCGCCTGCAAGCGTTTGTTCGGCGCTACCCCTCCAAACTGTCGATGACTGAACGAAGCTCGATGACTTCAAGCGGACATTCGGGCCAGTCGTGCTCCCAGCACACAATCATGTCGCACCTACCGGGGTCGTGACCGTGGTCCTTGAAGTTGCTACTGTAGAACTCGAACTCGATGCGAACCCGCTGCCATCGATTCTGTCTGCTATCGACGCATCGTTTGGCCTCGCAGTCCGGGTATGCCGACTGCACCGCCTCGACGATCAGGCCAAGCTCAGAACTGACCATGCCGAACAGGTATACAACCCCTTGCTCATTGGTCGGAGCGTGTCGGAGGCCCCGGAAGCTGATCGGGGCACCGAAAACGATCCCCGACCCCTTCGCCCACTGTTGTGAGCCAACACTGATGCGAACAGCGGGGGGCTGAGTGACGATCTCATGCTTGGACTTGATCTGGACCAACTGCAATTCCGGCGCATCCGGATCACTCTGCTCAAGCCAATCGCGGTATCGCGTGAGAGTGCCCTGGATGCCACTGAAGCGCTTCTTATAAACTGCGAACGAGAACTTACCGCGAAAGTCGTACTGAATGCCCGTCGGAATCCGCCCTAACTCTTTGACGACGCGGTGGAAATCCGCCAGGAGCGCTTCGTCTGGAGTTGGCACGTTCTGGAAGGCGACCCGAAGCCCCGCCCCTCCAGCACGCCCCGCCAGCCGTCATCTGGGAACAGCCGGTTCACCTGATCCTGGGTAAAGTCCGATTCCCTAAAGAAATCCTCCCGACGCAAAGTGTCCACGCCCAAGCGAGTCGCGATTTCTCGCGCTGCTGTGATCACTGTTTCTCGCGATCGTTCAATCATCAATCACCTTTGCGCCGAACGCTCGAGTTGAGCCGGAGCGTAAGCGATCGGCTCCAACGAGTTGTTAGCTCGTGCTCTTTTCTACCTGGCCTCAATGCTAAGGTCGCTATCCGCATATCCGAATAGTGACAGTAGCTCGTGGCACCGCCTCACTATTGAATTTGAGTTCAGCTTTGTCTCTACGAAGTATTTTGAATCGAGTATTCGTGAGGGTTGGCTCAACTCATTACCACGCAGACTGAAGTACGCCATTTTTGAACCGCGAAGCCTGAGTGCACGATCAAACTCCGCAGGGTGACTTCGATACATCTCTTCAGAGACGGTGACTATAAGGTCTCTCCAATTGCGGGGATGGTGTGTTCTTCCAAGAAGCGTACAAGCTACAATCTGTTTGTTAGTGTAGCCATCGGTGGAAGGTGCAGCGACTCTCAGGTTTGGGGTCTGGTACACCGGTGGCGGTGCGGTCGGCCGTGGGGTTCGGGAAACCAAGTCTACAGGATGGGAAACGCCATATAAGAATTTCGCAACATCCTCTACTTCCGGACGAAACCCTGAAAGTTTTTCAGTGGTTTCTATCAAGAGGTCTACCAAGAGATCGTCCGGATCGCTGATCAGTTTGTGCCAAGCTTTAGGCAAAGCATCTCTCAGGACAGCTTTCTTCTGGCGGCTCTGATATAGGTCCTCAGCATTCTTTACTGCACTCCCCGAAGCAATATTGTCTTTCGACAATAGGGCTATGAACCGCTCGGCAATTGATTCAGGCGGTTGCTCCATGAAATCAGCAGTATAAAAACGACGTTGTTCCCAACTGCCTTCGTTT
>JACPDT010000242.1 GCA_016183865.1 Armatimonadota bacterium | reverse complement strand
TGATCTGCCTTTCGGAAAGAAACCCCTGCGTGTTCCGGATGACCTTGCCGAGGTCTTCTCCTTCCACGAATTCCATCACAAGATAGTGGTAGTTCTTTGTGGAGAAGTAATCAATGACTTTGGGAAGGCTGGGGTGCTCAAGGTGGGCCAGTGTAACCGCTTCGGTGCGGAACATCTGAACAGCGGCCTGCTCGTCCTTAGGGTCATCGAATTGGGCCGTGCTCTGCTTGAGGGCCCATACCTTACCCACAAGGTGAAGGTCATCGCAGAGGTAGATGGCGCTCATGCCCCCCTGGCCGATGAGGCGGGTGACCCTGTAACGATTCTGGAGAACGGTTCCTTGAGTAAGCATAGAATTTAGGGGGGTCAGGGGTCGGGGTTCAAGTATCAGGGAGTATTGGCTCGGCCCCGACCCCTGAACCCTTGAAATGTCACCTCGCGTAAAGTATGAGAGGTGTGTCCAGATAGCGACCTGCCGCTCGTTTCACATCTTCAATCGTCACCTGGGAGACCTTTCGAAGGAAATCCTGCTCATAAGCGGAGCTGAACCCGTAGATTTCCGCCCAGCCCGACTCATAGGCGCGAGACCTCGATGTTTCCGCAGACAGAAGGTACTGGCCGATGACCGTTCGTTTCGCGGAATCCAATTCTTCCTGGGAGACTCCTTTTTTTCTGAAGCGATCAATTTCGGCGATGAGGGCCTTTTTGCACTCTTCGGCATTCTCCTGATTGGTGGCAATGTAAATGAGAAAATGACTGGGACCCATCAGTTTCGGGAAAACGGATCCGAGCTGATAGGCCAGCCCTCTTCTCTCCCTGAGCTCAAGCCACACACGGGAGCTCATGCCCGAGCCCAGAAAAACATCCAGGATTTTCATGACAGGGAAGTCGGTGGACTTTACTCCAGGGGCCGCACAACCCCAGAGTATCCAGGCGATCTTGTTTTGACCATAGAAGGAAAGCTCCTGGGATTCTCTCGACACAGGCTCCGAAAACACCGACACAGGGACAAATCCCTTGGATTTCATGTCTTTGAACCGCTGGGAGATTTCGGCTGTCGCTTGAGGGGCGGACACGTTTCCAACCACTGAGATGACCATATTGTTGGGGACGTAGTAACTCTGATAATAGTCAAGGATCATTTGCCTCGTAATCTTGCGGATGGTCCGCTCGTACCCGATGGCCGGGTGTCTGTACGGGTGAAGAGAATAAAAATGCTGCAGAAATATCTGGTACAAGGTCGTGTAGGAGTCTTCTTTCGAGCTTTCCACGCGCTTCAGAATCTCCTGACGCATCTTTTCGACTTCCTCAGGGGCCAGTTTTGCGTTTTTCACAATATCGGCAAGCAGATCGAGACCTTTTGCAAAGTGTTTCCCTGTTGTGACGGCAAAACATTCGGATGCGTCGGGCCCGGCCCTGACGTCCAGAATCCCGCCCACCGATTCCATCTCCTGGACCAGATCATCGGCGCTTCTTGTTGTGGTGCCTTTCAGGAGCAGGTTCTGGAGAAAATATGTAATCCCCGTGTTGACCTGGTCCTCCTTGACCTGCCCTGCCTTGACGAATATGTCCGTAGTGACGATGTCCGCGGAATGGTCTTCCTCCACGATGATGACCAGACCGTTGTCCAGGACCACCCGGGTAACGGGCGCATTCCCGATCTGGGGGAGAGCGAAAAGGGGTGCCGTCAGTATCGCGCACCAAAGAATCGCTGCAAGAAACAATCGAAACGTCCTGTTGAACACGTAAAGCCCCTTTCTCTGTTTCGGGTGATCAGTGATCAGCGTTGACCCCGCCCGTTTTCTTTGCCTTGGGTTTCAGAATGATGATTGAATAAGTGTTGTCCTTCAGATACTTATTGGCCACTCTTACAACATCTTCTTTCGTGGTGCGGCGAATCCGCTCCACGTAGTCAAGGGCAAAAGCGTAGTTGCCGATGGCCTCGTAGAATCCGAGTGTGGAGGCCTGCCCCTGCAATGTCTCGTTGCCGAAAGTGTACGTTGTTTCCAAAAGGGTTTTTGCTCGTTCCAGCTCCCGATCGCTGATCTCTCCGGCTCTTACCTTACGGATCTCGGAGAGGACGGCAGCCTCCAGAGGCGCCATTTTCTCCTGGTCGAAGGTCGCAATGACCTCCAGGGTCCCCGGGAATCGCTGGGTCAGAAAATCGGCCGCAATGGTCCAGGCAAGCCCTTGCTTCTCTTTGATCTGGGTATTCAGGCGTGATCCGCGGCCCTGTCCGAGGAGAAAAGTGAGTACATCCAAAGGATAGATGTCATCTCTGTCCTTCATGCCTGCCACAGGAAACCCCAACATGAAGTATGACCGGTTGATGTTCATTTCCTCCACATGACGCCTGACATCCTGCTGGGCCGGCTCGATCGGGACCGCGGGGGTATCCACCTTCTTTGATGGAACATCGGCGAAGTATCGCCTGATTTTTTCCAGAGTGGGCTTTGTCTTGAAATCTCCCGCAACCACCAGAGTCAGGTTCGGGGCCACATAGAAGCGGTTCTTGAATGCGAGGACCTCTTCTCTCGTGATTCCCTTTATCGTTTCCGGAGTTCCGTAGATGGGTTTGCTGTAAGGGTGCTGCTTGAAGGCGGTCTGATAGAAGAGGTTGGTCATGATGCTTTGTGGGCTTTCCTCATTGAGGCCGATTTCCTCAAGGACGACTTTTCTTTCTTTTTCCATTTCCTGAGACTCTGAAGTGGCATGGATCAGGGCATCTGAGATCAGGTCAAGGGCGTCGTCCAGATAGTCGTTCGTGATATTGATGTAAAACTGTGTAAAGTCCTTATATGTAGCCGCATTCAGCTCCCCGCCCTTGCTGTCTATCTCCCGTTTCATTTGAAGGGCGCTTCGCCGTGGGGTTCCCTTGAAGAAGAGATGCTCATAAAAGTGCGAGATCCCCAGATTCTTCTCATTTTCATAGATGGGACCTGTCCTGCAAAACAGGTGGACCGATACGATGGGCCTGCTGTGCTTTTCCCTAGTGATCACCGTCAGGCCGTTTTCCAGAACGGTTTTCTCTGCCGTGAGATCCTCTGGGGCGGAAAGAGCCGCAAATGGAACAATAGACAAGAGGATAAAGAGAAGTGCGGAGAGTGTGGTCGAAAGAAACAACCGGTTGATCAAGAAAAGAAAACCTCCTTAATGAAATCTGCTGCTGATTTCTCTTCGGCAAAGACCGCCTCCTTCTTCTATCATGTTCGTTGTTATAGTCGTCAAAATATGATATAAAAAACACTGCAATCGCTCCCAACCGCAAGGAGGCTGATTCTATTCTGCGGAAGTCCTGTTTATGGACAGTGAGAGCCTTTTCCATGCCCCGGATGAGGGGAAGATCGGTTTTCGACTGCCTCGCAATGAGGAGATTTATGAAGAAGTGGTGGTGAATGGGATCCTCCTGGCCTCCAGGAGGATTTGGATCGCCACAGCAAACCTCAAGGATTTGCATATCAAGAGAGGCCGACGCTATCTTCCCATCCTTGAGGTCTTCGATGCGCTCGCTTCATCCGGAGTGGAAATACGCCTCATTCACTCAGGGGTTCCTTCCCGTCCCTTTCAGGAGTCCCTCCGGCGTTGCCGGAACCTCCTGGATGGCGGCATGGAGATGCTGGTCTGTCCCAGGGTTCACTTCAAGATGGTTGTGGTGGATGGAAAAGCGGCATACAGTGGGAGCGCAAATTTTACAGGCGCCGGAATGGGGGTGAAAGGAAAGGACAAGAGGAACTTTGAGCTGGGATTCTGGACCGATCTTCCACCCCTGGTGGAGGAGCTGAGCCGAATCTTCGATCGGGCCTGGTGCGGAGAGGAGTGCGGCCGCTGCCGAAGACGCAGTTTCTGCCCCGCTCCCATTGATTAGTACTACAGCGTCAAGATTGAGCGGGCGACATTTGGGGTATATACCTATAGAGACACGCCGGGGCATGGGGGGAAGCAACATGAGTCCAGTCGCATGCAGCACCGACCTCGATTATTTTCTGGGGTCAAGAATGAGCAAGCTCATCCAGCAGCTTGAGGGGTTTGATCTTCATTACCTTCTCAAAATGGGTGAATCGGATGTATTTCTGCAATTGCTTGACAGATACCGTTTGCAAGCCTGCGATCTGCTGCCGTATCTGGAGGAGATTCCTGTTTCTCCTGAGGAGATGGGGGGATACGTGAGAAGTTATAATGATCGTTTGGAGGAGTCCATCCATCGGTATCTTGCCCTGCGGAGGGCGAATCTGAATCTCGTTCACCGGCGCGTCTAGCGTTTTTTCAGAATCTCTTCATAAACCCGCATATATCCGTCAACCATCCGGTCCTGACTGAAGTTTTCCACGGCAAATCTTCGGATAGCTTCGCGGCTCAACTCACCGATGCGGCTGACGGCAGTGACCGCTTCGTCAATCGTCTCGATCAGGAAGCCGTTCTCACCGTGCCTGACGATTTCGGGTATGGAGCCCCGTCTTCTGGCGATGACCGGTGTTCCGCAGGCCATGGCTTCGATCATGCTGAGGCCGAAGGGTTCATCGAAATTGATGATGTGAAGCAATGCCAGAGCTTCGCCCAGGACTTGATCTCTTGAGTCGGGTCCCACCGGGCCTATGTAGCGGATTCTGTCCCCATCCAGGTGGGGCGAAACTTCCCTGTCGAAGTAATCCTGGTCCTGTATGATCCCTGCGAGAATGAGGGGATGTCCTGTTCGTTTTGCGGTTTCGATGGCCTCCGCCGCACCTTTGTCCCTGTGAATTCGTCCAAAAAAGAGAAGGTAGTTGCCGGGCTCCCGGCGCAAGGCGAACTCGGAAGGGGGAATTCCGTGATAAACGGTGGCGATGTAATCCAGCCGGGGGTGGCGGTCCGCATTGCTGATGGAAACATAGTATGTGCGGCCATTGTACTTCTCATAAGCCGGAAGGATTCGCTCCGAGGAAAAGCCATGGATGGTGGTGAGCACAGGTGTTTCCACGAGTCCGCTGTAGGAGAGGGGAAGGAAATCGAACTGATTGTGGATCACATCGAATTCACCGGCTCTTTCGAAGATCTCGGATATGTGAAGACATTCCCACACCTTCGCATCCAGGCCCGAGTCTTCCGAGTACGGCCTTGGACACGTTGATACGAGCCGCCCTCGTGTTACCGAATCGGCTGTTGCGAAAAGGGTCACATCCACACCGCGCTCGATCAGGCCTTCGGTCAGAAGGGACACGACCCTTTCCCATGGGCCATAGTGTCTTGGAGGCACCCGCCAGGAGATGGGCGCCAGCATGCCTATTCGCACAGCATCAAGCGCCCTTCATCCATTTGTTTTGAGCCAGTCCAGCAGATCCTTCATATTGGCGGTCGCCAGCGCGATCGCCGTGTCCGCAGCGCCGTAATAAAGGCGTATATCGCCTGTTTCCGGATCGCAGGTCATCCCGCATGGAAAAACGACATCACCCACGTCTCCAATGCGCTCATAGGGTTGATCCGGTCCGAAGACCCATTCGTCTCCGCGGTAGAGCACACGAGTCGGATCCTCCCGATCGAGGAGGGCGAGCCCCAGGCGATACAGGCAGCCGGAGGGAGTCGTTCTGACGCCATGGTAAACGATCAGCCAGCCTTCAGGAGTTTCTATCGGTTGCGGAGAAAGGCCGACCTTGTTGGCGTCCCACCACCCTCCGCTTCTTGCCTCTAGAACCACCGTATGGTCGCCCCAGTGCTTCAGATCAGGGGAAAAGGAGATCCAGATGTTTGCCTTGTTGGCAGGGTAGTTGGCGATGGGGCGGTGCACGAGAGCCCATCGCCCGCCGAAGCGCCGGGGCAGCAAGGCTGCGTCCTTGTCCTCAGGCGGCATCACGAGCCCTTTTCTCTCGAACTTGCGGAAATCGCGCGTCATGGCCATGGAAACCAGAGGGCCGCTGGTTGAGTAGCTGGTATAGACGATGGCGAATTGCTGGAGCTCGTCCACCCACGTGATTCTCGGATCTTCAATGCCCCACACCTCCTCAGGATGCTTCTCGGGGTCGGGGAGCAGAGTCGGTTGCGGATCAATGCGCCAATCGGTTATGCCATCGGTGCTTCTGGCCGCGGTCAGGTGAGAAATGCCGCGGCGGTCTTCCACCCTGACCAGAAGCAGCGTTTCGCCGTCGTCCAGAAGAGTGGCGCCTGCATTAAAGACGCTGTTGGCCGGGTACGGCCAGTCACCGGCCGTCAAGATCGGATTCCGTTCAGAGCGTTGGAACAGCTCCCTGAAGCGGTAGTTTCCCATTTACACGTACCTCCTCCATCATCAGTGTCTGATTTCGTAACTACTCAGGTAGACAGCATGCAGGAGTCAGAATTCAGAACAAATAGGCCTCCAACAGCTTGCTGACCTCTTTAAGCAAATCTCGTCGCTGACGTCCTCATTCTGACTCCCGCATTCTGACTCCTGACTACCTGAAATGTCCGAGAAAAACGGTATTTTTTTCTTCGAGTCTCTTCTCACTCTGCCGTGAGACCGCCAGCAGGCCCAGGATGCAGCAAATGACCGATTCCGCCCCCTGGTTCATGCTTGGTCCCTGGGGGCCGAAGCCGTCCGCGCACGCTCCTGTGGCGAGATCGTAGAGAGGGGCCGCAAGCCTGTTTCTTCCCAGAAACCATTCGACTGCAGCCCTTGCCTTCTCAAGATAGCGGGAAGCGCCAGTGATCTCAGCCGCCGTCACGCAGGCCTCAGCCGTATATCCTGCCTCTATGGTCTGCTGGTCGAAAATCGCCCGTTCGCACCCTCGGCGACACCAGCCCTTGTTGCCTATGAAGTCGAAGCATCCGCCCCTGAAAGTCTCGGTCACGAGAAAGTCCAGGGTTTCCAGACCGATGGAGAGGAAACGCTCCTCTTCCGTCACCTGGTAGGCGAGGAGCATGGCCTGAGGTATCTTGGCATTGGCATAGGTAAGCTCCTCCCCGAACCAGGACCAGTCGTCGGTTCGGCTGCGGGCAAAAAGACCGGCCAGTCCGTCTGCGAGGTCCTCCAGTTTGCGCCGTACCAGGGCGGCGCCT
This sequence comes from Armatimonadota bacterium, assembly GCA_016183865.1. Lineage (GTDB taxonomy): Bacteria > Vulcanimicrobiota > JACPDT01 > JACPDT01 > JACPDT01 > JACPDT01. The sequence continues at coordinate 7,850 of JACPDT010000242.1, read as the reverse complement.
CCATATTTCCGGAGAAAGGCGTGGAGACCGCAGATTGCGTAAGCCGCGGCACGGGGATGTTCAAGCTCAAGATGATCCAGCGAGCGCTCAAACATTTCTCTGGCAAGGGCCCGGGCGCCTTCGTTGTGTCCGTGGGCCACCGCCACCCCGAGACCCCAGAGAGCGCGTCCCAGTGTGTCCTCACTCCCCACTTTGTCCGTGAAATTGCGCCCATAGTCCATAAAATTATGAAACCGCCCATCCTGCAATTGTGCAAGCTGTAGGAAGCTCAGATATTTTGTCGCAAGGGGTGCCGCGGCGCTGTCCGCGAACTGCTGGTGGTATCCCAGAACAGCCGCCAGGGCGCGTCCGACATCATCCGTGGAGTAGCCTGTCCGCCGGTCCGGAACACCGTAGGCTGCATGCTGGATGATGCCCGTGTCGTCCGTAAGCTTGATCAAATGATCCAGCTTAATGGAAGGCAGGTCGAAGCGGGACCGTGTCGGCTGTCGTTTGGTCGTCGTCTTGCCCGGCGCCCCACTGACCAGGCATCCAAAAAGCTCGACATATTTCCCGCCTACCTCCCTCCAGGTCATCTGGCGACCGTATTCATACGCGCATTTGCGTATTTGATGTCTCAGAGCCTCATTTTCCATCAGTTCCACTAGAATTCTAGCCATCCCTGAACTGTCGCCGAAATCCACCAGTTTTCCCCTGCCTGATTCGAGCAATTCCTCCGCATAACAGTAAGGAGTTGAAACCACCGCCTTGCCCATTCCTACGCTGTAGGCCAGTGTTCCGCTCACGATCTGCTCCCTGGACCGGTATGGGGTGACATAAATGTCGCAGGCGCCGATGAATTCGCATAGCTCCTGGAAGCTCACGTAGCGATCATGAAACAGGACATGATCCTCCAGTCTCAATTCCCTTACCCGCCGCCCCAGGGAAAGTCTGTATTCTTCGCCGTGGCGCGCCTTGACTTCCGGGTGCGTAGCCCCAAGAACTATATAGATTACCTCCGGGTGGTGCCGCACAACCTCAGGCAATGCTTCCAATACCGTTTCGATCCCTTTGTTTCGGTTGAGCAGGCCGAATGTGAGCAGAACCAGCCGCCCTTCAACTCCGAATTTGTCCTTGTGGTAGTTCGGGTCAATGAAGGGCACATCGGGAACGCCGTGATGGATCATGGTGATCTTGCTTTCCGGGATCCCGTAGGAGGAGCGAAGAATTTCGCCCGCGCCACGGCTCATTACGACAAGCCGGCTCGAGACTTCGGCGATGCGGACCAGTGTCTCCCGATACCCCCGCTCGGGCTCGCTCATGACGGTATGAAGCGTCGTCACCACAAGTGGGCGCAGATTGTTGAGAAAATCGGTTACATAGCGGCCTTCCGCCCCCCCGAAAATGCCGAATTCATGCTGGAGGCAAACCACCTGCGCGCCGGAGAAGTTGACATATTCCGCCGCAAGGCGATAGTCTCTCAACTGATTCTGTCGAATCTCGAAAGCCACTTCAGATGGGTACTGGCCTGGGTTGAGAGGGCTCGTCACGGCAATGACAAAAGAATGAACTCCTTCACTCCTGATGACGGCATGGTGCAAATCGCAGGTGAATGTGGCGATTCCGCACTCCCTGGGCGGGTACGTGGCGACAAGGCAGATTTTCAACGGTCCTTCGGTTGTGGGAGCTTGTTCCATGTTGAGTTTCGTCATTTCGCCCTCCCGGATACTGAGTGAGTCGAGACACTAAGGGATGAACGAGTGTTGAATTCGAGTGAGGAAATCGGCTTCCTTCCCCCCCTGATTTTTTTGGGAATTTCACCTCATGGCAACAGACAGGCAACAAGCCGGAAACAAATCGGAAGATCCGTGACCTGCTCGTAAGTCGTGTGCGTGAATACAGTTGTAATGACGGAAGGAGGTGCGCAATGAGCGCCATAAATCCAGGACTTTTCCTTTCACAGGGCCTCCAGTTCAACAGCGACTTGCTGCCGCGAAACGTCCTGGCCCGCGATGATTCGGATGTATCCGGGATCGGGACGACTGCTGATACGGCGGATATTCAGTCCGACCTGACAGTGGAGCAGGCGGATGAGCAGATGAAGCGCTACCTTTCGAGTCTTCCTCCCGAGAGAAAGCGATTCTTCAAACAGCTCTTTCAGGAAGCAAAGAAGCGGTCAGAGGAGAACGGCACACCCCTTGCCGTGGAGATGAGTCAGGCGATTCTTTCCAGCCCTCAGACATCGGCTGCGGAAAAGCAGTTGGCCACGGATTTCATCAAGGCAAATAACAAGAAATTCGGCACGAGCTACCCTGCCGACGCCCAGGGGGTCCAGGCAGGCCAGGGCCTTACTCCGCAGAACAAGACTCTTGAAGAGGCGGATCAGGAGATGCTGTCATATCTTCAGGCCCTGCCTCCGGAGAGGAAAGCGGTTCTTCGCCCCATTTTCCAGCAGGCAGCCGCCCAGGCGAAAGCAAACAAGACTCCTCTTGCCGCGGAAATCGCGAGAGCCATCTTGCTGAGTGGGGAAACAAACGAGCAGGAGAAGCAACTGGCAGTGAATTTTTTGGAAGCCAATCAAACCCGGTTTCACGGAGGCGGCCAAACGGCAAGCCCGGCGATAGGAGGGCGCAAGGCCGCATAGAACACGGTTCGGTGAAGTCGGAGGGAGGAAGGGAGCCCGATATGTATCGGGCTCCCTTCGTTTGCCGAACAACTCCCCCCACCTGACCCCTCCCCTGAGGGGGAGGACAGGTGGGGGTCACTCAAGGCCGAGGCTCAAAAAAGTCACATCGTCCCGGGTTCTGGCGCCGCTTCGTGAAAAGACGTTGGCCACAGCCCCGTTGAGATCCTTCGCCCCTCCCGCGGGAAGATGCTCCAGAAGCCGCCGCAGAAATCGTCGGGACAGGGGCGATTCAGATTCTCTTTCCATCTCTATGAGGCCGTCCGTGTAAAGGAGGAAGCGATCGCCCCGCTTCAGGGGAAGGGAGACTTCCTCGTACGTTTCCGCGGGGAAGACTCCCAGGGGAAGGCCACCCGGCCCGGGTGTTTCCAGGCAGCGGTTGCCTCTGAGCAAGAAGGCCCTTTCATGTCCTGCTCTGGCGAGACGGTAGGTTCTCTCTTTCGAGTCCACCAGGAGCGCCAGGGCCGTCACGAACGCATTGAGGGACCCATTGAGGGAAGCGTGGATTCGGCTGTTCACCCATTTGAGAACCTGAGCCGGCGCCGGCTGGCGACGAATGGCCTCTTCAAAAAGAGCCAGAGTCATGGCCATGACCAGTGCGGAGGCGACACCTCTACCGATAACGTCCCCTATGACTACGAACAGTTTCGATTCTCCAACAGGGAAAACCCTGTAAAAGTCGCCCCCTACTTCCATGCTCGGAGCATTGAAGGTGTCTACTGTCGCGGTCAGTGGGCCGGGGTCCATGGATACCTGCAGGGAAGACGGCTGCAAGAGACGCTCTTGAACGAGTCTGGCCAGGGAAAGGGAGTCGGCAATCGTCTCAACTCCCTCCGCATTCTCGAGGGCAGCACCTGCTATGGCGGCTATGAATTCGGCGATTCCCTCCTCATCTTTCCCGAAAGCTCCGCCCACGTCGCGATGGGTCACGTAGAAACAGGTGTCAGGACGCCCTCGGAAGGAAATCGGGGCACAGAGGGCGGATCGGACTCCGCACAGCGGCAGACCGTCAGAGTTACCCCCATAGGGTGAAAGGGATGTGGAAGCAGGGCGGCAGGTGGAGAGAGCCCGTCGCACAATTCCCTGATCGCATTCCCCACTCACTTCGCAGGGAAGGGGCTCCCGCTCGGCAGATTCCGCTCCAGGAGAGGTTTCGAGGAGGTGAACCCGATCCACGGGCAGAAGGGCGGTCGCCGCATCCACGACTGCGTTCATTACAGCTTCCCTGGAAAGGGCGCCTGCGATTTTTCGACCTGCCTCCAGAAGTGCTGAGAATGGCCGTGAAAGGGTTTGCGGTTCCAGAGGAGCGCCATGAAGATCTTTCTCCCCCCTCTCGAAGTCAATACCCAGCGCAAACAGCACACCCCTGGCCGCGGCGATGTCCTCCCGGGCGCCAGGCCAGCCGAGAGCGAGTCCCACCTGCCCCCTGGCCCCAAGCGTCAAGGCATGCTCATATCTTGCCCCTTGCCGTGCGGCAGCCGAGAGTCCTTCGTCAAAGAGCCGGACTGCCTCACCCTCTTTGCCGTCCCCTGCTGCGAGGAGAGCGCTTTCCCTGAGAGCGTGAGGCAGGTTGTTCTGATACTGACGGGCGATCCGAAGCGCCTTGCCTGCAACATTACGCGCCTCCCGAAACAGAGCTTTCCGGCGCTTTGGGGCCAATGGGGACGTTCTCTCCATCTCCTCACGGAGAGCCGTGGCCATCCAGGCGAATATGGGCGCATTGTACTCGTTCGCATTTTTTGCCGTTCTCAGGGCCCCTTCAAAGGAGCGAGCCGCCTTTTCAGGCTCCCCCTCCGTCAGAAGACGAACCCCTTCTGCTTGCAGGACCGCCCTCTGCGCTTGATTGTCGCCCGCGCTTCGTTCCAGCAGCTCCTGAGTCATCTCCGGCGGGATTCTGCCGGCGGCGGCCTTGGCCCAGACCTCCAATGCGTTGCTCGCCGTGCGGATCTCTCCGAGCTCCAACGCGGCATGGTAGACTTTTTGACTTTCCTCCACGGCTCTTGCGAGGTCCCCGAGGCGATAAAGGCAGCGGGCCCTGTGGTTTCTGGCAGTGTTTGCCTCCCATCGGTCCCCTGTTCGATCCAGCAGGTCCACGGCTTCTGTGAGCCTTTCGACTCCCTGGGAGAACTTTGAAGCGAAATGAAGAATGATCCCATAATGGCTCAGTGACTGCCCCTGCCCCCAAAGATCCCCTGTTTTTTTGTGAAGGGCCAGCCCTTTTTCCACATTGGCGATGCCCAGCTTGAAAAGAGGAACCAGGCACATAGCTAGTCCGTGGACGGAATAGGCCTGTCCAATTTCGCGGCCCGGCGGGAATCGCTCCGCCATATTGATCATGCGCAGGCTGGCCCAGATCGCCTCTTTCGCGCCCCGTGAGCTGTAATACGCGAACATCAGACGCCCATAAAGGCGAATGGCAAGGCGGCCGGCGCCTGCCTCATCCGATTTCCGGGATGCCGGAAGGAAGGGCGGGATGAGAATGCGCAGACCCCGCGTGAGGATCTCCCAGACCAGAAGCAACACCACACTGAGTGAGTTTCCCGGGGTGGAATGACCTAGAATTCGAAGGGCATTTTCCAGGATTTGTGTCGCCTTTCTCACTTCTCCTCTCTTCAGAGCCAACTCTCCCAGCCTGCCCTCCGTGCCGGCCTGCTCGACCTTGCCGGAAGCGAGGGGAGCTGCCCTTTCGAAGTGCGATCGAGCCTCCTCATAGCGGCCTCGCAATACGAGCACTTCTCCCAGTCCTGTGGCGATTCGAAAACGGACGTTTCGTGGACAGTCCTCTGCCCTTGCCCCCTTTTCCGCGATGCGATACTGTCGTTCCGCAATCTCCAGCGCGAATTGACTACGGGCCCGGACAGCCGCCTCCAGTGCGTATGACCGAGCCCGCCCGTACTCACCGGCTGCATCGAAGTGGTAGGCCAGCTCGAAAACGCGATCCCTGTCCCGGGCCTCGATGCTGAGCGCGGCAAGCAGATGAAGGGCTTTTTGGTAATCGTTCGGCAGACGTGCCAGCAGAGTTTCCCGCAGCTTGTCGTGGACGAAAACGCACCGTGCTCCTTCTGCGTCGGCCCAGACGATGTGTCTTTGCCTGGCTTCGTTCAGGGCCGAAATTGCTTCATAAGAAGACTGTCGTGCCAATGCCGCCGCCGAATCCAGATCAAATTCCTTGCCCAGAACCGCCCCTGCTGAAAGAAGGACAAGGGTATTGTCCTTCAAGAGGTCCAGGCGTCTTGCCAGGACCTGGGCCGCGTGGCGGGAGGACTGGATGTCCCCCATGGCCTCCGGCGCCACCACCCACCCCGAGGGCCCTGCCGCGATCCCCCCTGTTTCCATCAGTCCTCTGAGAACTTCCGCAGCCATAAACGGGCTTCCCTCGGAAAGGGAGCAAATGATTCGAACGGCTTCTTCCGGCAGAGGGCCTGCCATGGATTCGGCCAGCCTTCGCACATCGTCTTCTTCCAGGGGGGGAAGGGAGATGTGAACGCTCGCCCGGATGGTGCGAAACGGATGGTTGTCCGGAAGATTCTCGGAACGGAATGAAACGACCAGCAGGATGTTCCGTTTCTGCTCATCTCCCTGGCTTTGAAGCCGCTGCCAGTATTTCATGAACTTGAGGGTCATTTCGTCGGCCCACTGACAGTCATCGAGAAGAACGAGAGCCGGCTGGCCCTCCGAGCCCACGGTCGCAAGCATGGCCGCCAAAGCCCTCAGGTTTCGAGCCTCGCGATGAGCCTCAGGGCCGGTTCCCGCCGGGCAACTCAATGATCCTGGGCTCAGGACCTCAGCGAGCCCCGGGAGGGCAGCACACAAGGCGTCCCGCTCATCTGCCAGGATCTCCTTGAGTCTGTCTGCAAACCCCTGTTGCAAACTGGCCTCTGCAACAATTTCCCTTACCACACCGTCCAGGACCTGGAAGGGTCGCTGAGCAGTCTTGTCCACCCCCTGTCCCCTCAGGACCCAAAACCCGTTGCGGGCGCCCCGATGAGCCATCTCTTCCAGAAGTCTTGTCTTGCCGCCACCCGACTCTGACTCTATGATAACGAGTCCTCCACGACCACGGCGCGCATTTCCCAACTCCCGATCGAGAGTCGAAATCTCGGCCTTTCGTCCGACGAAGATCGGCTCTTTCAGTACTCTGTAGCGATCATGAAGACCCAGAATGAGCGTCGGTTCGGCCACACCTCGTTCCAGGGCATCTGAGATTTCGATGAGATCCGCCAGCAATGCCCCTGCAGATTGGTAACGATCACGCGGGTCCTTTCGAAGCAACCGCTGGAGAACCATGTTCAACACCAGCGGAACCTGAACTCCCAAAGTCCGAAGCTCCGGAGGACGTGCCGTCAGGTGCTGCCTCAGGATTTCCGCCGCGCATTGTCCCTCAAACGGCGGCCGGCCGGCCAGGCACTCGAAAAGGAGCGCCCCGACGGAATACAGGTCCGAGCGCTCACCCACATCATAGTCCAGCAGGCCGGCCTGCTCAGGAGACATATACTGCACGACACTCACGGGCTGTTTCCGCATCGAGGCTTCGCCGCGGGCGCTCCGTATGAATGCGAAATCAATCAAAACGGCTCTGTTCAATGGAGGGTTTCTGTCTATTATGACATTCGTTGGCTTTATGTCCCGGTGCAACACTCCCCGCCCATGAGCCTCCTGAAGTGCCACACAGATAAAACGTCCCACGGTCAGGGTTTCCCGAACGGAAAGGGGCCCGGTCCGGAGTCTTTCCTCCAGTGTGGTGCCTGAGACAAATGGGGTAACGAAATAAAGCAGACCTTCCTGGCTGCCATGGTGGAGCAGAGGCGCCAGGAATGGGCACCTCACCTCATTCAGAATTCTCGCTTCGTGGGCCAGGCGCAGTTGGGTGCCGCCCGACACATGGGACGAGGGCACCGTCTTGATCACAACATCACTGCCTTGCATCAAATCGGTTCCGAGAAGGGTGGCTACACCCTCCCGCTCCCTCAAGAGCAGTGTTGAACGAAAACGACCACCAAAAACTCGATCCATACTTACCCCCCTGCGACCGAATCTCGGTAAACATTCCATCAGCCGTCAACCGGCTGCAGAAGCATAGAAAGACCGTATCGGCGTTTTGTGAACATTCGGTGTATGGACGATGGAGCCGACTCTTCCCGCGGGAAACAAAATTACACCCGCATGAGCGGCGCCTCTCGGCGGGGCT
>JACPDT010000019.1 GCA_016183865.1 Armatimonadota bacterium | reverse complement strand
TCGATGATCGGGGACAGACGCCGGATGCTCCCGCGAACAGACAGATGAGCAGTGAAAGACTCCTCTCCCGAAAGATGACCCACATATTCGCGAATCAGCGGTACCAGGCCCAATTGCTCAAGAAGGGGAGGATGAAGCTCAAAAATCATGCGTCTTCCCTGGGTTACGCAGGCGCTGAGGGCTTCCAGAGCTTCACCCATCAGCTTGTCGGGCTGTGCGAACTTTCTGCGGGAGCCTCGCGAAATAAAGCGAAGTCCGGCAAGGATTCCGATCAGGGGTTGAACCAGGCTGTCATGCACCTGGTCGGCTATGCGTTTCTTCTCCCATTCCTGGGTCTCGATTACCCTTTGAAGCAGTGTTCTCACGTTTTCCCGTTCAATGCGAATGCGCTGCGCCAATTCCGCATTAGCCAGGACCATGCGGATACTGGGAGCGGCCCGACGAAGGATTTCGCAGGAATCCGCGGGAAGAGCGGCGGGTTTGTCGTGAGCTACGGCTACAAGTACTTGTCCGGTGTCGGGGAGCGGCACAGGGACGCTGCAGATAGATCCGGGAAATGACCGCTCAACCGAGTGAGTCAGATCCAGGGGAACGGTACTGGAAACATCCTCGGGACGAATCCGACATTCGAAGGCCTTCTCGGCTTCGTTCACGATGTGGAGGGCGAATTGCTCCAGAAAATCCTGTGAGACAGGGCCTCCCACGAGGAGAGACAACTCTCCGGAGCCGTCCTTCCAGTGGAGAAACCCGATGACCAGGTATTCCAGGAGGCCTTTCAGGACGTCATTCAAGGAATCGCGCACCCTTGCAGGTTCCGCGTGGGGAAAGGTCCCCTCCAGAATGGCCTTGTCCGCCGTAAGAAAGAACAACTCCCTGTCCAGATTTTCCGCCAGATGCAGCAGAACCTCGACTTCCCTGGCCTGCGATTTCATGGTTCTACCCTACCTTCTTTCGGATCAAGTTGAGGAGATCAGGCAGATCAAAAGGTTTTGCAATATATTCCTCCGCTCCCACTGTGCGCCCCCAGAAACGGTCGCCCCGCTGGGACCTGGCTGTCAGCATGAATACAGGGATGCCCCGGGTGAGGGAATTGGACTTAAGGGCACGACACACGTGAAAGCCATCGAGGTCGGGAAGCATGAGGTCGAGGAGGATCAAATCAGGCGAAACTCCGGAAGCGATCTCGATTCCTTCGAACCCCGAGGCAGTGGGGAAAACCTGATATCCTGCCCGGTCCAACGCCAGAGTCAGGATCTGCCGAATGTCTTCCGCGTCCTCCACGACCAGAATACGCTTGGCCATCTCGTCACCCCCATCCCATAGTACCATCGGTGAGGCGGAAAGACCATCACGCGGGAGGTGGATTCCGGCCGGTCTTTAGGTGGAACAAAAATCCCCCGAATGGGGGAATAAATCTATTGCCGCGAGTGGCTAAACTGCGGCTAATTTGGCATATTCTGTTGCTGTCTGATATGGGGAGGGGCCATGCGCTCGGGATTCCGGTCTCGATCTCCCTTTTCATAACGCAAACCAGTGGCGGGAAAGAGGTCCACATGCACCATTTCCCCCTCATAGACCAGGCCCCCGCCTGTTACCTCACCGGAGCGAATCGAAAAAAGCCTGCCTTCTCCAGGTGTATTCTGGCGACTCACACCGGCCCTTAAGGCTCTCTTCAGGAATCGCTCCACATCATTCACATCTATCGAGCCCCACGAATCCCTGGAGGTTCCGGCTTCGAGCGCATAGGAGCGAAGCAGCTTGGTCCACAGCTCGGCAAAAAGGACTCGGTCTGAGAACAAGTCCGCCCCCAGGATCCGATCTCCCAGGGTGACCACAACCCCTGTGGCATTCCGCCTGACGGACGGGACCCGGGCCAGCCCATCCATATACTTTCGGGTCCTGGACTCAACCCCTTTGTCTTCATATACATCAGCAAGGGTCCCGGATCCGGAAGACACACTGTTTTCCTCTTTCATTTTTGCTACCTTCCCCCAGACGGCAGATTGATCCTGAGACTCCCTTGCCATTTGACGAACCTCCGGATTGGACACCATGGCTTTACTCTTGAATTCTGAGGAGCGCAGAGCCCATCTGCCTTGTTCGACACAGAACACGGCTACCCTGATTCTTCCGGAATGAGGGGGGAGCAAAGTGTCATCACGCAACATGCGGTCCTGTTTTCCACCCAACAGGACCTCGCCGGACATCATGAAAATCCAGCTTGAAGACTGGTTCTGCACGTCCAATGTGGGGACCGATTCCTTTGCCGCTTCCGTCACGACCAGCCAGCCTTTTCGAAGGGCTTCATCAGTTGTGACAGGACTCTGGTCCGGCTTTTTTCCTCTGTATTCCACCGTAAAAACCCGCAAATTCCCGTAGGATGAGGGGGAATCCACGGACAGATGAGAGATAAAGGATTGAACATCTTCCTGGAGTGAATCGGGCAAAATCCTGGAAAAAGCCCCAACCGATGTCAGAAGAAGAACGAATGCCACAAGGCCGATCTTGAGTCCCTTCACGGAAATTCCCCCTTACGAGAACGTCTTGAGATAACCGTTCAGCCCCCCTGAACGTATACGTCTTGAGGAAATGGTCGTAATGGGACGCGGAATCTTCCGATGACCTCTTCTTATGTAACCCGCAAGGGTACAGTGCCTTTGAGGGAGACTTTCCCCACAACGGCAGAATCTCTGACGCCTTCTGCGTGAAGGGCCTGGAGCAACCCTTGCGCCTTCTCCACGGGAACGGCCATCAAGAGGCCGCCGGAGGTTTGCGCATCACAGAGGATCTTCAGCGTATCGGCGTCGGAGCTGGATTCGGCAAGAGGGGCCAGGTACTCAAGATTCGCCTTCGATCCGCCCGGATATACTCCCTGGGCCAAAAGATCACGGAT
>JACPDT010000250.1 GCA_016183865.1 Armatimonadota bacterium | reverse complement strand
CTGGTATGTCTCGTGGAAAAGGGGGATATGGAAATCACTGGACACCAGGAGGGCCAGGCCAACGATTCGAAGGTCCTTGCGCCCTTGCTTGCTTTTCCCCCGCTGGGCCAAGGTGCTCTTCTCATTGAACGTGTCAATGAAAGTAGCGAAATTGGTGGTATCATAGAGCAAACATCGAGTATCCACCTCAAACTCCCGAATCAATGCCTCCGTCAGATGCCGTTCCGCTTCCCTGATGGTGTCGGTATCAAGAAGGGCCATGTTATCCCAGAAGCGTTGATTGGTCAGGGCGTTCTCGGGTGTGGGAATCCATCGGCGCAGCGGCGTTTCGGAAAACCACTCGCTGATTTGACGTTTGCTTTTAGGGCATACGCAACGGTTGATGGCGGCGATAAGCATGTAGTTTCCCACGCTGAGGCCCTGGCCTCTCTTGTCCACCGCGCCATCGATAATATTCGCCATATCCCAACGGCACGCCAGGTCATAAAGAGCCGCCGCGGCGCCAAACTGGGAAATGACCACCTCGTCGGGAAGTGTTGGGGTTGCTCGATGCTCTACAGCATCGAGGAGGTCTTCCATTTTGCCCAGATACTTTTGCCAGACGATTTTGGGCTTGCCGTTGACCCGCCGGCACTCGCGGGCATAATAGTATGAATGTCCCTTGACCCATTTTTTCGAGATGCTGGCCACGAAATCACCTCATTATGACATACTATACCACAATATCGTAAAACATGCAAGTGAAATTAAGAGATACATAAAAAAGATAGTTATGTCATACTATTTTTCAAAAGCAGAAAAGGATCCAATGATTGAAAAAGAGCAATAATATCAAGGGTTTGCTGGAGTTCAACCAATGAAGGTGGACTTGCTACACTACGAAATTATGCCGTAATTCGAAAAGTTGGGTTAGGGAAGCCCCCTGTCTCCAGGTATTTCAGGACATATTTCTCCAGAATTTTCCTGTTCTTCACCAGCCATAGCCTCGTGTTCTCCACGTGAAGGCCGTGGAAGCCCAGGAACTCCTTGAGGTCAAGGGGAGTGACATGGAGTCCCGTTCACTTATTCTCCCGCTCAAGGGCTACCGCGCATTGCGGTTCGGGACCTGGATGCTCGCAGATGGCAATGAGGAGGCGGCGCCACGGACGGCGCGGCCGACGCTTCCCTCAAAACCCCAAGAATCGGATAGGAATCCACCTCTCACCCGCCGAAAATACCGGGCGAAGGGGAGCGATTTTCCTATCCCACCCTATTTTTTCAGGAGATGTTTTATGAGACGTCTGAATTTCCAGGTAATCATTGCGCTGCCGGTTCTGGTTTCTGCAATTGTTATGGCTGCGTACACCGTCGCCCGTGCGGACCGGGGCAGTTTTCCGCTTCGTCCCGTCATCATGAAAGAGAACATTGACGTTTACGATGCCGGACAAAAAGCAATTATCGCATGGAAAGATGGTGATGAGTTATTGATTCTCTCTACTGATAAGTATACCTCACAGAAGGCGAAAGTACTGGAGTTCATGCCACTCCCGTCAAAGCCTGACGTGGTCGAAAAATCAAGTGAGGAAGTCTTCTGGCAGGTTGCTGCTCTTATCGAACGTCACCGCCCGCGTGTCCATGGAGAGGACGCAGTGAGAAGGGATGTGAGAACGCCTCCCGCCAAGAGCTCCGGTCCAGCGGCGGAACCGGCGGTGCAGGTAGTTTTCCATGAGAAAATCGGCGCCCACGACATAACCATTGGCCAGGTCAAACGAATGGACGGATTCACAGACTGGGTTAAGAAGTTCTACACAAAAAACGAGATGCAGTACAGGGAAGATGACGTGAAGAAACTGCGCCCGATGGTAACCGACTACCTGAACCGCGGGTATCAATATTTTGTCTTCGATATCATCGAGCTTGGCACCGAGAAAAAATCCATCGAGCCGATTATGTACCGGTTCAAGAGCAAGAATCTTTATTTTCCCCTGGCAGTAACAACCCTTGCTGAGGGAGAAACCACTGTCGCCCTGTACCTGTTCACTCCCGGCAAAACCGATATATGGGGTACGAAAACAGGTTTCGTTTCCGGATTTTATACCTTGAACGGTCGGGTTTCCTATGAGAACCCCATCAAGTTCCCAGTGAATCGCAACGAGGTTCAGCAGATATCACCCATCCTTCGAGACTTTCTGGGTGCAGCAGACAGAAGGTGGTTTTCAACTGCCAAGTACCAGGGACCTACCAAGCGCCTGACAAGGGATTTTATCCTTCGGATAGCCCCGGAAGCCGCCGGCATACCCTCGACAGTAACTTTTTAGCCTTTTGGAGTCGGCGCCGGCTCAGCAGGTGTTTTTACGAAGCCCGCAGGTCTTCCGAGCTGATGCCGGCAGAGGGGGTATTCACGAGCTTCACGAATTTCATCTGCAACCGGGTGTTTCTGCAAGACCCGGGGCCAGGGAGGGGAGAAATGACAATAGAGAAGATTCCGCACACTGCGCGCACCGGCATCATCGTCGGCGCCGTACTGCTCCTGGCGATGCTCCTGTGCGGGCAGATGCGATCAAACGCACAATCTGGGAAGTCCACATCGTCTCTGGCGTGCGTCCAACGTGCGTCATTCCGGCAAGAGCCGGAATTCTGGATTTCCTGGCGCCCTTCGGAGGGAGCAAAGCCCATCAGGCTCCTCAAAGGAACGGAGCCCGCCTTGAGCCCTGACGGAAAAACGCTTGCGTGCGTAGTGGACATGACAGTGAACCCTGGCGCCGACGATCAGGCTTTGATTCTCGTTAATCTGAAAACTCAAAAAAAACTGGAGATACTGCGTCCGAGGACATGGATTCGATGCCCCAGGTGGTCTCCTCACGGAGATCGTCTCGCCGTGATCCTTTGGGACAAGAAACAGTCCCAGCGGTATCTTTGCGTGCTCCAGGCCGATGGCTCGGGCCTTAAGGAGATCGCCAGAGAAGGCCGCGGCGGGG